>QYQB01000239.1 GCA_007280275.1 bacterium | reverse complement strand
GGTATACGATCTCACACATCGTTTGCACGAAAGCCGACAAAGGATCTCAGGAAGAGACCACGGCTTCGGTCGATGCTTCAGGATCGGAAATCTACGTCCGTGTCGAAGTACGACCGGAGAGCGCAACAGAAATCATACCGAGAGTCTTTTGTTCATTTAGCTACAGCATTGACGGCAAGACCTTTCGCCCTCTGGGAAAGACCTTCACTGCCCGGGAGGGGCTATGGGTGGGAGCAAAAGTCGGGGTGTTTGCTTCGGGGTCAGATGCAACCGAGAAGTCCGGGTATACTGATGTCGATTGGTTTAGAATCGAACGGCTGGAGAACTGACGCGGGTGAGATGTTCCCACGATGATTGAAAAGCACCTCGCTCATATATCGTGTCACTCCCGAATGTCTTTGTCGGGAGTCCAGAATGCGCTGTGTGGATTCCCCGCCAGCCTCATAGAGCATCGAGGCGGGCTGGCCGCTTAAGACAAGCGGGAATGACAAGTTATTTTTCGAAAAGTGCTTTTGCGATGCTTTCGATACTATCGGAGGAGATGCAGCATGAACTTCAAATGCAGAATGCGAATCGTCATTCTCGTTGTGATGAGTCTCGGGCTGACACGCGGGATTGAAGCGCAGTCATCCGCTTCTCTTGAACAGGAGATTGCGGCATACACTTCCAACCTGCCATTCCCGATGCCGCAAATCCAACTGCCGCAAATTCCGGCGTACCAGGTGAGTATAGTGGATTTTGGAGCTGTCGCCGATGGGCACACGATGAACACGAAAGCGATAAACGATGCGATCCGGGCGTGCACGAAAAAGGGAGGGGGGATCGTTGTGATACCTCCGGGAATGTGGCTCACGGGACCAATCGGGCTTGCCAACAACATCGAGCTCCGTGCCGAGACCGGCGCACTCGTGTTTTTCAGTCCAAGGTTCGAAGAGTACCCGATGCCTGAAAAAGGAAGCCGTGTCACATCTCCAATTCATGGCCAGGGCCTGACAAATATCGCAATCACGGGCAAGGGGACATTCAATGGGAACGGGCACTACTGGCGTCCCATCAAGAAAGAGAAGCTCACAGCCAAACAGTGGAAGGACCTGGTCGCCTCTGGGGGCGTCGTCACTCCTGACGACAAGATGTGGTGGCCTTCCGAGGAGGCGATGAACGGAGAGGAATACCTGAAGAATCTCCGTAAGGGAAGCAAGAAGCCGACCCCGGAAGAGGTTGCTGGAGCGAGGGAGTTTCTCCGTCCGACCATGGTCGACCTGGTGGGATGCAACAAGGTGCTCATTGACGGTCCGACGTTTACGAATACCCCGGGTTGGGCACTGCATCCCTCGGATTGCGAGAACGTCGTCATCCGCAACACATCCGTCATCAACAACTGGTGGGGACAGAACACCGACGCAGCCGACATCGGTGCGTGCAGAAATGTTCTTTTCTACAAGAATGTGCTGGATGCGGGGGACGACGGCATCTGCATGAAATCGAGTGTCGTTAAGAATCGGGAGTTTGCGCTCGAGAATATCGTCATCGCCGATTGCATTGTCTACCACGGCCACGGCGGTTTTGTGATCGGTAGCAACACGGATGGAGGCATCCGCAATATCTCTGTCAGGAACTGCACGTTTATCGGAACGGACATCGGCCTCCGGTTCAAGTCGGCTCGCGATCGGGGAGGTAAGGTGGAGAATATCTACATCGACGGGATCCGGATGAAGGACATTGCGACTTCAGCCATTCTGTTTGATATGTTCTACGAAGGCAATGCAGACTTCGATCCCGCGAAAGCGAAGATCCCGTACTTCCGGAATTTCGACATCAGGAACATCGTCTGCGACGGGGCCAAAAACGCCATGTTTGTCCGCGGACTTGCTGAGGCGCCGATTCAGGGAATCTCTCTGAAAAACATCTCCATTACGTCCGATGAAGCGATGAAGATGGAAGACGCCGATGGATTCACGCTGAACAATGTCTGGTTGAATTTCAAAACTGGTCCGGTCCTTACCGTCAAGGATGGAAAGAATATACATCTCGACCAGGTCGTGACCTCAACAAGGCCAGAGTTGTTCATTCTTGCTACTGGATCTCGTACAGAGAATGTCCAAGTCTTGAAGTCTGACGCCGCGAAAGCGAAGAAGGACGTTAAGCTCGGTCCGGATGTCAAGCCAGAAGCGATCGTTCTGAAATAGAGAAGGGGTATTGACCTGAGCATGAGAAAGAAGCACCATAGCAGCAGCACTTTGATTCTGGCCATCTCGTCAGCGTGGTTCATTACGATATTTCTTCCCGTGTCCTCGAGTGCCAAGACGTACTTTGTTTCTCCCGGAGGAAGCGATGCGGCTGGTGGTACGTTCGACCAGCCCTTCCTTACGATAGTGAAGGCCCACTCCGTCGTTGCCGCCGGAGACACTATTCTGGTACGCGGGGGAACTCATTTTCTCAACACGACAATCAGCCTCACAAGGAGCGGCACAAGCACTAATGGTCTTTTCCTGCTGGCATATTCCGGCGAACGGCCTCTTCTTGATTTTTCATCGATGGCAGTTTCGGGCAGCAACAGAGGAATCCAGTTGTCAGGAAGTCGCTGGACCGTTAAAGGATTTGACATCAAAGGAGCGGGTGACAACGGGATGTTTATCAGCGGCTCCTTCAACACGGTTGATTTCTGTGCTCTTTTCGAAAATAGGGATACCGGCCTGCAATTGGGCAGCGGCGCCTCGAACAACAGAATCATCAACTGTGATTCGTACTACAATGTGGATCCCGGGCAGGGAAATGCCGACGGATTCTCACCGAAACTGGATGTTGGTACAGGCAACTATTTCTATGGCTGTAGATGTTGGCAGAATTCAGATGATGGCTGGGATGGGTATCTGCGGCCATCCAACGATGTAACGACGACTCTGGAAAACTGCTGGAGTTTCAACAACGGTTATCTGAAGGACGGTACTGCAAGCAGTGGCAACGGAAACGGATTCAAGATGGGCGGCGGGGACAATGGCAACGCAGACCATCTGAAGCACAACATGATTCTCAAGAGATGTCTGGCATTTGACAACAGAGTCAAGGGGTTCGACCAAAACAACAATGTGGGATCGATGACCGTAACCAATTGCACAGCGTATAGAAATGGCACCAACTACAGCGTCAGTCGTGCACTCGATTCGGGCAAAGCACTCATTGTTGTCAATTGTGTCGCGCTGGGGAGCTATGGCTCACTGGGGGGCTTCGCCGTTCAACAAACGAACAGCTGGCTGAGCCCTTTCAGCGTCTCGAATGCAGATTTTGTCACAGTCGATACGGCGGGTGTACGTGGGCCAAGAAAAGCAGATGGGAGCTTGCCCGACATAGCGTTCCTGCACCTTGCGCCGACGAGTCCGATGATTGATGCCGGTGTCAGTGTCGGATTGCCGTACAGCGGTCGTGCACCTGACCTGGGGGCCTTTGAAAGTGGTCCGTTGACGGTGATCGGTGAACACCGGGAGGTGGCTCCGGCGTTCAGACTCGAACAGAATTATCCGAACCCGTGCTCCGCCGGAGGCGGATCCGCCTTTGGCGGAAACGCGAGAACAGTTATCAGCTATCAGGTGCCGGCCCCGAGCGCCCGACAGACCGCCGACGGGCTGGGGGTCGAGGGGTCAGCGGTCAGCGTTGTGACGCTGAAGGTCTATGATGCTCTCGGGAGGGAAGTTGCCAGGATTGTAGACAGTGAACAACCGACCGGATCATATCGGATCGATTTCAATGCTAACACGCTGCCGAGTGGAGTTTATTTTGCACGTTTGCAGGCAGGACAGTTTTCGAAAACCATCAAGTTGATCTTGACGAAATAGACTATCAGGGAGAATACACGATGAGTTCAGAGAATTCATTAACGCGGCGGGAGTTCGTTGTTTCGACGGCGAAAGCTGCGGCAGGTGCCGTGCTTCTGAACCAGATGCCAGGAATTGTAACTTCAAAAACGCACTCGCCAAAACGCAGGCTTGCAATGGTCGGAACCGGACACCGGGGAACGGGTATGTGGGGGACGAGTGTCCTGAAGGACTATGGAGACATCGTCGAGTTTGTAGGTCTCTGCGATATCAACCCGGGGCGTGCTGAGACCGCGAAGAAAATGCTCAACGCCTCCTGCCCCACATTCACGAACTTTGAGGAAATGATCACGAAGACAAAGCCCGAAACGGTCATCGTGACGACGGTTGACGGGACGCACCACACGTTCATCGCAAAAGCTCTTGAAATGGGCTGTGATGTAATCACTGAGAAGCCGATGACGACGAATGAGCAAAAGCTCAAGGTCATCCTGGACGCGGCGAGGAAATCGCAGAACAAACTGATCATGGCGCACAACTATCGATACCCGCCGACGGCAGCAAAAATCAAAGACATGCTGATGCAGGAACGGGTCGGACGGGTGACATCAGTGGATTTTCACTGGTACCTGGATGTCTATCATGGCGCTGATTACTTCCGCCGCTGGCACCGTCTGCGGGAGAGTTCCGGGACACTTCTGAATCACAAGGCTTCGCATCATTTCGATCTCCTGAACTGGTGGATCGACTCCGATCCGGAGGAAGTGCATGCATTTGGCGCGCTTGAATTTTACGGTAAGAACCATGAATTCCGACACACACATTGCCGTCCGTGTCCCCACAAGGACAAATGTAAGTTCTTTTTTGACCTCACAAAGGACAATCGGCTGATGCAGCTCTACGCCGACAACGAGAAGTATGACGGTTACACCCGCGATGGATGCGTGTGGAAGGAAGACATCGACATCTTCGACAAGATGGCAGTGCAGATCCGATACGCAAACAAAGTCCAGGTGAGCTATTCCCTCACCACCTATTCGCCGTACGAGGGGTTTCGCATCGCATTCAACGGCACCAAGGGAAGGATGGACTTCTGGATGCACGAGCGGCAGCCGTGGCCGATGGAAGACTTTGACGAGATCCATGTGACCGATAACTTCGGGAAAGCGGAATTCATCAAACTCCCCCGTATTGAGGAAAATCATTACGGAGGGGATCCGCTGATGAAAGACAAGATATTCCGCAATCCAGCAGCGCTGGACACTTTCCAGCAGGCTGCAAATGTCCGTGACGGGGCAATGTCTGTCCTCATCGGAGTTGCGGCTCGCAACAGCATCGATTCCGGGAAACCGGTCCGCATTGCTGATCTGTCGGATCTCGTTCCGCAGGTCAAGAAACAAGGATAAAGAGCGTAAGGAACCAAATGAACCGCATCGTTCCAATTCTCGCCCTGTTCCTGTTCTGTTCCTCGGGCAGCATTGCCGGAGAACGCGCTCAGATTATTGTTGCTGCAGACGGGAGCGGAATGTTCCGGACGATTCAGGAAGCGCTGAACTCAATTCCAAAGAACAATGC
>QYQB01000300.1 GCA_007280275.1 bacterium | reverse complement strand
CTTTGAGCACAGGGGCTACCGGTTCATCGGTATGCACCAGGGTCCGATCATGAAGATGGGAGACGGGCACTTCTCCGCCGAGGATCTCCGCTGGCTGGACGTCACACTCGAGTCCGGAAACACGAAATCCCAACCTCTATTCTTCATCACTCATTACCCGCTCGATCCGGAAATTGATAACTGGTACGAAGTGACAGAGCGTCTGAAAAGAACAAACGTTCAGGCGGTTCTTGTGGGTCATGGCCATGGCAACAGAACTATGAATTTTGAGGGCCTTCCGGGAGTGATGGGCCGGTCAAACTTGCGCGCAAGAAAACCTTTGGGTGGCTACGCTATCGTCGACGTGAAATCGGATACAGTATATTTTTCAGAGCGTGTCCCGGGAGTTGAACTGAAAAAATCCTGGCACAAGCTTCCCCTCGGCAGGAAAGACTATTCAACGGATACGACGAAGTACCAACGGCCGGATTTCGCCTTGAACGAGCAATTCAAGAATGTGAAGGTGCGATGGGCGGTACGAGCAGGATCGACGATTGCTTCAACTCCCGCTGTGTGGAAAGAGTACGTGGTGGTTGGAAACAGTGCCGGCATCGTCTCGTGCTATTCGTTGAACAATGGCAAGCTTCTCTGGAAGCAGAAGACCGGCGGCACGGTCTATTCATCGCCTGATGCCGCTGACGGGAGGGTTGTTGTCGGTTCTTCCGACAAGTTCATTTACTGTTTCGATATTCGAACCGGGAAGACAAGATGGAAAGTCCGAACCGGGGCTCCGGTCGTCGCCGCTCCGACGATCCACGGAGGGACGGTCTACATCGGCGGAAGCGATACTTTGTTTCGCGCTCTTGACCTGAAGACTGGCACCGTGAAATGGGAATACCGCGGAATACCCGGGTTTGTGGAAACGCGGCCGCTCTTGTACCAAGGAAAAGTAATTCTTGGCGCCTGGGACACGTACCTCTACGCCCTCGATGCGGAAACGGGTTCTTTGGTATGGAAGTGGTCAAATGGGAATGCCGGCGTTTTGTTCTCCCCCGCTGCTTGCTGGCCTGTCGCTGCCGATGGAAAGGTATTTGTTGCGGCACCAGATCGCTATCTTACAGCTATCGATGCGTCGACGGGAGAGACGATCTGGCGTACGAAGCGGTTTCAGGTTCGGGAAACGGTCGGAATTTCCGGTGACGCCAGCCGGATTTACGCTCGGTGCATGACCGATACCGTGATTGCGTTCTCCCCCACATCAAGTTCTTTTAATCCGCTCTGGGTCGTCAATTGCGGTTACGGCTACGACATCGATCCTTCCATGCCCATCGAGAAAGACGGTGTCGTGTTCTTCGGGACGAAGAACGGACTCATCTACGCGCTGAACGGAACGACAGGAACTATTCTCTGGAAGTACCGCATCGGGGGGACAATAGTACCTACGCTTGTTCCGCTGAACGCCCATCGCGTGATCGCGAGCGATTTGGACGGAACAGTCGTCTGCCTCGAGGCGAAATAATTCGTTTCTCAATAAGGAGGAACAACCATGAAGAACATCATCGTTGCGGGTCTCGTCGCGGGATTCGCCATGCTCGTTCTCGCGATGGCTATCGGCATATTGGCACACGCAGCACTACCGTCGGTTGCGAAAGAGTACGAAAACACAAATCTCTTCCGTCCCTGGTCCGATCCGATCATGTCTCTCTACTTCCTCTACCCCTTCTTCCTTGGCATTGCGCTCGCCTGGGTTTGGGACAAAACGAAGGATGTGCTCGGAGGCGGAAGCTTATGGATCCGGGGAAGCAGGTTCGCGCGTTCGTTCTGGATCGTCTCGACCATTCCGGGCATTCTCATGAGCTACAGTAGTTTTCCGGTCTCTCTGGCAATGTCACTCACCTGGCTTCTGAGTTCGCTTGTTCAATTGCTGTGTGCCGGTTTCATCTATGCGCGCATGATCAAGTAGTTGCTCTTCAATTCATACCGTGGTATTCTCTGTGGAAAGAACCGTGAGGAGGATTTCGCATGACGGACGTACGCTACCCTGTTGGCAAATTTTCACCAAAGCCGACGATCTCAGATTCTGAACGCAATGCGTTGATACAAGAAATAGCCGATACGCCGGCGAAACTGCGGGAAGCCGTCCGCAAGCTGTCGCAGGAGCAGCTTGATACACCATACCGCCCCGGCGGGTGGACGGTCCGGCAGGTTGTTCATCATGTGCCGGACAGCCATCTTAATTCCTATATTCGGTTTAAGCTGGCGGTTACCGAGGATCAACCCACTATCAAGCCATACAAAGAGCATTTGTGGGCGGAACTTGTCGACGCAAAATCGTCACCCATCGAACCCTCCTTGACGCTGCTGGAATCTCTTCACCATCGTTGGGCGATATTTCTTCGTTCGTTAGGTGCGGCCGATTTCGCCAAAACGGTTATCCACCCTGAAAATGGAATCATGAACCTTGACCGGCTTCTGCAGCTCTACGCATGGCACGGACAACATCACGTTGCTCACATCACAGCCTTGCGCGAGCGCATGGGCTGGTAGAATCCGACTTCTTCCAGGAACACACCCGGTGAGAAGTTGGACTTCTCACTGGGCTTTTTCCACAAGAGCCATGATAATCACTATCCGACAAGCAACTATCGCCGATGCTCCGGTCATCGCCCGCTTCAACTCACTGATGGCGGCAGAAACCGAAAACAAAATGCTCGACCAGGCGTTGCTTCAGAAAGGCGTCGAGGCAATCCTCAGTGATCCATCAAAAGGGCTCTATTTCCTAGCCGAAGCTGACGGCGCCGTCGTCGGCCAGACGATGATCACTTATGAATGGAGTGACTGGCGCAATGGTACGTTCTGGTGGATCCAGAGTGTTTATGTCACGCAGGAGGGAAGGGGGAAGGGCGTTTTCAAATCTCTTTACGAATACATTCTTTCTCTCGCAAGAAGCCAGACGAACGTCTGCGGACTCAGGCTCTATGTCGAAGAGAACAACACCCGCGCGCGCCAAACGTATGAGCGGCTCGGCATGAAGGAATCCCACTATAGAATGTACGAATTGGATTTTGTATTGTAGCAATGTGAACCAGTAGAAGTCCGATCTCTTACTGGAACTGCCTTGTTGAGGTCGGATTTCTTACCCAACCAAATCGCTTTCGACCACAAACAATTCGACAACTATTCCATTTCCTATAACGATGTCTCAACTCACCCTCATTCAGGAGGATCCATGATTCAGCGATGCTGTATTCTTTTTCTCCTGCTCGCGACAGCCGTGCAATGGACGTCCGCCCAAACGGTTCCAACTACCGGGCTGCGGGAGAATACCCCCACTGTTCACGCATTCACCAATGCGCGGATTGTTGTCGCCCCGGGCAAGATCATTCCGCAGGGAACACTCGTGATTCGCAACGGTTCTATCGAAGCCGGCGGCGACAAGGTCGCGCCACCCGCGGACGCGCGTGTCTGGGACCTGAAAGGCCGCACGATCTACCCGGGCTTGATTGAGCTTTCTTCTGACATCGGTTTACCGAAACCGGCACAGGCTCAGGGAGGTTCGCCGTTCGATTTCTCCGCACAGCCGACTCAGCCAACCGAGAAACCAAAGGGCGCAGCTCATTGGAATGCCCGAATGCAGGCCGACTATGCTGCCGACAAGGAATTTGTTCCCGATTCGAAGGCTGCTGAAAAACTCCGTTCCCAGGGTTTTACACTTGCCGTGGCAACACCTCAGCGCGGGATCTTCCGCGGAACGAGTGCCCTTGTCGATCTCGGCGACGGCCCGGCTTCCGATCTCGTGGTGAGACGAACGGTTGCCCAAAACCTCAGCTTCGAACAATCGGGCGGCTTTCAAAGCGGTTACCCGAATTCCCTCATGGGAATCATTGCGTTCATTCGCCAGATGTATTATGACGCCGACTGGTACCGGAAGGCTCACGATTCGTATGCAAAGAGCCCGGCCGGACAAGCCCGACCCGAGGCAAATATCGCTCTTGCGGCTCTTGCCGACGCTGTGCAAACACGGATGCCGGTTATCATGGATGTTGCCAGCGATCTCGATTTCCTTCGTGCTGTAAAGATTGGAAAAGAATTCAGCTTGAACTTGTGGGTCCTCGGAAGCGGATTTGAGTATCGCCGCATCGAGGCAATCAAAGCAGCGAAAGCCCCGGTCATCGTGAGCTTGAATTTTCCAGAAGCCCCAGCTGTCGAGACACCGGAAGAGGCCGTCAATTTGACGCTGGAAGATCTTCGACACTACGATGCCGCGCCGGAAAATGCCGGACGCCTGCAGAATGCCGGCATTCCGATTGCCCTTACATCAGCTCAGCTCAAAGATCCGGGGACATTTCTTGCTCAGGCCCGCAAGGCCATCGAGCGCGGACTGACCCCGGACGCGGCTCTCACCGCACTGACGACGACTCCGGCAAAGTGGATCGGCGTCGACAAGTTGTACGGCTCGCTCGAGCCCGGCAAGGTGGCCAATATGGTGGTGACAGACGGCGACTTGTTTGGCGAGAAAACAAAGGTCCAGGAAGTGTGGATCGATGGGAAACGCTACGAGGTCAAAGCCCCTCCGGTAGCAGATGTTCGCGGCGTCTGGGACTTCAAAACCGACTTCGACAGTGGCACGCTAACCCTGAAAGGCGAGAGCGAAAAACCGAGCGGCTCACTGCGCCTCAGAGGAAAAGAACTGCGGTTTGCGACTGTGACACTCAGCGGAAGGCGCGTCGCTATGACCTTCGCCGCCGATTCGATCAACATCCCGGGCACCGTGACCATGTCGGCAACGGCGAATGACAAGGAAATGTTCGGCGTCGTCGACCCACCTGACGGTTCCTCATATAATTGGACGGCCATCAGAAAAGAACCAGCACGTGACGAGCCGGATACGACGAAGCCCAAAAAACCCGAGATGGCCGCTTCGTCCGTGACGTTTCCTCCTGTCGAGTACGGCAGGAGCAAGCCTCCCGAACAACCTGAGCTTATCCTCATAAAGAACGGAACAGTCTGGACTCAAGGTCCGCAGGGAAAACTCGTTCATGCGGATGTTCTCGTGACGAAGGGAAAGATTACAAAGGTCGGCATGAACCTCGCAGCTCCAGCCAACGCCGCCATCATCGATGCGACGAACAAACACGTCAGTCCCGGTATCATTGACAGCCACTCGCACACTGCAGCAGCGAGTATCAATGAAGGCGGACAGGCCATTACATGCGAAACGCGCATCGAAGATGTTTTTGATCCGGACGACATGTGGATCTATCGTCAACTCGCCGGCGGCACAACCATGGCGCAGGTTCTCCACGGATCGGCCAATCCGATCGGCGGACAGAACGCCATCGTCAAGTGGCGGTGGGGCGGTCTGACAGAAGATCTGCTGATGGCCGGAGCACCTCCAGGAGTCAAGTTCGCCCTCGGTGAGAACGTAAAACAGAGCAATTTCACACCTCCGAGAGGAACGGCGCCGCGCTATCCATCGACGCGCATGGGAGTCGAACAACTGATCCGCGACCGTTTCAACGCAGCGCTCGACTATGAATTAGCAGGGAAAGCGTGGGAAAAGGATAAAACAAAGATCCCGCCCCGGAAGGACCTCGAACTCGATTGCCTGCTGGAAATCGTTAAAGGGAAGCGGGAGGTTCATGCGCATGCCTATCGGCAGGATGAAATGCTTATGCTCATGCGCGTTGCCGAAGATTTCGGTTTCCGGCTCGCCTCCTTTGAGCACGCGCTTGAAGGCTACAAGGTGGCCGATGCCATGGCCAAACACGGGGTCGGCGGCGGCGCCTTCAGCGACTGGTGGGCCTACAAGATGGAAGCCTGGGACGCAATTCCCGGGAACGGACCCTTGATGCGCAGCCAGGGCGTTGTCGTTTCGTACAATTCCGACAACGATCAACTCGCCAGTCGCCTCAACTGGGAGGCGGCAAAGGCCATCAAATACGGGCTCTCTGAAGAGGAGGCGTTCGACTTTGTTACGATCAATCCTGCAAAGCAGTTGAAGATCGACAAATGGGTCGGATCGCTTGAGCCCGGAAAAGACGCCGACTTCGTCATCTGGAATGGCGATCCT
>QYQB01000022.1 GCA_007280275.1 bacterium | reverse complement strand
GGTGGAGTACTATCAGACAACAGGTGCGGACGATGTTCCCTCGTATTTAAATGCCGTTGCTGTCATGGCCGGGTTGAAGAGGGTCCACATGCACGCGGACGACACGGGCCGGCAAGCGGTGATAGGCTATGAGGTGCTTGGCCCACTTGCGCTGAGCTCAGAAACAAAACCTTTTGTGGCGATCTATGGCAACGTCTATCTGGATCCGGCCCAGCTCGTTCTCCATTACAACCGGCATTTGGCGATGCTGAGCGGGTTTTTCAGGAACGTGGACGGCAACTCCGTAGCGATGCAGAAGCGCGAGGAGATGCGTCTGCGCCTGATTACGCCGTCCGCCGCGAGTGGATCCAGCGAGGATGAGATGGATGCCAGACGCGACGCCATGAGAAAAGAGCTCAGGGAGATCTGGGCCCGCAAGCCCGAAAAGCGGCGCCAGTATCAGATGGTTGAGTTGAAAGCGGCGCAGATGCGGGGCACCGGAGACAAGGATGCCCGGAAAAAAATTCAGCCCGAACTGGATCAGATCATGATGGGCGATCCGGAACTGGCCGCCTGGAAGAAGCGTTCGGATGCTCTCGAGCAGAAGACGAAAGAGGTAAGCGCAAAGGAATCAGCGCAACAGGGAGGGCAAGGGAAACGCGAGCTCCGGAACGAAGACGTGGCGGAGCTTCTGCAGGCTCTGGAGAAAGAGGTGTATTACACGCGCATCCTGATTCATGCCTCGGGGGGGCGGCGCGTCAAGCGCGATGCCGCGACGGTGCAGGGCGAATGGAAAACCGTCGCCCCCTCCTTTGGTGAGTAAGGAGACCATAGGATGAAGAGGGGCGATGGATTATCTTCTTTCTCATCGAGTCTAGCTGAGCTACACGACACGATGCTGAAGGGCGGTCCGTGCAAAATACGCCCTGAATGAACTTGTGCCGGCACGCCAATCAATAACCTGCGGGAGAATGCAGGGGAGATCATAATGTTACACAAAAGCCCAAATTGGATTGTGGGGATCATCTTGGTGGCACTGCTTAGCGGCTGCAGCAACAGCACCGGCAGTGACGGCCCGATGGAGGCGCGAGCAGTGACATGGATCGACAATGCAAGGACGCAGCCGGTACCCGCATGGGGCTCGCCCGTTCGATTGAACCTGCCGGTGCCGCTCGAAAGCATCGTGTTCGGTCCGGGCGGGGGTTTTGGCGCCTTCGGCGCCCACGAGGGAGGCTATGTGGAAGGCTTGAATCTGTCGGACGATGCGCGCAAGCTCGGCATCTTGAAATAGCATGACGCAGGTATCAGCGCCCGGAGATTTCTGAGAGCAGCGGTGAAGGGTTGCCCGTGCGGACGTACGGTCGCAACGCACGAACAAGCTGTCGCCTGTATGAGTGCCGTTACTCCAGATGACTCAATGATGGCCCGTGCCTTAGTATTTCGTGAAGATTGAGTAGCGCCTGAGGCCTCGTTGAATCGGGGCCTAACCGCAAGCGGATGGACCGGGAAACTTGCATCGTCCAACCACAACTGCTTCCGCCTAGGCTTTCGTTCGGGCACTTTCAGCCCTTTCTGAAGCTACATCGTTCCGCTCGCTTATGGTTCACCCTCCAACCTTCGCTCCTCGCCAACGCCCTGACTCGTCGATATCCTTACGATCATACCCGCATGCCCAGCCCCCAATTCTGGCCCGCAATATCTTGGATCATATTCCGGGGCAGCCGATGGTCAATCAAGGCACATTAGTCGTCTTTGGGTTGCAACAATAAGTGGATAAACATCGGAACCGTTTTCCAGGGAACCGAACGTCTTTGTCTTGTGTTCGGATTGAATCGGTTCGAGAGGTTGGTATTCGACCAATCCCATTCGTACGTAGATTTGTTAGTGAAGAATGCCCATATCTCTCAAAATCGATCGGCTCTGAGGAATAGAAGGAATTGGATGTGAGTTGTTCAAACCAGTCGCTTAACGTGATCGAGCATGCCTGGGCAGGAATTAGTGGCCAGAGGAGAATTGGTCTCGTTCAGGGTTCACTCATGCGGCGGTGCTCATCAGTGTAGCTCCAACTGCAACAGGTGTTCAAGTTCGTATGGGGGACACGAACCCGAAATAGTCAACTGTCCCCTTAACTCTGGAGATTCAAAGGAGAAACGTAACATGAAGACAGTAATTCTATTTGGCGGTGGCGATGGGGGCGGTCTGATCATTACGGAAAACGGAGTGCGGCCGATCCCTCCGTTCGATCCGGCCATCAGGCTGAGTTTGAAATCCGCTTCGTCCATGGTGAACGCGAGCACAGAAGCGCGTGACGAGCGTGTCCGCGGCAAGATTGCCAAGCTGGCCACGAGCCTCTGCAACTTGGCGGTGACGCAGGTTGAACAGGTTGTGGGGCCGCTTGATGCCAACCGGTCGCTGATCTTTCAGGATGACGACGGCGGTTTCACATGCGGCTCAACCGGCAAGCCACCGATACCTCTTCCTTGGCCGCCTCGACCGATGCCTTCGCTTCCCGACCTCATCGCTGCCGGCTTGATCGAGACAGATCTTATCGACTTCGTCCGGCAGGCACGGGACAATCAGGTCGAGCTCACAAACGTGTTTGAAAAGCCGGAGGAAACGGCCAAGAAACTGGGTCTCACTCTCTCGAAGAAGAGTGTGAAGGATTTGCAGTTCCTGGCGCCATCGAAACTGGCTGCTGTCAAGGACAAGACCGACCGGGAGATCATCGGGTTTTTCCACAAAGTCGCCAAGGACGGGCGCTTTTTGGATTCTTGGTACAGCCGGCCCTACGAAGTGTCACTCGCTCTGAAATTCAAACTGAGCGATACGGCGCTGGAGCGACTGGTCGCTGGTGGAGCTGCTGCGGCATTCGTCGACCGGGGGGGCAGCGTCGCTGCCGGGCCTGTCGCGCTTGTGGGCATCGCCATCCTCGGCATCATCGCCGTGACCATCGCAGTCACGAGTAAGTCCGTTGACGAGATGATCAGGGATCGGTCCGGCCTCGTGAAATTCTAAGGAAGGGATAGCGGGATGACGCACAGCGATCAATCGGTCGGCAGTACATCCTCGGTCCTGCTCGTGAGCATGCCTTGGACGTCGCTGACCGAGCCGTGCCTCGGTCTTGGACTTCTGAAAGCGGTGTTGGATCGTGAGGGGATTCGTTGCCGCGTTTTGCACTTGCACCTCTTCCTGCTGCAGCACCTGCAGGCTCATACCTACAACGCGCTTGCGACGGTCTACGCGCTGAATGACTTTCTCTTCAGCGGGACTTTGGATCCGGTGGTTACCAATCTGCAGCAGCGTTGGCTGCGGGAGAAGGTGCGGGAGTTGCTCGATAAGGGGGAGGTTGACCCAAAACGGTTCGGTGGATCGGAAGGCGTGGTTTCAATGCTGTTGCACCTGCGCAACGAGGTGTTGCCAGGTTGGCTGGAAGTATGGGCCGATGAGATCGCACGTCACGAGTCGAGTCTCGTCGGGTTCACCTGTATGTTTGACCAGACCATAGCCTCGCTGGCGTTGGCGCGGATGGTCAAGGAGCGGGCACCACAGAAGATGTGTGTTCTCGGTGGTTACGCGGTCAGGACACCGACTGCGCAAATGATCCTTCGCTCGAGCCCCTGGATAGACGCGATCTGCGACGGAGAGGGCGAAGTGGCCGTTATTGGATTGGCTCGTGCTGCCGCCGGCGAGATACCGCTTGATCAAGTCCCTGGGATTGTGTATCGCTCGCCCTCGGGCGAGCCAGTTGCCGCGCCGCCTCCCGTTCAGGTTGACCTTGATGCCAATCCTGCACCGGACTATGACGACTTTTTCGACGACCTCAAGCGCTTGTCGAAGGAGCATTTGATTGATGTGGAGCCTCGCAACCTCCCGATCGAGAACTCACGCGGATGCTGGTGGGGGGCCAAGCACCACTGCGTGTTCTGCGGCATCCACGATGACGATATGGCCTATCGCGCACGGGATGCCAAAAACGTTTTGGCGACTATGGCGGAGCTTCAACAACGCTACGGGCAGAACGCGTTTCGTTTCTCCGATTACATCCTGCCAAACAAGTATTTCGACACATTGTTGCCGGAGTTGGCACGGCTTGGGGCGCCGTATCACCTGAGCTGCGAGATGAAGGCGAATATCACCGAAGAGCGCTTCGTCCTTCTGGCGCGGGCTGGGTTTGAGGAGGTCCAGCCGGGTATTGAGTCGTTTAACTCGGACGTTCTGCGTAAAATGCGCAAAGGTGTGTCGGCGGTTCAAAACGTGTACACGCTGCTCCTGGGCCGCCGGCTCGGAGTTCGCGTATACTACAACCTGCTTTATGGTTTTCCCGACGACGAGGTGATCGAATACGAACAGACGCTCGCGGCGATCCCACTGCTCTTTCATCTCGCTGCACCAGCAACCTGTGTGCCAGTGCAGATCACGCGCTACGCTCCATTGCAGACGCAACCGCAAGACTTCGGCATCGAGAGGGCGACCGCGGAGCCGGTCTACGATCTTGTGTTCTCTCGCGAGTACCTGGAGTGCACCGGCTTCGACATCGAGGACTTCTGTTACTTCTTTGAACGGCCCTTTGAGAATGCGCCGCGTCTCCAACGGATCTACGACGAAATCGACGAGCTGATGAGAGTTTGGCATGCGAGGGTAGCAAAGCAGGCGTGGTTGTACAGGGAGGGGCCGGGTGGTGATGAGGGCCTCACGATCCGCGACGGGCGGCTAGAGCCTGAAAAGATCTATCGGCTTGGACCCTCCCAATCGAAGATCCTAGCTCAGTGCGAGCGCCCAACCTCGCTCCGGATCTTGCAGGATGCCAATTCACTCCTCCTGGATGTCAACGGTGTTGTAGCGGAGCTCGAAGATCTTGGCCTGCTTTTCCGCGACGGGGAACGACTTGTCTCGCTCGTGATGTCGGGACCGCACTCGCAGGTGGCCGAGAAAGCCTCATACAAATTCCCTGCCTCCGCTTGATGAACACAGACGTGTCAGGAACCGGTCTTCCCATCGCCCAACGAGCGGCTGATCATGTCTTCAAAGCGGTCATAGCATCTTACGCATCCTCGGACGATGCGCACAAGCTTGGCATCTTGAAATAGCTTGATGCAGGTATCAGCGCCCGGAGATTTCTGAGAGCAGCGGTGAAGGCTTGCTCGTGCGGACGTACGGGCGCAACGTACGATCAAGCTGTCCCAGAGTGAGGTCTTGAAGCTACTTCCACGAGCTCTCGAACTTGTAAGTGCCCGACCCAACCTCGAAAACCGCACACCCCTCTTCCTGGCGCACATACTTGACATCTGCTACCTTGGTTTTCCCTCCCTCACGAACTGATTTTGGTTCAGTAGTGGGCAGATAGACGAGAGCTGTCGTGTTGGCCGGTATGCTCACGTCGAGCTTGAGTTTTCCCGACTCCAGTTTCCAGTCTGTCTTGATCAATCCATGGATTGAAGAGTATTCAGTTTTCGCAAACTTCAAGCCACGGTTCGGGCGAGGGTGTATGACGATCTTTTTGTATGCAACTGCGTCTGGATCGAGGTCGATGCCACCGACGTACCGATAGAGCCATTCCCCAACGGACCCCATGGAGTAGTGGTTGAATGAGTTCATGCCCGCATCCTGAAATCCCTTTTCTGCAGTCCATCCATCCCATCGCTCCCAGATCGTTGTCGCTCCATTTTGGATAGGATATCCCCATGAGGGAAACGTCTTGTTAAAGAGAAGCTGGTACGCAATATCGAGGTAGCCATTGTCAGACAAGACCGGATTCAGGTACTTCACTCCGATGAAACCGGTGGAGAGATGGCCTCCGCGTTTCGTGATGTCATCGATGAGGTATTGCGCCCCACGTGGTCGGAGATTCTCAGCCATCAAATCGAATGCAAGTGCGAGGACGTAGCCGGTCTGGGTCTCACCCAGCATATGGCCATCCGCTGAAACATAAGCCCGCTGAAATGCCGATTTGACGGAATCGAAAAGTGCAAGATAGGAGTCATGATCTGCCGTTCGCCCGATGGCTCTTGCCATGTCCGACATCAGCTTGGCGTCGTAGGCCCAGAAGGCAGTAGCCAGAAGGTCTTTCGGCGTTTCTGCGTTAATGGAGAGCCAATCGCCATAATTATTGTTAAGTCTGTTCTTGCGCAGGAAACTTGGATTCGTCTCCGCGAGGTATCGCATCCATCGGGTCATCGCATCGTAGTGCCGGTCGATGATCCGCGTGTCCCCGTAGCAGCGATAGACATTCCACGGGACGATGATGCCAGCGTCTCCCCAGCCGGGAGCGCCGAAGGTCCCGTTCTTGTCGATGAACGGTGAGGTATCCATGAAGGCGCCGTCAGGGGACTGTGCATCCTCAACATCAGCCATCCATTTGGTCATGAATGATGAAACATCCATGTTGAACGCAGCCGTCCGCACGAATATCTGGGCGTCCCCCATCCAGCCGAGGCGCTCATCGCGCTGCGGACAATCTGTCGGCACGCTGATGAAGTTGCCACGCTGGCTCCACAGAATATTGCTTTGGAGTTGATTCACAATACGATCCGAGCATGTGAAGCTGCCGGCAGACGGGAGGTCTGTACTCACAACGCACCCGCGGATGGCATCCAGCCGCGGCTTGCCAGGGTATCCGGTGACCTCCACGTAGCGGAATCCGTGGAACGTGAACTGGGGCTCGAAGACTTCTTCCCGGCCGCCTTCGAGGATGTACACATCCGTCGCTTTTGCCCTGCGCAAGTTTTCCGTATAGATCGTTCCGTCAGGATTCAACACCTCGGCATGGCGCAAGGTCACTTCGGTACCGCCGGGACCGCGAACCTTCAGCAGACAGAAACCGGCTATGTTCTGTCCAAGATCGAACACATAGATCCCCTTTTTCGGCTCCGTGACTCTTTTCGGTCTCAGGATGTGTGTCACGCGGACTGGCTCTGTCGGAAGCGCAACGAGTTGTGCCTGGGTTTCCGGCATCACCTGAACGGCCTGCCATTTGTTGTCGTCGAAGCCGGGCGTGTTCCAGCCCTTCGCTTCCAACCGGGCATCGTAGCGCTCTCCCATCAGAAGGTCGGAGAAGGAGAGAGGCCCGAATGCGCCTTTCCAGCTCGCGTCGGAGCAGACGATCTGCTCAGTGCCGTCTACGAATTCGAGATGAAGCTGCACAAGAGCGCTCGTCTGGTCGCCGTAGTTGTTCGGGAGCTTGCCGAATCCGACGTACCCTCTGTACCATCCATCGCCGATGGTAACCCCGAGACAGTTGTTTCCCTCCTTCACTTGATTCGTCACATCGTAGGTCATGTACTGAATGCGCTTGCGGTAGTCGGTCCATTCAGGCGAAAGGACATCATTCCCGATGCGCCTCCCGTTAAGGCTTGCAATGAACATCCCTCGGGCAGTAACGTAGACTTGCGCGCTGTGCATCGGTTTGTTCAGGTTGAACTCTTTCCTGACATACGGAGAGGGACGCAAATCGCGTGAAGTATCCCCGTTGAGTCCGATCCAGTGTGCTTTCCAGTCCGATCTGGAAAGCAGCCCCATCCTCCACATCGAAGGTCTGGAGTACGCGGATGCACGACCATGGTTGTCCCACATGCGCACTTTCCAATAGCAGGTCGTCCGCGAGCGGAGCGCCTTTCCGTCATAAACAATTTGGATCGATTGATCGCTAGCGACCTTCCCGCTCTCCCAAAGATCGCCCCTGTCCTGATCGAGCAACTCCATGCTGCTCGCCACGAGCAGTTCATATGCAGTCTGCGTCACTCCGCGCTCTTTCGATTCTATGATCCAGCTCAATCGCGGTTTCTCAGCATCCACGCTCAGTGGATCGGTCCGGTATTCGCATCGAAGTCCGGTGACTTTGAGTTGGCGTTGAGCGGAGGCGGTAAGCAGCGTCGAAACCATAAGTATCACCAGTGTAACGGTTGTCGTTTTCAAGGAGCACCTCTTTTCATCGGTGATCCCGACGCGGTTTCAGTCCTGCAATGAGAGGTCGGGATACTTGGAGTGGGGATGCGAACGTGATGTCGGGGACATGATAATCAAAGAAGATTTCAATGACAATTCCTATACTGCCGCCACTGATGAATCGAGTCTGTATTGCTTTTGACTGGGGGATACAATAGATTCCGCTTGTGATTTCGGGTGCCTATCCCGAATTAGAAAATCCCCCTTTGAAACGATAAGGCTTCGGGTAGGTGCCGCTGGATCGCCCGGAGTATCTTCCCGTCTGGAGATGGAGATGAATAACCGCAGAGCGGTCGTGCTTGTCTCTCTACTGATCATGCTGCTTACCATGGCAGCGGATCAAGCTCTCACGCAAGATGCCAAAGCCCCGGAAAAGTCCGTTCCCTGGGGACAGTCAAAGTTAACGCCCGCTGTTGCGTCAAATTTCGCGAGCGTGGCTCTTCGGTGCATCTCAAGAGAGTATCCCAACAAGCCGGACCACGTCGTCAACGATGAAAAGGATGTCCTCACTCCACAGGTGATGCATCCTGCCTTCTACGGCTGCTACGACTGGCATTCTTCTGTGCATGGACACTGGATGCTGATCCGCCTGCTCCGGCTCTTTCCTGATCTGCCAGAGGCCGCACAGATACGCGCGGCTTTGAACGCCAACTTGAGTGAACGGAACGTCCGCATAGAAGTCCAATATCTGGATCAGCCTGGACGGAAATCGTTCGAGCGGACCTATGGGTGGGCATGGCTCCTGAAGCTTGCACAAGAGCTGCGAGGTTGGAATGATGCACAGGGACAGCAATGGTCACGCAACCTTGAGCCTCTCACACAAGCGATCGTTGCCCGCTACATGGACTTCCTGCCGAGGCAGACGTACCCGATACGAACCGGCGTTCATCCGAACACTGCATTTGGGATCGCCTTTGCGCTCGACTATGCCCGCGACGTGAGGAACGAAGCGCTGGAAAAAATGCTTGTCGAGCGGAGTCTCACGTATTACGGCGACGATCGGGATGCACCGGTTTCGTGGGAACCTGGCGGTGAGGACTTCTTTTCTCCGGGTCTTATGGAGGCCGACCTCATGCGGAGAGTGCTGAACAGAGATCAATTTGAGAAATGGTTCCGTCGGTTCATGCCGGGCTTGGTCAAGGGAACCGCTGAGAATCTGCTCAAGCCGGCCGTCGTCAGCGACCGGACAGATCCGAAGATCGTTCACCTCGACGGCCTGAACCTCAGCCGCGCCTGGTGTATGACGGGCATCGCATCTGCATTGCCCCTCAATGAACCGGCGAGGAACCGGCTCATCAAGTCGGCTGAAACGCATGCCAACGATGGACTTGCCCACGTGGCAAGCGGAAACGATGAAGGCGAGCATTGGCTGGCATCGTTTGCCGTGTACTTGCTGTCGCAGGGAAATGCTCTTGCGGGCCGGTGAAG
>QYQB01000061.1 GCA_007280275.1 bacterium | reverse complement strand
TTTCTTGGAAAGACCTACCTTCTTGTCGGAAGCATTCTTAACTTCAATCAACTTTCTATTGTGAAACCGTTTCTGCCATTCTGAAGATGTTCACGTCTCAGCACCAGCCGCCTGGCATAGAACTTGAACGTTAGTCAAGGCTAGACCTGCCGGGAGGAAGAGGTTCAGCCGATGACCGCGCAGTCAGCCCTCAATCCCCTCACGGGCCTTGTCTGGACTACTCGATGAATATCAACATTCGTGCATAAACATTCAAGGAAGCACAACAATGATGAAGAAAGACTTTCTGACGATACGCGATTTCACTCAAGATGAGATCCTTGGCACTCTCAAACTCGCCACCGATATGAAATCTCATCCGCAGAACTATGCATCAGCGCTAAAGGGCAAAACGCTCGCGATGATTTTCGAAAAACCTTCGCTGCGAACGCGCGTGACGTTCGACGTGGGCATCCACCAGCTTGGAGGATTCTCCGTAAGTCTTCTGCCGATGGAGATCAGCCTCGGAAAGCGTGAATCCATACACGATGTCGCCAAGAACCTTGAGCGCATGGTTCAGGCAATCATGATTCGCACCTTCTCTCATCAAATCGTAGTTGACATGGCAAGGTTCGCCTCCATTCCCATCATCAATGGATTGACCGATTATTCGCATCCGTGTCAGGCGCTGGCTGATTTCCTCACGATCCAGGAAGTCAAAGGTGATCTCAGAGGGCTTAAGCTTTGTTTCGTCGGTGATGGCAACAATGTTGCGCATTCCCTGATGTTCACCGGGGCACGGCTTGGAACCCACGTTACGATTGCCTGCCCGAAAGGCTACGAACCAAGTCCGGTCGCTCTCCAATATGCGACGGAAGACGCCAAAGAAACCGGCGCAAGGATCGAAGTCGTCCACGATCCCTTCGAAGGAGTAAAAGATGCCGACGTGATCTACACCGACGTCTGGGCATCGATGGGGCAGGAATCCGAAATTGAGGCGCGCAAAGCCATCTTCCACCCTTTCCAGGTCAACAAACAGCTGATGGCAAAGGCAAAAAGCGGCGCGATCTTCATGCACTGCCTGCCCGCGCACCGTGGCGACGAGGTCACAGATGAAGTTGTCGATAGCGCAATATCTGTCGTGTTTCAGGAAGCCGAGAACCGCCTGCATGCGCAGAAAGCGGTCATGTACCAACTGATGAAATAACCTGGACAGCTATGTCTCGAACTGCGTTGATAGCGGTAGGCGGGAATTCCCTTATTCGGGTTGGTGAGCGCGGAACCGTCGAGGAACAGCTCCGCAACGCGCACCAGACAGCTCGCAAGATCACACAGCTTGTCGCTGACGGATGGCGGGTTGTCGTCACCCACGGCAACGGCCCTCAGGTTGGCGCGGCACTCATCCGATCCGAGCGTTCATCCGGTGAAGCGTACTCTCAGCCGCTCGATGTTTGTGTCGCAACGACTCAGGGCGAAATCGGGTATATGCTAAAACGCGGACTTGAGTGCGAACTGCAGCGGGCGGGATTCTACTTGCCGGTGATGTGCATTCTGACCCAGGTGCGCGTGAATCCCGATGATCCTGCTTTTGCTCATCCAACAAAACCGATCGGACCGTTCTATACCCAAAAAGTGGCTGAAGAAAAAATGCGGGCGTTCGGATGGACAATGGTTGAAGATGCCGCGCGCGGCTACCGAAGGGTCGTTCCTTCTCCCGAACCCATTGAGATTCTCGAGCTGGAAGTCATCCGGCAGGTCCTGGACCTCGGTATCATCGTCATCGCTCTCGGAGGCGGGGGCATCCCGGTTGTCGTCGGAGAAGACCATTCCGTTACAGGGGTGGAAGCAGTCATTGATAAAGATCGGGCCTCAGCGGTCCTCGCGTCCGGACTGGGCCTGGATTGTTTTGTGATCAGCACGGATGTCGACCAGGTCTATCTGAACTACAAACAACCAACGCAGCGGGGCCTCAAGCGGGCAACGGCAGACCTGATGGAGCATTACCTGAAGGAAAATCAGTTTTCGGCAGGCAGTATGGGGCCGAAAATCGAGGCTGCAATTCGTTTTGTCAGAAACGGCGGACACGATGTCTTCATTACATCGTCCGATCAACTGATTGAAGCAATCCACGGCAAAGCCGGCACCCATATCACAGCAAGACCAGATCACGGGCAGGAAGAATGAAACTACAGCACGTCATCCAATCGCAACAGTTCTCCGTCCCCAACCTGATGGAGCTGTTTGGCCGGACGCGTCAAATGGAAAAGATCGTCCAGCGCGGCGGAACCCGCGACTACGATGGCAAAATCATGGCCACGCTGTTCTACCGGCCTTCGACGCGAACCAGGTTTTCGTTTGAATCGGCAATGTACCGTCTGGGCGGACGAGTACTTTCCACGGAGTCTGCGAAGGCCTTCTCGTCTGCGATCGAAGGCGAGCAGCTTGAGGACACCATCCGTATCATTGCCGACTACTGCGATGTCATTGTCCTGCGTCATAACGAAGAAGGTGGAGCGAAACGCGCCGCAGCGGTCTCTCATGTTCCAATCATCAACGCGGGAGACGGTGCCGGCGGACAACACCCGACGCAGGCACTCCTCGATCTGTATACGATTTACAACGAGTGCAATACGCTCGATGGCCTTTCTGTCGCATTGATTGGAGCGCTCGACACAGGGCGCACCGTGCGCTCGCTCGCCTATCTCCTGAGCAAGTTCGACCGGGTGAAGCTGTACTTTCTTGCCCCTCCCGAACTCCAGATCAGCCAGGACATCATCAGCCACCTGCAGGAACGTGACGTCTGGTTCCACCTCGCTTCGGATCCTGATGAAGTGCTGCCACTTGTAGATGTCGTGTATCAAACCCGCATCGACCGAGAGCGGCTCCAGAGCAAGGATGTGTCCGTGTCGGACTACGACATCAATCCGGCAATGCTTCGGAAGATGAAATCTGACGCGATTATTATGCATCCTCTGCCACGCTCCGTTGAGATTGACCCGGCGGTCGATCGCGACACCCGTGCAGCATATTTCCGTCAGTCGCGAAACGGTCTCTTCGTGAGGATGGCCTTGCTGACTATGTTGTTCGATGCCGAGTAGATTTGCAACCAATGCTGCGGAAGGGGCTTGGTGGCAGCGCAAGAATGAACTGCACTTGAAGAATTGTGAAAGAGCTCACAACTCTTAAACCGGAACCAGGAAACTTCATCGATGAGAAGGAGCTTGTATGGCAGAAATGAAACCGATCAATACAATTATTATCGGTGCAGCTGGACGCGATTTTCACAATTTCAACGTCATCTATCGCGACAATGAGCTCTACAACGTGGTAGCGTTCACAGCAACTCAAATTCCGAACATCTCTGGGAGAAAATACCCCGCAGCACTTGCCGGAAGACTGTACCCGAACGGCATCCCCATCTATGAAGAGAAGGACATCGAGGAGCTCATCCGGAAGCACAATATCGACGAAGTCGTGTTTTCCTACAGCGATGTGTCATACCAGCATGTGATGAGTCTCGGTTCGCGCGCATCGATGGCAGGCGCCCATTTCAAGCTTCTCAGTGCATCGCGAACAATGATCAAGAGCCGCAAGCCGGTCGTTTCGGTTTGCGCGGTCCGGACTGGGAGCGGCAAGAGTCAGACGTGCCGGAAAGTCTCCCGCCTGCTGGCAGAAATGGGCCTCAAAGTGGCGGCTATCCGACATCCAATGCCCTATGGAGATCTCGAAGAACAAAAGGTCCAGCGCTTCGCGTCCATCGACGATCTGCAGAAACATCATTGTACCATTGAGGAGATGGAGGAATACGAACCCCACATCGTCAACGGTACAATCATTTACGCCGGTGTCGATTACAGAGCAATCCTCGATAGCGCCGAGCAGGAGGCCGATGTCATTGTATGGGATGGAGGTAACAACGACACAGCCTTCTACAAAGCGGATCTCTCCATCGTTGTTGCAGATCCGCTCCGCGTCGGTAACGAGCTCTCGTACTACCCAAGTGAAACTAATCTCCGAATGGCAGACGTCGTTATCATCAACAAAGTCGACTCGGCCGAACCCCAGGCGGTCTTCGCCCTCCGCGAAAACATTCGAAAGGTCAACAAAACCGCCCAGATTATCGAGGCAGCTTCCCCCGTCTACGCCGAGCAAAACGGCCACATCACAGGAAAAAGAGTCCTGGTCATCGAGGATGGCCCGACACTTACTCATGGCGAGATGAAATTTGGCGCCGGTACGGTTGCGGCGCACAAGTTCGGCGCCCGTGAGATCATCGATCCAAGGCCATATTGCACCGGAGAGATCAAGAAAACATTCGAAACATATCCAAACATCGGTGTCCTTCTTCCGGCTATGGGGTACAGCGAGAAACAGGTGAAGGACCTCGAGGAGACGATTAACAAAGTGCCATGCGATACCGTCATCATTGGCACCCCCATCAACCTCGCACGAATCGTCACATTCAACAAACCGGCAGTTCGCGTTTCATACGAGCTCGAAGAGATTGGAACACCCGACCTGAAAACAATTCTTGGTAAGTTTGTTTCGACGCTTAAACGTTGAAAAGAAGAGGCCCTGTATGAACAAAAAAACATCGGCAAAGGGAAAACGGGTCAAGAAGAGCGCATACGCGCCCGAGACCCGCCTGATCTGGGGGGAATCGTTCACGCCGAAATGGGACTATAGTCACCACGTTGTTCCACCTATTTCGTCTTCGTCAACGTTCCGTCTGTCAACGACGAAACGCGGTGCAAAAGGGTTTATCGAATTCGCGCACCATGCGGACGACTTCACTGTCCAGTCGAAAGCCCCCATCTATATCTATGACCGGCTTGGCGAGCCAAACAAGGACATGCTGGAAGAAAACCTGACTACCGCCGAACATGGTGAATGCGCAGTGACATTCGCCACGGGCATGGCCGCTGTTTCCGCCGTTTGCGGCATTCTCCTTGGCAGTGGCAGTGAAGTCATCGCTCATAAGATGCTGTACGGGTGCACGTACTCCCTGTTCAAGAATTGGCTGCCGCGCTATCACATCAAAGTCACGTGGGTCGATTTCAACGACCTCAAAGCTCTCAACAACGCAATCTCAGGGCAGACGAGACTCTTGTACTTTGAAACGCCCGTCAACCCGACAATGGAGTTGATAGACATTCGGAAGGTCGTGGAGATCGCCAAGCGCCAGAACAGCCGCCGGTCCAAGGCTCATCAGATTTTTACTGCTGTCGATAATACATTCGCCACACCGTTCTGTCAGCGACCCTTTGAGCAGGGCATCGATTTCGTCATCGAGTCATTGACGAAGGGTCTCCTTGGATTTGGAACAGACATGGGGGGGGCGGTGATCGGGCCAAGCTGGAGTTACGATCGATTGCTGCTGTATCGGAAGGACTTTGGCGGCGTGCTTGGGGCGAAGAGCGCATGGCCGATCCTGGTATACGGACTTCCCTCCCTCGCTGTCCGTTTTACGCAACAGATGAAAACAGCGCAACTTGTTGCCGAGTTTCTCGAACGCGACAAGCGGATCGGCATGGTGAATTATCCGGGCCTTGAATCGTTCAACCAGCGCGACCTCGCACAGTCTCAAATGCAGAACTATGACGGGGATTTTGCGCCCGGCACAATGATGTACTTCATTCCAACGGGAAAGACACCACAAGAACGTCATCGCAAAGCAAATCGCCTGGTGAACTATATCGCGGGCAATTCGTACACCATGACGCTTGCTGTCAGTCTGGGAAACATCCGAACGTTGATCGAACACCCGGCATCGATGACACACTCCAGCATCCCGCCGGAAGAACAACTCAAACGCGGAATCCACCCCGGAGGAATCCGGCTTTCCATCGGACTTGAGAAGGCCAAGGACATCATTCACGACCTCGAGAAGGCTTTATCGATGATGTGAGCCTGACGGCGATCGGGTTCATGACCATCGATCATGTTGTCTTCTGAGATCACACAGGCCGAAAGAACACGTGCTGAGTGTTGAATATCTCAACACCTCGGCCAGTTTCAGATTCTGGAATGGTGTTGTCAAAAACGAGAACATCTCTCGTTTTTCCTGAGCCTTCAGCCTGAGACCATCCAATTCGCCAGCTGTACAAGACCTATTCTCTGGCACAATCCTTGCCAAGTTATTGTGCCATAACGCTTTTTGCCTTTCAAGCCCAAGGAGACTCTGTATGTCCTCAGTCGTTGTCAGGCTACAGGAAAACGTACCAGGCAAGTACTACGTGACCAGCGCATGCAACGGATGCGGAATCTGCTTTTCGTATGCCTTGCAGAACTTCATGTACAGCAACGATTCTTCGTATTACTATGTGTATCAACAGCCTGCCGATCCGCGCGAAGAGGAAGATATCCGCAGGTCGATAGAGGTTTGCCCCATGAATTGTATCAGAGACGACGGTGAGCTTCTCTAGACCGGTTCCCATCAGTAGATAGCAGAACAAGAGGAGAGTCGATGTTTCCAATCATTTCGAAAGAGATTCTTGCACCCACAATTTCCAAATTTGTGATTCACGCCCCCCTCGTAGGAAAGAAACGCAAAGCCGGCAACTTCGTTATTATTCGAGTGATTGAAAACGGCGAGCGCATCCCGCTTACGATTGTCGACAGCAACCTTGCAGAAGGAACCATTACGCTCATCGTCCAGGCCATCGGGAAGACCACGAAACTTCTCTGTTCAATGAACGCGGGCGACAGCATCCTGGATGTTGTCGGGCCGTTGGGCAATCCCACACCAATCGAAAACCATGGCTCCGTGGCTTGTGTCGGCGGCGGCGTTGGCACTGCCGAGATGTACCCCATTACAAAAGCCCTGAAGGGCGCAGGAAACAGGGTCTTCAGCATCATCGGCGGCCGCTCAAGAGATCTCGTGATCCTTGAAGAAGAAATGCGTTCCTGCTCCGACGAAGTCTTCATTACTACAGATGACGGATCATACGGACAGAAAGGTATTGTCACTGATCCATTGAGACAGCTCCTCATGAATTCTCAGTCCGGCATCAAGGCGGTCTACGCGATAGGTCCGTTGCCGATGATGAAAGCGGTTTCCAACCTCACAAGAGAGTTTGGTGTACATACTCTCGTGAGTCTGAACGCGATTATGGTAGACGGTACCGGAATGTGCGGCGGCTGCCGGGTCACCATTGACGGAAAGATGAAGTTCGCTTGCGTTGACGGCCCCGAGTTCGATGGCCACCAGGTCGACTTTGATGAATTGATTCTACGAAACAAAAGCTATCTTGATTTTGAGCGAATGGCCAACGAGCAACTGCTCAAGGAAACGGCTTCATCACACGAGGTTGCGCCATGACAGTTCTGAATCCTTTGAAACCTTCCGAGCGAATGAAAATTCCTCGGCAGCATTCAATCGAACAACCGGCATCGGATCGCGTCCAGGGCTTCACAGAAGTTTCTTTTGGTGTGGATGAAGAGCGCGCGATGATTGAAGCAACACGGTGCCTTGAGTGCAAGAACGCCGTTTGCGTCGAGGGGTGTCCCGTTGGTATCGATATAAGGTCATTCATCCAGCTCATCCTGCAAAAAGACTACGCCGGAGCAGTCAACAAGATCCGGGAAGCAAACTACCTCCCCGCAATCTGCGGCCGCGTCTGCCCCCAGGAAGAACAATGCGAGGCCGTTTGCACGCTCGGAAAGAAACACATGCCGGTCGCAATCGGTAAGCTCGAACGCTTCGTCGCTGACTACGAGATGGAACACAACCTGTTCACGCCCCCCGTCATCACGGAACGGCGGGATCAAAAGGTTGCCATCGTCGGCTCGGGCCCTGCTGGTCTAACGTGCGCGGCGGAATTGGCCAAGATGGGCTACCGCGTGACGGTTTTCGAAGCGCTGCATGCTGTGGGGGGCGTACTCCGGTATGGCATTCCTGAATTTCGCTTGCCGCGTAAGATTCTGGATCTCGAAACCGATCGCATTCGTGGACTCGGTGTTGAAATTCAGACGAACTTTCTCGTCGGCCGCACCGCTACGATCGACGAGTTCTTTGAGGAATGGGGCTTCAGCGCAGTATTTCTTGGGACTGGTGCAGGGACGCCCAATTTCATGGGTATCCCGGGCGAAAGTCTGCCGGGCGTGTATTCGGCCAACGAGTTCCTCACGCGCGTCAATTTGATGAAGGCGAACAAGTTTCCCAATTTCGACACACCGATTCGAATGGGATCCAATGTCGCTGTCATTGGCGGAGGTAACACGGCCATGGATGCCGTCCGTACCGCAAAGCGGCTTGGTGCGGAAAGGGCGATCCTGGTCTATCGCCGATCGCGCCAGGAAATGCCGGCACGGCAAGAGGAAATCCATCACGCAGAGGAAGAGGGAATTGAGCTCATGCTCCTCACCAACCCGACCCGTATCCTGGGTAACGAGAATCATACCGTCACAGGTATGGAATGCCAGCGAATGGAGCTTGGGGAGCCAGACGAATCAGGCCGTCGCAAGCCGGTAGCGGTCAAGGGCTCGGAATTCGTGATCCCGGTACAAATTGTCATTGAGGCAGTGGGACAACAACCCAACCCGATCATCCAGGCAACCACCCCCGGATTGAAGACGGGCAAGCGTGGTGTCGTGGAGACGAATGAGAAGCAGGGCACCAGCCGGCCTGGTGTTTTCGCCGGCGGTGATCTTGCGCGCGGCGGTGCAACAGTGATCCTCGCGATGCGCGATGGAAAACAAGCAGCTGTGGCAATTCATGAGTACATACAATCCAAAGTGCAAGACGAGGGAAACAAGGCAATCGTAAGCACTGGTGCAGAGGTCGTCGGGACATAACTCTTCCTGGCCTCACACGGCTTCATCAGGGCCCGCTGCAACTGCAGCGGGCGCTTTCTTTTTCTACCACTGCTTGGAGTGGGTTTTACGGGAGAGAACAACGAACTGTTGTGCGACAAGAAGATCATGAGGGTGACCGGCGCCAAAACAACGCTCGCAGCACAGGAGCAGCCAATGAAGAATCAGGAATCAGAAGTGAAGAGCGCAGCCTGGAAGTATGTCGAAAAACGAACCGCCCCCGAAAGAGGACTTCGGGGGCGGTTATTCTTTTGTCTTGAAATTGAATTTTCCGCAATCTGCTAGAATGCGACGGCGAAGTGAATTCCGCCTCCCCCTTGTCCGTCTATGAGCGGGGACACAGAGACTTCCACCCCCTTTTCATTTGGCCCCTTCACAAAGTCCGGCAACGCAGGATTCGCGGCAACTTTGCCGAAGAGGTACCCGATCGCGAGCCCCACCGGAAGATCGCTGTACCAATGCATCCCCTTTGCAACCAGTCCCACGCCGAGTGCCCCAACCAGGACATAGCCGACAGGCTTGATCCATCGCTCCTGAGGATAGTTTTCAGCAATGACCGTCAGGGTTGCCATTGCCGTGGAGATGTGGCCCGAGGGAAAGGCATAGTAACTGGTGGGGTGTTTCTCATATTGCTGCGGATGCGGGAAGAATTTCCAGCGACCCGAATTATGGGTGGCGGATGCGGGACTTTCTCTGCCGGTGACGCGTTTTAGAATCTGAACAGTTATCCCGGTTGCCAGAAAAGCTTCGACCGTCTGGCTCGCCGTCCGAACCGCCTTGGGATCATCCATCAACCAGCCGTATCCGGCAAAGACGCTCGCAATTCCAAGGTGAAGCCTCCCGTCACCCAGCGCAACGGCGTAGCCGCTGAGCTCGTTGACTGTCTCCGATGTTCTGTAGAGTCTGCGGGTTCCCCTCCACATTTCGTTATCCATTCGGATCAGAGAGTACGTGAACACACCGATCCCGGCGATGGCGGGAACACTTTCGGCTTTCAGCGAGAGCCCGGCGCTCCGGGCCCAGTCGTTTGGCAATTGACTGAACATACTGTGCCAGCGGGTTACGATCTGCTGCTGATTCATGATATCGATATTCAACGATGCCGCAAGGTTGTCCTTCAGATTTATCTGCCGCAAGTCATCATCAAAAAAGATATGATCCAGTTCAACGCTCTGGCTGTGGCAACAAGCGGTCAGCGCCACAATCAACAGCGTGATGACTAAAATCCGGATGAGTACTGACGAAATGTATGCCAGGAACATGTTGTCCCTCGTGAGTGTGAGTTGGAAAGTTGCTCCGTCTCCACAATCCTTCCTTATCCCTCAGAACGCAATAGCCAATGACAGGCCTATCCCTTTTTCATTCAATGCTGGCGCAATGCTCATGTGAGTAGAACTTCCCTGATCAGATGCACCGCCGATAAGTCCCTCGGGGTGAGCTGCAATCATTCCAAATATATACCCCAGCGCCAGACCGAGCGGATAGTCGCTGTACCAATGGATGCCGCGGTTCACCATGCCAACACCGACGAGGCCGCTGATGATATAGCCCACAGGACGAATCCATTTTTCTTCGGGATAGTTCTCAGCGATGACGATCACGGTGGCCAGCGCCGTACAAATATGCCCCGATGGAAAAGCGTCATACGCGGGTACACGTTTGTGGTAATCAATCTGGTTCGGGAAGAACCGCCAGATCCCTGTCGGCGATGATCGCACAAACGGGCTCTCTCGCCCCGTGATATGTTTGAGCACCTGGACAACAGCCCCGGAAGCAAGAACGGCTTGCACAATCTGGCTTCCCGTGCGTAACGCATGAGTATCGTTTGTGATCAACCCGTACGCGGCAAAAGCCCCGGCGAGAGCAAACTGCGATTTTCCATCTCCGAGGCTGACGAAGAAATTGCTGACATCGGACACCGGGCCCGAATTCTTATACCATCGATCGGAGACTTCATACGTTGCATCATCAGTGACAATCAAACCAGCCGTCAGAATACTGATACCGACGAATTCAGGAATGCTGCTCGCGCGAAATCTCAGCTTGTAGTACTGTGACCAATCACCAGGAAGATTGGTGATCATCGTATGCCACTTCAGCGGTTGTTGTGACGGGAGGGCGAGTGTATCTCTCTGGGAAATCTTCAGATCGGACCGGAGAGAGACTGCACTTGAATCAGCAAGCTGCTCCGACAAACCTGTTGTCTGTTGCCCCGACCATGCTACGGTCTGCAGGCAGGCAACGAAGAAACAAAGAATCGCAGCCGACCTCATCCAAGCGACGCTTGTACTACTCATCAAATACTCTCGCTGAGCACATTGAGCATCGTAAGCATGTGCTCAGAGCCACTGCACATCGCCTACTTCTGAGTTGCTGGAAAAAAGATTGAGGTAAAATTAAGACAAAAGAGCCTGAAATGAAACTTATTTCTGTGGCTTGTCTGTGGAGAAGGACTGACGGATGCCGCTGTCTGGCTCTGATCGCTAGTCTCAGCGAGATGCGGGACGGAGAAACAGTTGATAGTGGCAAATACGCCTGGGGGAAGAACCTTCTGAGCAATCGCAACGATTCCGGTTACGTCAAGTCTAGTGAAGAGCATTGTGTCCTGAATGCTCGCGAAGAAAGTCAGGCTTCCTCTCTCTTGGGCCAGATCAACGATGCGAGTACTGAGAGAAGGATCACGCCGCCAACAACCAGAAGGGTGAGCATGATCGGAATGGGAAAGACCTCTGCGAGAAGCATCTTCGTACCCACGAACGTCAGGACTACGGCAAGACCTATCTTGAGGTAGTGGAAGAGGTTCATAAGTCCGGCGAGCGCAAAGTAGAGCGAGCGAAGTCCAAGGATCGCGAAGATATTGGACGTGTAGACGATGAAGGGATCCGTGGTGATTGCGAAAATCGCAGGAATGGAGTCCAGAGCAAAGAGAAGATCTGTTGTCTCAACAACAAGAACAACGACAAAGAGAAGCGTCGCATAACGGCGGCCATCGAGCTTCACGAAGAACCTGGATCCGTGGTATCCAGCCGTGATGGGCATGAACTTGCGGAATATTCGGACAAGAATATTGCGCTCCGGGCTTATCTCGGCCGCCTCGTTCTGGAATCCCATTTTGACGCCGGTGAAAACAAGGAAAATGCCGAAGAGATAGAGAATCCAGTGGAACTTCCAGATCAGTGCAACACCAAGACCGATGAGCAAACCTCTCATCACCTGGGCACCGATGATCCCCCAAAACAGCACCTTGTGCTGGTACTGTGTGGGTACTTTGAAGTACATGAAGATGAGAACAAACACAAAGAGGTTGTCGACACTCAGGGTGAGCTCGATCAGGTACCCCGTCAGAAACTGAAGCGAAGCCTCTTTCCCATGCCAGAAGAACAAGCCGACGTTGAAGAGGAGGGCAAGCGTGATCCATACAGCACTCCAGCCAAGTGCTTCTTTGATCTTGATATCGCGTTCCTTTCGCTGGAAGAGACCCAGATCCACAAGCAAGAGCGCAATGATGGCGGCAGTAAAGAAGACGTAAAGAAGAGGGCTGGTTGGAACCATGGTTTCAGTTCGCTCCGATCCGTTTGTGACTCAAAACTGCTCGACGGAAAAGCGATGGCTGACACATCAGCATATCAAGAGACACCGGAGACGGAGTCAATGTCAGTGTCCCTGTTCGAAATCTCTGTACTTCAACTGAACGGTTTTTGCGAACGCCTTCGAAGCCCGGTTGATGGCACGCCGCGCTTCCGCCACTCCGTGCCACCCGAAGCTCTTCACGTGCTTTCCTTCGAGCTCCTTGTAGCTCGTGAAGAAGTGCTCAATTTCGATCAGCGTATGACGGGGGAGTTCTTTGACGGACCGGACAGTGGAGTACGTTGGGTCTCCCTTGGCCACAGAAATAATTTTGTCGTCCGTCCCCTTCTCATCCTGCATCTTCAGAATTCCGATGGGCCGCACTTCAATCATGATTCCTGTTTGCAACGGCTGGTCAATAACGATGAGCACATCCACCGGATCTCCGTCGTCATACAGTGTGTTCGGAATGAATCCGTACGCCTCAGGATAGTGCATGGAGGAATACAACACCCGGTCGAGCTGAAACACCCCGAGGTCCATGTTGTATTCGTACTTGTTCCGACTCCCCTTCGGGATTTCCACAATAGCATTCACTACACTGGGAGCATCATCACCGATAGGAAGATATTTGAGGTTCATCCTGTTTGCCCCTGCTTTCGATCCGAAAACATCTTCCAGACATAGAACACTGGAATTCCCAGAAGAACGATCGCCAGGCCAGACCCTGAATATGTTGTCTTAAAGATCAGAAGGTCAATCGCAATCGCCGAGGCACACAGCACATAGAGACCGGGCAGGATTGGATATCCGAACGCTTTGTACGGCCTTTCAACGTCAGGTCGTTTCTTCCTGAGAACAAAAATACCGATCACCGTAAGGACGTAGAAGATCAGGACCGCAAAGATCACGTAGTCAAGGAGATCACCGTATGTACCGGACAG
>QYQB01000048.1 GCA_007280275.1 bacterium | reverse complement strand
TTTTCGCAATATGCAGACAAACGTCGTTGATCTCTTTGGACATGTAAAGATCGTCCGGGACAGCGTCACATTGACCTCGACTGAAGGGACGTACTCCGGGAATAACCGGCGGGTTGTGATGTCGAAAGGCATTCTCCTCAACCGAGGGCGAATGGTCCTTACGTCAAGATACGGCGAGTATTGGGCGAATGACAAACGAGTGTACTTTCGCGGTGAGGTGCATGTAGACGATTCGACATCCTCTACATGGTCGGACACGCTGACCTATTTCGAACAGGAAGAGAAATCGATCGCCGTCGGGAGGGTCCGCGTCTTCAACCCCGAGAACAATTTTACCGTGTTCGGTGACTCCCTTGTGCACTTCGACAAAGCGAAGTATACCATCATTCCGAAAAACCCCCGTCTGATGCAGATTGATACGGTAGCAGGCGGGATGCTCGATACGTTGTTGATCGTGAGTGCGCTCATGGAAGCGTACCAGGATTCGCTGCAGCGCTTTCTGGCCCGTGGTCAGGTAGAGATGGCACGGACGGATTTTGCAGCACGGTGTGGTGATGCCACCTATTTTTACAAACGGGACCGAATCGTTCTTCGGCAGCAGCCGGTTGTTTGGCATGCCGAAAACCAGATTTCCGGCGATTCCATCGTCATTACGACGAGGGACAAGAAACTTCAGAGCGTATATGTGCGTGGCCGATCGATGGCGATCTCCCGTGCCGATTCAATCCATTCGGCACGTTTTGACCAGTTGTCTGCGCGTGAGATTACGCTCCGGTTCAGGAACGGCAAGATTGTCCAGATTGACGCTGACCGGACTGCAACAAGTCTCTACTACTTGTTTGAGGGGGGATCGGCAAACGGGGCCAACCGTTCAAGCGGTGATCAGATCCTGATGGAGTTCCGCGGCGGCAAGCTTGACCGCATCAAGATCGTGGGGGGTGTGGAAGGGAAGTACTACCCTGAGAGGATGATCGCGAAACACGAACGTGCGTACAACCTCGAGGGATTTCGCTGGATCACCGACCGTCCCCGGCGGAGGCAGCTATCCATTGTCCATGAATCCTATGACTGACGTCCCTATTCAGAACGAACCGCAAGTCCTACGCTCCAGCGGTCTTGTGAAGAAATACAAGAAACGCACCGTCGTGAACGAGGTGACGATTCAGGTTCGGCAGGGAGAGATCGTCGGGCTTCTTGGGCCGAACGGTGCGGGGAAGACCACGACCTTCTACATGATCGTAGGGATGGTCAGACCCAACGCGGGCAGTGTATTTATCAATGACAGTGAGATCACAGCGCTGCCGATGTATCAGCGGGCGCGCATGGGAATTGGCTATCTCTCGCAGGAGGCCTCTGTGTTCCGGCGGTTGACAGTCAGGGATAACCTCCTTGCGGTGCTTGAGATCAGCGACCTTTCGCGCAAGGTCCGGGAAGAAAAATGTGACCGGCTCCTGGAGGACTTCGGATTGACGCACCTCGCAAAGAGCATGGCATATGTCCTCTCGGGAGGTGAACGTCGCCGTACAGAAATTGCGCGGGCACTTGCCCTCGATCCGAAATTCATGCTGCTCGATGAACCGTTCGCGGGTATTGATCCCATTGCTGTCGAAGATATTATGAAGATCGTCATGAAACTGAAGGAAAAGAACATCGGGGTTCTCGTGACCGATCACAATGTGCACGAGACGCTCTCCATTACGGATCATTCATACCTCCTCTTTGAAGGCAGGATTCTGAAATCGGGCACAGCAGAGTACCTGGCCAATGATCCCGAAGCAAAGAAACTCTACCTCGGTGAAAAGTTTAGACTCGATCGATACGAATAGCACACGACAATTAATCCTCACATCATCCATTTTGCGGCAGGCTAGTAAACGCTATGGTCGTCGTTACCGAACCTGGAACTTCTGAAAAGCAGATAGAAGAAATTATCCGTGTCCTCAACGAGCACGGATTTGACGTTCATCGATCGACGGGTGTGCAACAAACCGTCCTTGGCGCCATCGGGGTCCACCCGGAATTTGATCATCGTCAGATTGAATTACTGTCTGGCGTCGCAGAGGTCCTTCGGATCACCGAACCGTATAAACTGGCGAGCAGGACTTTCAAGCGGGAGGGGTCGATCTTCGATATCGGCGGCCTCAAGATTGGGGGGAACAATGTCGTCGTCATTGCAGGCCCGTGCGCTGTCGAGAATGAAAAGCAGATTTTTACCATCGCAGAGGCGGTCGCCAGGTCTGGTGCACGAATCCTGCGAGGCGGTGCCTTCAAGCCCCGGACGTCCCCATACTCGTTCCAGGGACTGGGCGAGGATGGACTGAAGATGATGCGGGCAGCGGCGGACGAGTACAAGCTCAAGATCGTAACCGAGGTGATGGACAAGAGCCAGATAACGTTGGTCGAAAAGTATGCGGACATTCTGCAGATCGGCGCCCGGAACATGCAAAATTTCACATTCCTCAGAGAGCTCGGCACGGCGTCGAAGCCCGTTCTTCTGAAGCGTGGCCAGGCTGCAACGATCGACGAATGGCTGATGTCGGCGGAGTACGTCCTCTCCGGCGGCAATCATCAGGTGATCCTTTGCGAGCGGGGAATCCGGACTTTCGAGACTGCGACACGCAATACGCTGGATATCAGCGCCATTCCTGTGGTTCAAAAGAAGAGTCACCTTCCCATTATTGCCGATCCTTCACATGGCATAGGTATCCGTGACAAGGTCATCCAGATGGCCCGGGCGTGTGTTGCTGCCGGCGCCGACGGAATTATGGTCGAGGTCCATCACGACCCCGATCACGCCAAATCGGATGGGGCGCAGTCGCTTTTCCCCGATCAGTTTGCTCAGATGATGAAAGAGGTGCGCTTGATCGCTGAGGCGATCGGCCGCACAATCGGCTAGCAATCAGCTGAAAAAGAACACCACAAAGACACAAAGTGCCTCACGATGATGAAGTCGCTTCTTCTATCACAATGGAAGAGATTCCCTTGCGTTCCCGTTGTTCGCGTGTTCAGCCTTCATGCGAAGAAAGCACTTGTCAGCAACCTTCTAGACCACCCAGGATCTGAATGAAGAATCTTTCCCGCACTCAGACTCCCTTCAAACGGATCACTATCATTGGCGTCGGAGTTATTGGGGGATCGCTCGGCCTTGCCATCAAGAAGCATTTCCGCTCTGTACACGTCGTTGGCGTCGATAAGCGCCAAGTACTGAAGAAGGCGCTGAGAAGAGGAGCGATTGACGAGTCGACGACAGACCTTCGACACGCGATTTCCTGCGCCGATCTTGTATTCCTCGCTACGCCCATCTCGGTCATTCTAAGGGTCCTGCCGAAAGTCGCTGCGTTCTCGTCTGCCCGGACACTGGTGACGGATGTCGGAAGTGTGAAGCGCAGCATCATGCGCAGTGCGTCAAGGCTTTTTCCGGACGGCAACTTCATAGGGGGCCATCCTATGGCCGGTGTAGAGTTGTCGGGGGTGGATGCCGCACATCCGCTGCTCTTTGAAAATGCTGTCTATGTGCTCACACCGATGAAGTCGAATCCGCCCGAGAGTGTTCAACGGTTTGCGGATTTTCTGAACGAGCTGGGCTCGCGAGTTGTGATCCTTGATCCAAAGACCCACGACGAAGTGGCCTCGGCAGTAAGCCATCTGCCTCAACTCACGGCTGTAGCTCTCACGAATGTCGCCGGACTCGAGCATCGCTCGAGTCGTCGTCACCTGCGGCTTGCCGCAGGCGGATTTCGTGACCTGACCCGCGTCGCATCCAGCAGGCCCGAGATCTGGAAGGATATCCTGTCGTTCAACAGTGATGAGATCGACAAGTCTCTCGGAATGTTGATTCGGGAGCTCGAGCGCTATCGTCGGTTTCTCCATCGGGGTGGGACGAGTCTCACGGGTAGGTTTCGCTCGGCTCGCCGCATTCGCGACAGCATTCCAAAGTCGATGAAAGGATTCCTTCATCAGCTTGCGGAGGTATACGTTTTTGTGAGGGATCAACCGGGGATGATGTCGAAGATGACCTCGGTCCTTGCGAAAGCGAAGATCAACATCAAAGACATCGAGCTCATGAAAGTGCGGGAAGGCAGGGGCGGTACGTTCCGTCTCGCGTTCGAGTCGAAAGAAATCTCTTCGCGTGCGGTAGTGATCTTGAAGCGAGCGGGATTCGAGATCGGGGAGTGAGCGCAGAAAAAGCAACCACTGATTTACACTGAAGAGGCACGGAACAGTCACGGATCGATAAATCCGCGCACATCCGTCGCAATCCGTGTTGTCCGTGGTTAATCCTTGTCAGAAATTGGAACTTCCGCTTTCAGGGGTGAGAAACGGCACTGAACCGGGTGCCGGACGCCTGAACAAATTGGGGGTTTCCATGGCACAAATGTTGAATTGAACTGGTATTATTCAGAGTGGCAGGAACAGGAAAAGGAGGATGTTAGAACATGACGGTTAGTCAGCTTGCAAAATCGATAGCCGAATCTCCGACATTGAAGTTGAACGAGGAGGCGAGGCTTCTGCGCGAGAAGGGGGAAGCGGTGATTCATCTTGGAGCGGGTGAACCAAAGAATCGGGCCCCGATCTCCGCAATCCTGAGCTCGGCGGCAAAACTCAATACTGGCGATGTGAAGTACACTCCGGCGGATGGGACACCTTCGCTTAAGAAAGCGATCATCAAGTACACCGAGGAGAACTATGACAAAGTCGTTGCGCCGGAAAACATCATCGTCTCCGCCGGGGCGAAGCAATCGGTCTACAACATCCTCTACACGATACTGAATCCGCAGGACGAAGTAATCATCCTCGCGCCGTACTGGGTCAGCTACCCGGAGATGGTGCGTATGGTCTACGGCGTTCCGGTCATCGTGACCCCCGAAGACGGCGGCTTCCATCCGCGGATGGAAGACATCATGAAGGCGGTCAGCTCCTACACGAAAGCGATCATTATCAACAGTCCCAACAATCCTTCGGGGGTGGTATACTCGGAGGAGTTCATCGCGCAGATTATCGAGTACTGCGAGAAGAAAGGGATCTACATCATCATGGACGACATCTATCACAAGCTTGTCTTTGATGGAAAGAAATGGCCGGCATGTTACAGGTTCACGAAGAAGGACCTCGAGTCGAGCCACATCATCGTCGTCAATGGCGTTTCGAAGCTGTATGGCATGACCGGTTTCCGGGTCGGTTGGGCGATTGCCCCGCGGGAGCTCATAACAAACCAGACTCTTATACACATCTAATAGCCCACGAGACCGATGCAGCTCTCGTCTGACCTCA
>QYQB01000273.1 GCA_007280275.1 bacterium | reverse complement strand
GGGAGTTCATCACCGAAAAAATCCGGGAGGAGTAGCCGTCAAATGTACCATAAAAAAACAATTGCCGTAGTTGTGCCGGCTCATAACGAGGAGAAACTCATCAGCAAGGTGGTTGAGACCATGCCTCGTATGGTCGATCACATCGTGGTGGTGAATGATTGCAGCACCGATCGAACGGCAGACGTCCTCTTGGAGATCGGGAAACACCATAGGAAACGGCTTACCGTCATCCATCACGAACAAAACCAGGGAGTAGGGGGGGCAATAGCGACAGGATACAAATGGGCACGTGATCATGATATTGACATCGCGGTGGTAATGGCGGGGGATGCACAGATGGATCCCTCTGAACTGCAAATTCTGATTGACCCGGTTGCCAAAGGATGGACGGACTACGCGAAAGGGAACCGGTTATTCACTGGTGATGCATGGAAGATCATTCCAAGAACACGATATATCGGTAACGCGATTCTATCGCTTCTCACGAAAATCGCCTCCGGCTATTGGCACGTCACTGATTCGCAATGCGGCTACACGGCAATCAACAAGAAAGCTCTTCACACGGTCGATTGGGATTCGATGTACAAGCGATATGGCCAGCCGAATGATCTGCTCATCCGTCTCAACGTCTATGACTTTAAAGTCTCTGATGTTCCCGTGAAACCGGTCTACAATATCGGTGAGAAATCCGGCATCAGCATAGGCAAGGTCATCTTCACTCTCTCGTTTCTCCTGCTCAAACGATTTTTCTGGCGATTGAAACAAAAGTACATCATCCGGGATTTCCATCCTCTGGTGTTTTTCTACGGGATGGGTTTCTTTCTTCTTCTCGGGGCAGTTCTGCTGGGCATTCGTCTGCTCTTCTACTACTTTTTCCTCGACCGCACGCCGAGCATGAATGCTCTGGCGTTCCTGTTCACCGCAACGACAGGATTTCAAAGCCTTTTTTTCGCCATGTGGTTTGATATGTTTTCCAACCGCGATCTCAAAGGCAAGACTTCAGATGAGTGATTTGAAATCCCGATTGATCATTTCTGTTGATCTCGATGAATGGTACCACGCGAGATGGGCAACAGGTTCAGCTGCCTCGCGCTGGCCGGATAGCAGCGCGTTTTTCAGAGAAGTCTATGGTACGGACGGGCCACGAGGTGACATCGAGCGACCCACCCGGGAGATCCTGGAAATCTTCGACACGTTCGGTGTAAAGGCCACGTTCTTCATTCTGGGTGAAGTGGCTGGCTACTATCCTCATCTTGTGAAGGAGATTTCGGCCAGGAAGCATGAAATCGCATGTCACAGCGCCCGGCATGTCGATCTGTGGCATCATTCACACGAGTCTTTTCGACAGGAACTTCGACAAGCGAAAGCAACTCTTGAAAGCCTCACAGGGCAGACTGTCGTTGGTTTTCGCGCTCCAAACCTGGTTATCGAGGATTGGATCATACCAATTCTTCAGGAGGAAGGCTTCCTCTATGATTCTTCAGTCTGTCCATCCCGCAAGCTCATGGGAAAATTTGGGGAGTACGAGAGTTTTCCAAAATATCCTTACCGACTCTCGAAGGATTCATTCAGGCCGGGAACGGGGCCCCTTGTCGAGATTCCTATTCCTGTGTTTCCTTACTTGAGATTGCCGGCTGCGACGGGGATCGCAACGCGCGTACTGGGTCAATCCTGGACGACGTTGGCCTTGAGGCATTCATTGAGGACGGGCGATTCATTGTACTACTTTCATCCATATGAATTTACTACGCCTCCTGTTATCACCGGATTGACTGTCTATCAGAGGCTCTTCACCCGTCACGCAGGCCCGTGGATGGCGAGAGCGCTCAGATCTCTCCTTTCCGATTTCTCGGAGGTGCCTCGCGCGACCTGCGTTGATTTGGCCAGAGGCTTCGTAAGATGAGGAAAGTACAAGTGTCCGTTCGAATAGTGCGGCTGATTGTTGGGTTGTCGATCCTGGGTTATTTGATCTACATTGTTGAACCGAACGCAATTTTAGCCGTGCTCGCCAAAGTAAATTATGCGTTCGTTCCACTTTGGCTGGCCGCTTACCTGCTTTGTCTGGCTCTCGGTGCTCTCAATATCCATCTTCTCCTGCGACCATACACTCGTGTGAGCTACTTGACGCTCCTTCGATATGACATAGTAGCAACATCTCTCGGATATTTCACGCCGGCGCAAATTGGAGCCCCGATCGCGCTCGCTTTAAACCTGAAAAAAGAGGATGGGGTGTTATTGTCCCGATCGGTCTCGGCTCTTCTTATCGACAAACTCAACACCTTTGTTGTCGCAGCTGCGTTAGGAGTCCTGGGAGTACTTCGGGCGTTCAAACTCCTGGACTTGCAGATCGTGCTAGGGCCCAAGTTCGCGGTTCGGTCGTACTTCGTCGTAGTGCTGCTCGCTCTCCTGATTACGACGGTTCTCATCGTGATATATTTCCGATCCCAGAGGATTCGGAAGATCACGAGAGACGTCCTTGATGCATTGGATTCCTATAGACAGCAGAAGAAATTCGTCATACTGAACTTTCTTCTGACAATTGTAGTTCAGAGTACGATTGCGCTCATTTGGGTGATCACCTTCCGAATGATCGGCAACGCGGTAGAGTTCAAGGCGATGATCACGACGGCGCCCGCAATCAGTTTGGTAGCGTACTTACCGGTGACGATAGGCGGGATCGGAACTCAGGAACTCAGTGCGGTCTTTCTCTGGAAAGCTGTCGGCGTGTCTGCAGAGGTTGGGCTTTCTTCATTCCTCGTTGCGAGAGGGCTAACGATCCTGACATCGTTGGCGCTCCTGGCGTTGAACATGCGGGATTGGTCCAAGTTCAAGGGCCGAGACCACCAGGAACAGACAGGATCGAGTGTCGAAAAATGAATACAAAACTGACATCGTTGCTCTGTTGCCCTGTGGACCGATCTGTCCTTCGGCTGGAATCGCTCAATGACCGAACGCTCGGCAACGGCGAAAAGGTCATCATAGACGGGTGGCTCCTCTGTGAAGCCTGTCACCAGAAATTCCCCATCATCGACGAGATCGCATTCATCGCTGAAATCGAACTGCTGGACAGGATCGAGCCTGTCAGACGCTTTTGGACGGAACGTGGAGCGATTCCGCAGAGAGTCCAGTCAACATCACAGTCAGGAAACGCGCTGCTTCGCGAAGTGCAGACATTCTGGAGTGATCGTCCGACTGCAGGTAAATGGGACACTGACGAAGAACAGATGGAAGGGCTTGAGAGATGGCGGCGCGAAAGTCACCCCTGGTTGGAGTCCTTTGCCGGATACGAGAGACACTCTGCTCAATTGATGCTTGAAGTTGGCTGCGGACAGGGTCTTTGCACCTATCGCTTCGCTGAGAATGGTGCAAATGTCGTTGCGCTGGATCTTTCGTTCGATTCCATTGTGCTCGCACAGAAGCGCCTTCGCAGAAAAGGGCTTTCGGATAAGGTCGATCTGGTGCTCGGTAATGCCCAGAGCCTCCCTTTCCTTGACGATCGATTCGATTTCGTTTATTCTTTTGGGGTCATTCATCATTCTCCGGACACAGCTGCATGCGTGCGGGAGATTGCAAGGGTTGTGAAATCCGGGTCATTTGTTCTTGTGATGTACTACTACACGTGGAGCCTGACGAAACTCATAGAGGCGTCAGCCAGGCTTGCGAACCGGGTCCTCACATGGGTCACCGGCGATGAGCAGGCTTTCCTGAAGCTCGCGCGTCGAATGCTCGGTGGATATGCAGATAAACACACCGCCCAATTCCTGAAAACCGGCAAGGCGGCGACATTGCACGCCCCCGTCATTCATACATACTCGCGGCGCCAGACGCTCGCTATGTTCACGGCAGCGGGTTTCACAAACATACAGTTCGCGCTCACTCACTTGAGCGAAGAGGTCGCGTTCGTCTTAAGTAAATTACGAATGTCTTCTCTGATCCCAATCCTGGCAAGGAGAGTAGGGTGGGATCTCATCACGACAGCTACAAAGAGGGGCTAGGATGTGCGGAATCGCTGGCTATGTCGGCCGGGTGAACGACACCAAATTGCTTGAACGGATGTCCCATGCCTTGGCGCATCGGGGGCCCGATGACGAGGGATTCTATCGATCTGAAAAGGTCGCACTTGTCAACCGGCGCTTAAGCATCATTGATTTGGGAGGCGGGCACCAACCGAAGACTAATGAGACCGAAACGATCTGGGCCGTCTTCAACGGCGAGATATACAATTTTCTCGAGCTGCGGGAGGAACTTGCGAAGAAGGGGCACATCTTCAAATCAAAAAGCGACACGGAAGTCATCGTACATCTCTACGAAGAATACAGGGACGCATTCGCTGAGCATCTGTTGGGGATGTTCGCGGTGGCTCTCTGGGACGATCGAAAAGATACCCTCGTCCTCGTACGAGACCACCTGGGCAAGAAGCCATTGTTCTACTGGTACGATGCCGGTAGATTGTTCTTTGCCTCGGAAGTCAAGGCAATCATGGAGTGCAGCGACTTCCATCCTGATCTTGACTTTGAAGCTCTGCATTATTTCTTGAACTGCCGATGGGTCCCGGGAGAGAAGACTCTCTTCAAAGACGTACTGAATCTGCTCCCCGGGCATATGATGAAGTTCAGCCGCGGAGAGATAGTCAAACGACGCTACTGGACTCTGGAGCTTCCTCCACCGGTTGGTTCTTCCGAGGAAGACATCGTGAGCAAGACTCAGCATCTGTTCAAACAGGCCGTCCGGCGCAGACTCATCAGCGATGTCCCACTCGGAGTATTCCTCTCGGGAGGAATCGATTCCAGTTCCATCGTGGCTGCGATGAGCGAAATGGGAGGGGAGCGAGTCAAGACGTTTACCCTTGGCTTCAACGACCCGACCGATGAAAACGAGGACGCACGCAGGGTCGCTGAGTACTTTGGCACGGAGCATCACGAGTTGATGACTGATGCCAACCCTCTTCGTTTTCTCCCAACATCTGTTTGGTTCGCGGAAACACCAAAAGTGAACACAATTCAAATGTACCTGATATCAAAATTTGCACGTGAGCAGGTGAAAGTGGCGTTGAGCGGATTAGGGGGGGATGAATTGTTCGGCGGATACGAAAACTATTTGTATGTGAAACCATTACAATCCGCCCACCGGCATATTCCTCCATCGTTCCAGCGGATGATGACAAGCCTTAGCCACAAAGTGTTTGCGCTGCAAACCGGAAGTGGGAAGTTGAGTCTTGACGAGTACAGGCGGGGTCTCCAGATGCTTCTTTCCGTTGGGGATCGTACCCGCTATTATTTGATTCTTCGCAACGTCTGGGACGGTGACGATGCCATGTATGACAAGATTTACAGTCCGGCATTTGCCCAGCGTCAGAGGCAATGGACGATACGATCGCACTTCGAGCGGTATTTCCCAAACAATGAAATGCAGATGCTTTCTCAAGTCATGCATTGTGAATTGAGCGAAAAACTCGTGGCAGATCAAATCTGGCTCGAAGATCGCATGACGATGGCAACCAGCCTGGAATCGCGGGCCCCGTTCCTTGACAAGGACCTGGTTGAATTCGCCGTCTCAATTCCCGACTCGATGAAAATACGTGGTCGGACCACAAAGTACATCTTCCGTAAAGCGATGAGAGGCCTGGTCCCTGAATTTGTTTTCGATAAGCCCAAGTGGGGGTTTGCGTTCGATCCGTATCGCCAGTTCAAGAGGGATCTCAAGGAGACCGCCCGCCGCGTGCTCACAAGGGAGAGGATTGTCAAACAGGGATTTTTCAATTTCGATTTCATTAACTCAATCATCGAGTATCCACCGCACCGCTCAATGCAATGGCACTACTTGTTTCTCTGGAACATGGTTGGTTTTCAGATATGGTATGATCTATTCTTGACGCGGAAGTCAAGTCTCTCGGATCTCACCGCCGAATTCGCTGAGATCGGTTCAACGAAGTAATCTGGAGCAGCATTGGAGAGGATAGAAAAGGGTCGCATCAAGGTCTGTGTCGTCTCTACTGCATTCCCAAGGTGGAAAGGGGATTTCTCCGGCCCAATGGTTTGGAACCTCTGCCGGTGGCTTTGCCGGATTGGATGCCAGGTGAGCGTAGTAACACAGCACTACGAACATAGCCGGACCTATGAAGAGGAGGGAGGCATTGGCATCTCACGCTTCAGGTACGCGTGGCCTGACCGGTATGAATGCATCGGGACCACTTCCGGCGTGATCGATGACCTTCGACAAAGTTGGCTGGCGAAGTTCTTGTTGCCTTTGTTCCTTTTGAGTTTCGCCTGGAAGGTCTGGAGGGTCTCGAAGGAATGCAATGTTCTCCATGTCCAATGGGTGCCGACGATTCTTGTGGCGTTGCCTGCACGGTTTCTCAG
>QYQB01000311.1 GCA_007280275.1 bacterium | reverse complement strand
CCACATCACGCGGCTGCGTTCAGTCAGCCTATCCCCTGCGTACATCATCACCAGGGACTGAACCACCGAGAGAAAGAGTCCACTCATCGGGATTCTTGCCTGATGCAACGCTGAGCCAACCGTTGCTTCGAATCCGCCTGCAGCAGCCCCAAACTGACCGACCCGGACCCAATCGGAGTGATGCAGCACCAGAGCTTGAAGATCCTCGAGTGCTTTCGGCGAAGTCACATCGATGACAACATCAAAAGGGAAGCCGAGACGTTCCTCGATATCCCTGACGAGGTTCTCTCTGACAGCAATCACAACAACTTCCGGCTTTGACTTCTGGATCGAGTCCCAGTAGCTCACGTGCCCCTGGCCGCGCGCTTCAAACGGTCCGAACTCATCCATGATGAGCAGTGAGAGAGGATGCCGTGCCGCGAGCGTTCCTGCCCAGGCAGCCAGGTCATCCAGCGCCTTTTGCTCGATGCGGTACGGCGGGGTGAGAGATTCATCCCGAAGCGCGAAGGGGAGCTGTCTTCCCGGGGCTATCAGCTGTAAGACATATTGTCGTGCCCCCTTTTGAGGGGCGGCCCGTTCATGCGGCATCGCCAGAAAGCCATCGACCGACTTGCTGTTCTCTCCGGCCCATTGTGCGAGCGACGAGAGAACAGTTGTTTTTCCTGAACCAACCGGACCTATGACAGCTACAAGAACCATTCTCAATCCACTTCTGAAATGAATTCAAATACTTATCGGATCATTGCGCTATCGAGCCACCGAATCAACAGAGCAATCGCCCGATGACGGGGCCGCATATCGACCCGATCCCCTACTTGATCACAGCTTTGACCTTTGCCACGACATCTTTCGAATAGTAGTTGCAGACTCCTTTTTTTGCTGTCGGCTTGATCTTGAGATCGGCGATCGCCTTTTTGACTTTGGCGTCAGGCATGGCCAATTCCTTCGCAATCGCTCCTGCGGTGAGCAAGTCGGAATTCTCAGTTTTCATATGGATGCTACCTTTCACTCGTTGACTGGTTAATTGGTGAATTGACCCGCTGACGCGAACACTGGATTCTTCATGATTTCCAGCTGCTCATAATTTCCCCGAAGCACTGCAGTCCGCTCCCGATAACACCTCCGTAGCCGTGACCGGGGCTCGTCCAGGCGCCGGAAAGATAAAGATTTTTTACAGGAGTTCTATGCGGAAGCCTGCTCTGACCTGAGTTGTTCAGCGTCTGATCCCAACCATAGATTGCTCCCCGATAATTCCCTGTGTATCGAACATTTGTCAAAGGTGTCGCAATCTCCTTCACCTCTATCGCTGACGAAAGTCCCGGCAGGAGTGTCCCCTCCACCTTCTTGATAAGAATATCCGCCATCCGTTCCTTCTCTGCACGGTATGCCGTCTTCTTCCCCTTGAAGTAGTCAGCTTCGTATTCCTTCCAGTGGTCGTACCCTTGAAGGACCATGATACTCAGGGTGTTCTTCCCTTCAGGCGAATATCCCTTGTACAGGTTGTCGTAGAGCGTGAGTCCATATCCCGTGTTGTCCATCTTCGCGTTGACGGCAGTCATGTAGCCGCTCTCGTGATCGTAGTCTGTATGATAGAAAATTTCGGTGTCATCAATTCCCACTTTCCGCACCAGATCTTCTTTCAATCCAAGGAATACTTGAAAGCTCGACAGACTCACACTGTATTGGTCCATCTTCCCGACATATTCTTTCAGCAAATCCCCTTCCGTGACCATTGAGTGGAACGTATCGTACGCGTTGGCGTTCGAAACCACTACTTTTCCGGTAAACTCCCGGCCATCTGCCGTTTTTACGCCATAAGCAGCGTGCTCTTTGGTCAAGATATCTGTTACGCGGGCATTCAATACCACCTTTCCACCGCGGTCCTCTATGAATCTGACGAAGGCATCACTCAACTTCTGTGACTTCCCCTTCGGATAGTATCCGCCTTGCTGAAGATAACCATATGTGGGAAGCGCGTAGTAGAGAGCTGCGAGTTTGGAAGGGGGAAGGCCGTAGTATCCCCACAATGTCGAGACGATTGATCGTAATCTGGGGCTCTTGATCCGGGCGTCGACCATCTCACCCCACGTTTTGCTGTAGCTCTTGAAAAGGTACGGGAAGTCCTGAGGGAAGCGACTCATGTCAACCTTGCCCCGGGCGTTTGAGAACTTGCCTATGTCATTCGCGAGGCCTTTCATGTCTTCCAAGAGACCCTGGATTCCCGGCTGTTCATCAGGGAATAGGTTGCTCAAGAGCTTCTCATATCCCGGCAGATCCTTCTGAGGTACACGGATATCATGATCAGGGTAGATCGCCCGGTAGAGGTGCCGATGAGGAACGAATTCGACATCGGCGATCTCGGGGAAACCATAGATCAGGTTATGGAGCCCATTCCTGTCGCCAACAGTCGTGGAGTGGAGCGAGACATCAAAAACAAATCCTCCCGGCCGATTGAACGTCGTAGCATATCCTCCCGGACGATCGTGTTTCTCCAAAACCAGTGGTTTGAAGCCTTGCCGTGCGAAGGCAGCGGCGCACGTGAGCCCCCCCAGACCGGAACCTACGATCACAGCGTCAAAGCTGTCTTCGTCCCCTCTCTCACGTTTTCCTATTGGGAATGAGCTCCAGTCGATTGCTACGGCGGAAACTCCCGCGAGGAATGTCTTGATAAAATCTCTTCGATCTACCGTCTTTGCATCCATGTTTCCTCCCTTATCAAAGACCGATTCGTTGATGGATCGGGAAACCGGAATATTGAATCATCGGGTGATCGCGCATTGTGAACACCAGACCAGCAAACTCGTGAGCTGGCACACAGGCTGACCAACTCATCGAGGCATGTTGCCCGTTGAAGCTTCCACACCACCCAGTGTCGTCTCCACCAGGTAATCTTGTGCTCATGCACGGCTGCATGAAAGGAAACGAGCATTCCGCTCGTTCCTCGAGCGGGACCCGCCTCCAGCAGTAGCCTGTCCGGCGCGGGGCCACACTATTCCATCGAACCAACGTCGAACGCATAGATATGGATCCCTGTCTCAGCCGCGTTCTTCCCTGCGATCTCGGAGGCAGCCCATCCTTCTACAGTCGGCGGCGAGACCCACCAGGTGCGATAGAAAGCGGGTTGTCCATCCAGGAAAAGGGTCGGGGCACCGTTGTGCTGCCTGATCTCGGCGGAATAGAATCCGTTTTTGAAAGGATCGGAGCTTCGCTCTTGACCCACTCGCAGGGCGGGTAAATCGATCCGAAAAAGACTCAGAAACAAGAGGGGACAAACAAGAAGAAGATTTCTGTTCATTGATGTGCCCTTTCGCTTCAGCCGGCGAGCTTCTTCAGCGACTCCAGGATCTTGGTAACATCGCCATCGTGATTACACACGTGGAAGGAGACACGGATGCAATTCACACCTCCTTCATTCACCGATCGGACACGGAGCTTGTCCTTCGCTAGGTGTTCGTTGATCTTGCCATACTCGAAGGACTTCATGCGGAAGCTGATCATCGATGTCCGGTACGTTTCTTCTTCCGGGGACACGGTCTCGACGCCGGGAATCTCCTGCAAACCTTTGTAGAATCGTTCAGCGAGTGCGTGGTTGTGCTGCCAGATGCGTTCAAGCCCAATGGTTTCGACGAAATCGACGGCCTTGCCGAGCGCGAAAAACAGTGCTTCGTTTTGTGTGCCATATTCATAGCGCTGCGCTGTCGGGTGCAGCACGAGCTCGTTCTTCGCCATGTCGTATTTGTCAGATGAATAGGCGCCTGCAGTGATCGGCCGAAGTGTGTCAAGCAGCCCCTGCCGTACGTAGAGGAAGCCAGTGCGCTTCGGACCCATCAGCCACTTGTGTGTGCTGCAAGCATAGAAGTCGACACCGCACTCGACGATGTCGAATGGTACAGAAACGGGTGCCTGGGCACCATCAAGGGCAAACCAGATGCCTTTGTCGCGGGCGAGTTTTGAGATCTCCTTGTCAGGGCAACGCTGTCCCGTCGTGCAGGTCACGTGACTCATGAAGATCAGACGAGTGCGACCATTGATCAGACGAGCGATGCGGTCCACAGTGCCCAGCCCGTTCTTCATATCGGGCTCGAAGAGGCGTATGACGATGCCATCCCGCTGCATGCGGTTGAGAAGGCCAACACTGAGGGCTACATGTTCATGGGTTGATGTTATGACTTCATCCCCTTTCTTGAGGGGCAGCCCATTGATAATCATGTTGATTCCCTCGGTGGCAGTGCTGATCAGCGCCAGGTCCTCCTTGCGGCATGTCTTTCCAAGGATTCTTGCCAGCCCTTCTTTCACCCTCCACCACTCTTTGTCGTCGTGACCTGCATTGGGCGTGCGTTCTTCACTTTGCGTCCATTCCAGCAGACTGTTGAGAACCGGCAATGGGGATGCGCCAAGCCCGCCGAAATTAAGATACGTCACACCCGGATCGAGGACGAATAGATCACGGACCATTTTCCAGAAATAGTCGTCCCCCTGAATTGATGCCCCCTGCAACAGGTGCTTGAAATCAATCGCCTTTGCCTCTCGCGGCAGGGCGAGTCCGCCGACGAATGCTGCCGCCCACTTGAAGAAATCTTTCCGTTTCATTTGTACACCTTCCGGAGTCAACATGAGCTGTGTGATTTGTCCGTTTGTTCGTTGGCCGAAGGACTCCTTCGGAGACCTGCTGCCTCCATGGGGCAATGGACCCATGATTCAGTTCTTCCCCATGGCTCCCCAATGTATCGCATTGAAGAGCAACTTGAACGTCCCTTCTGTCTGTGCTCTGTGCTGCACACGGAATCCGAAGAGAACGATCTTCCCCTTCCCGTACGTCAATGCGACAGCCGCTGCCCGCCGCTGCAATTTCTCGGCGCCGAGAATCCAACCCGACATCAAGATGTCCTCGGATTCATTTGGATACCACGCGAGCACCGAACGTGTCATTTCTGAAGCCGGAGGCGTCGTTTGGAAAGCGATGCGCTGATTCACGAAACCGGGGACTTCACCCGGCATTCCATACGTGACCGGGTGATTGGGAGCGATATTGATCCGAAGCAGCGAGCCAGGGCAATTGAATTCGTCGCTTTTGGCCCTTGCCAGGACGTTGACAACCGGGACATTGAATTCATCAGTGACAAAGTCGCATGCCGAAGCGAGAGCAATCAGCGTTCCTCCCTGCTCGACAAAATCTTTGAGGTTCTTTACGCCGTCTTTGCCGATACCACCGGAGTATTCAGGAGGGAAATCCACAAAGTACTTCATATCCCCTTCTTCGGGTTTTCGCTTTCCCTCAATAATGACCTCCTTGGTAACATCCGGGATGACAATGACATCGTATTCGGTACTCAGTTTCTGCTCTTTCATATCCTTCGTGCTGATGCTCTTGAGGGAAAACCCGTACTGCTCGAGAACCCAGCGTGTCCAGCCCTCATCCATCGATGCCACCCACGGTTTATACATGCCAAGCTTGAACTCTCCGACCTTATCCATCTTCACGTTTGGCTTCTCGCTCAGGCCCGCGATGTCGAGAGAGTACTTTGTTGCCAGCCCCTTGATGTCTTTCACGTTTTCAACGACCACGGATCCACTCGGGAACTCTCTCCCTCCAGCCTTGAAGCTCGCTCCCGTAACGCTCACGCTCCCCTTTTGTGCGAGCACAGTATTGATCAACTTCGAAACACCATTGCTTTCATGTGAGACAATAAATCTCGATGCGCCGGCGTCGGTCACTTCTCCCTGAGGCCAATCCGAATCCTTCAAGCCCCTCAGATTGCTTTGTTCGTCCTTGGAAATCTTGACTTTTTCAACGGAGACACCCATGATCAACGGAAGTGACCAGGCTGTCATGTCGTATGGCGGGACGATATTCGGGCCCGCCACCAGTTTCACTTTTGGATAGCGTTGGACGCTGAGCATCTCCTTCACGAACCGTCCATACGGCTGTGCAGTCGGAATGTAGTACGCTTTATCAGACGTTGAATAGAGCACCTCGACGCCATTCTCCTGCATCAAAAAGGCCAGGTGAGCGGCGGAGGCAGGATCGCGTTGTTCCACGGCGATACGATGGTATTCGCCGGGAGCACCGAGCTTCACTGCATCCATCGCCATCATCGCTATGCCGCTCAGGATATCCTCGCGATGCTTCGTGCAAGCCTCCAGCAGCGCATCTGACGCAGTGCGCTCGTAATCCATGATATCCCGGACACGCCAGACACCTCCGGGCCATGGATTCGGGAAATTCGCCTGCTGCCTGTACTCGACCAGGCCCTTTGTGCTGCCGCTGAGTTCTCCCGGACTTATCTCAACAGGAGTTCCCATCCGCGTTGACGCCACCTCTGTCAGAAGGCCAACGATGTTCTTCCACATAGCGGTCTGTTCGGTTGCACCCGGCCAATACGTGTCATACATAGCTCCGTAGATGACGCCGGACTTCCTTTGTTCTTCAAGCCTCCACGCCATCATCGTCCCGATGTGGTCCACGATACGCCAGATGAGCGGATGGACGTTCTCTGCGACGGGGTTTGTATATGGCGGGGTGAAGATGCGCGGCCCCGTCGAGCCCATCTGATGCTCATCCAGCCATACCTGAGGATACCATTCATGAAAAACCGCCTTCGTCACGGCCTTGGTTTCCTTCTGCGTGAGCATATACCAGTCACGATTGTCATCGTGTCCCGTATAAGGATGGTACAAGAAGGGCGATCTGCCCCCTTCGTACTTGGTGCCGACCCATCTCCGATACCACTCGACCTCCATCAACTGGCCGTCCGGATTCAGTGATGGCATGATAAGAAGAATGACGTTCTCGAGTCGTCGCTTGGTTTCGGCATCTTGCGCAGTCACCAAAGAGTACGCCCACTCAAGAATCATCTGAGTGGACCCAATCTCGGTCGAGTGAATATTGCAGCTGACGAGAACGATTGCCTTCCCCTGATCGACGAGATCCTGGATCTCCTTCTGGGAAAGCCCCCGTGGATCTGCGAGCTTCCTGGAGATCTCCCGGTACTTCGTCTTGTTCCTCAGGTTCTCCTCTGACGAGATCACCGCCATGATCATGTCGTTCCCGAGCGTCGTGGGACCAAGCACCTCGACCTCAATTCTCTTCGAGACTTTTGCCAGCTCATTGAAATACGACGTTATTTGCTTGTAGTCAGCAAGCTGGCGATCTGCTCCGACTTCGAACTTCAGAAATTGGGAAGGAGTCGGGATTCCTGACGATTGAGCCAGAAGGCGGCAGGACGTCGACACCAACAACAGCAGGATCGCCACAAGCATTGTGTGCGATTTCTTGAGTGTGTTCATGAGGGGGTCCTCCATTTTGCCACGAAGGCACCAAGACACGAAGAAGATCATTGAGTCTTCTTCACTTTCAAGACCTCTGTGCCTTTGTGTCTTCGTGGTACCGATTTTCGAGTGGATCTTTAAAAGGACTGGAACTGCATTCCGAGCTCGAGGTTCGACTGGACAATTATCTGAGCCGCCTGGCCTGGCACGACATCTTTCGGGAGCTTGAAGGACGTTGTGTATGCCGGCTGCTGCCTGGGATCCAGATACCCTTCGAGAATCACGGTCCCCTTGGCGTCGTCCCACTTCAGTACCAGTTGCTTCTGAACCGTGGTATCGGGGCGCGAGTGTCGATAATTCATTCCTTTTGGACTGAGCGCCATTCCCGACCGCCGCATGTCATCGAGCTCATCTTGATTGAACTCCAATAGGTCATCGACCGGAGGCCGATCGCCCGCTCCCATGTGGGAAAAGAACCAGCTGACGAACTGCCTGGGAGTGCCGTTGGGGAGCACAACAAAAAACGAGATGCGCGGGGCATTGAGCGGCGCGACCATCTGTTCAACAGAACGTGCTGCCTGCTCCAGATCCGGATCATTGGCAACTTTTGAGCAAGACAAAAGAACCAGCGCGATGACCAGGAACCAGAAAGGGCTCTTTCTCATTCATGAGGAAATGCCTTTGATATTTGGTGGACGGGAAAAAGCAAACCTCATTTCACCGCCGGAGCAGGCGGACGAGCGACAGTTTGTGTTGCGAGCTCACTCTCATTGCCAAGGCGATCGACCGCGGAGACGGCTATTCGCGTCAGATACTCCACCCTTACTTGTG
>QYQB01000095.1 GCA_007280275.1 bacterium | reverse complement strand
TTACCCCCATCCTGACCATCTGAATGGTTCCACGTATGAGGCAGACTGATGGTTCCCCATCCACTATCGTCAAAAGATGTCTTTTGAGCGTCGTCAAGATTCTCCTTCTTGAATTTCCAATCCCTGCTGATTTCCATCACTGTTCTGGTTTGCGCGACAACTGGACAGGCCTGCAGCAAAGCGAAAACCACGAAGAACACTTTCAGCTTGTTTTCCATTGGGGCAATTCTTGACAGGTATGAGTGACTCAGAATGAATTGCAGTAAGGTGATACCAAAAACCATCAAATCATTGTAATGCTATACCGACGGAGATTCGATGCACAGCGTCAAAGTACTTCATTGAAGCGTACGCATACCCGATATTGATCAGGGCGCTTCCGAGTTTCTGTTGGACTCCAATGCCGGCCGTGAATCCTTCGTTGTCATAATTGTACTTGTAGCCAGCGCGCAGAGATAACATTTTCATGTAGGTATATTCAGCACCAACATTCACACGCTCGGTGAAGTCTCTCGGATGCACAGCATCAATGGAAACAAGCAGCGAATTCTCATGCTCACCGGCCAAATCCAGAACGTCCATCGCAACTCCGATGACCAGCGTCATCGGCAGCTCGAATCCTTCTTCTTCATACTTGAACTCCGGAGCAAAATTACGAATATTCATCCCTATCCGAAAGCTCTTGAAACCAGGATAGAAGATCGTACCGAAATCGTACGCCAATCCAGACAGTTCGTTTATCCTTATCGTGCCCAGAGTATCGATGTAGTTTTGACCAAGATGTTGATAACAGGTTTTCACCTGGCCACCCACGTAGAACCGATCCGTCAGTGCCGTTGCATAGGACAGACCCACGGTGTATGCGCTGACATCCAATTTGCCTGTTTCGATATAACCAAGTGGAGCGGAGGGCCAATATCGTGTACCGATGAAATCGTTGCCATAATCGGCGATCATCCAGCTTGCACCGACGGTGCCATAGTCCCCCAGACTCACTGCCAATCCACCGCCGAGATAGGAAATATCGGCAATCCACTTCGTGTTCATGGCAAAGGCATCACCCTTGGATTGCATCAACGCTAGACCTGCCGGATTATAAAACATCGATGTCGCGTCGTCGTTGATGGTGATATAGCTGCCACCCATTCCTGCCGCCCGAGTACTCATATCGATCTTCAAGAACTGAAAACCCGTCTGTCCGACTTTCTTTGTGGCAGCAGAAGCGGGTGCAGTCGAAAGCACTGCGATGCAAATGCTTATCAATAGTCTGCAATGTTTCATAGAATACAGTCTCCTCGAGACACAATTATCGAACGATGAGGAACTTCACGTTCTTTGCCCGTCCATCCGGAGTTGTGATATTGGCTATGTAAATGCCGGACACAGGTCTCATGCCAGAATCGCTGGTTTGCATGTCGAAAGGCACCTTGATTCTTCCCCATGATTCATCGCCGGATCCACTATGATACATAGTCTTGATCAAGTCGCCGTTTTCGGAAAATATCTTGATCGTGCATTCAGGGGGAAGGCCGTAGAACATGATCTTGTTTTCTTCAGCGGTAAATTGAATGCCATTCCTCCCCGCTGTCAAGCTATAGGGATTAGGCACGACGCGAATGCTGTCCAAAGTACCTTCCACAAAGGGACGGGCCAGATTCGCCGGGAACAAGGTCATGTTCGCATACATGCCGCTTTCAAGACTTTCCTTATTGCCGTTGCAATCGGGAAGATTAGACACCCCATCGTCGAAAGCTGTTACATAGTAATAATATGCGGTACCGCGGACAGCGCTCTTGTCGTCGTAATAGTGCGTCTGTTTTCCATTGCACTCGAAGATCTTTACCCATTGGGAATCTGCGTAGCTACCGATTGCACGATATACTCGATAACCCGCAAAATCAGGAGCCACTTCAGATTCGGATCCCCAACTGATTCGGATCGCATCGGAACGTCCGGTCACATCGATCGAAGGAGGCGGCGGCGCTGTGGGAACATTGTACTTTTGAAGAACAGCCCATTGTGCGGCCCTTGCGTTCTGCATCAGGGAATCCTTCCCGGTTGCTATCCAGCAATCCTTCGCCCAATTGTTGTAATCTCCTGCAGCGCCTGTTGAAGCGTCCCGGTACAGCAGAGGGTTTCTACGGTACTGGCCCGGCAGATTGTCTGTGGGGCTGCCGTTGTTCCAATTGCATCCCGGCGGCGGTGTGCAGGTTCCACTGTACCACGATCTGCCGATATCAAAGGCCTTACGCTTCGAAATACTGCCGACGATATGCGCAAAGACAAACTTGATCGAATCCCCGGGAGCCAATCGAAATGGTCCATGGGAGACCATAGGCAACTCATGAAACCTGGCATATTGTCCCCATGGATTGATTTCTGTGATGGCATTGTATTGAGAATCCGGTGGAATTTCATGGAATGTTCCCGGATACGCGTTTGTCATGTAGGGAGGTTTGACGTATGATTGGTCACCACTCTCAGCCGTCACGATTCCGCGTTTCATGACGTTCAGCGCCAATACCTGCTCGTTTGAGTGGAGCTTCTCATACTCTTTGATATAGGCAAGGCGGGCATCCCAGATGGTGTGCATTTGAGGTGAGGCCGGATTGTCATTGACAAAATCGTTTGGGGCCTTGCTGATAAAGAGTGTCGCATCCCCGACATATTGTGTTGCGATGAGTCTCGGCTGATTATAATCGTTGCGCGGCATGCCGAGATTGTCTGACGTCGATCCCTGTTGTCGGCTCGGGTACGTGTACGTCATGCGCAGATCTTCACCGGGCCGGCATCCGATCCATGTAACCCATTCTTTTTCACGGTCCGAAATTTCAGCCGGGACCGCCTGATCGGTGCGCATGATATACAAGCTGTCCAGAATCTGGTTCGGCAGCTCGATCGCATCATCAAGGTTGATATTTCCTGAATTCTTAAAAGTGTACTCATAGAGAATGTAGTCGTCATGGTTCTTCTGGCTCCAGGCCAGGACCCTCTGATGCAAATCCAAACCAATCCACGTCCGGCAGTACGATTCGACCATTTGATCCGCTGTTCCCGGAATCTTCTCCGGCGCCACCTCTTCCGTCTCGTCGTACGGGAATGGAGCATTATAGTAACGTCCATCAACCGAGATTCTTGGCGGTTGATATCGTACGTACTTATGGACAACAACTCCGTTCTTATCCGGGACCGCAAACATGATTTGTGGAACTTCCGAGGGAGTTCCGGATATTCCATAGTTCGCTCCTGCCGTCCAGGCCGGATGAAACACTCCCTTCTCGTCCGTCCAGTTCCGGACACCGATGTGGGTTCCGGCACAACGAATTGTGAACCGCGAGAACTGCCTGTTTGGCAATACGGCGCCGTCAAAATCGTAACGGACCACTCCCTGGTCACCACGGATGCCGGACATAGATTCGCTCTGATGAGCATTCTCCAGCACCCGAGCTCGGAGTTTCCCCGCATCGATCACCTTCACGATCTGAGATTTTACGGGCGTACCGATCATCAGAAACAATACTAAGACAAGGTAGGAGTTGATTCGTCTCATTCTTTCCTCTCTTCTAACATGAACTTCACATTCTTGCCGCATTGCTCTTCGCACCACGCGTGACTCGCAAAAGCTACCGACTGGCGAAACGCGGATCGCGGAGGGATCCGCTAGAAATTCATTCTCAGGCCAACGGTGAAAGATCTTAGATCCTGCCACGTCAAGAAATCACGATTTGGCATATTGATGTATGGCTTCTTATCACTTTTTATGTCCCCCAGTTGGTCATTTCCGGCTATCCAAGACCCCGGGTCCGCTGCTCTCAATTTGTCATACGCCGGATCATTGAAGATAGGCAGGTGGAGTGACTTGACATACTTCCTCCTATCGTCCTGACTGGAGAATCCATCGCTGGTCGTACTGGAGTTCCATACATCATTATTGCTAATGTTAACCGACATGTACTGAAGGTTCAGCGCGTTGTGGATGTCCACAAAGAACTCAAAGCTCAAATTGTATGCGGTAAACTGTTTGCTCAGCCTTAGATCCGCCGTCCACTGACTTTTCCATTGAAGGTTGTTCTGTGTATTTGGCGGATACATGCTGTTCGGATTGAACGTCACGTACTGACCCGCCCGCCAGAAGATATTGGGGGCAACAATCCAGTCGCTCAGCGGTTGAATGCCCAAGACCTGCGGACCCCATTCTGATGGCGTGCGGAGTTGCATAAATACCCGCCCCCATGGCCGGATTTGCGACCGTGTCTGATTCGGGTTTACAAACGCCACATTGGTCTGCTGCAAATTTGGGTCCTCATAGTACGTCGTATATCCCATGTTGCCACTCGTTTGCACCTGATAGGTGTAGTTCGCCATACCGGTAATCCAACTGCCGAAGTTTCGCTCTATCTGGATTTCAAAACCGCGGACATCCGAGTAATTATTGTTATCATACGTGTTGTAATTGACCTGGCCAGAATAGTTTTGATAGTTGATTTGGTTGATCTGGTTGTCGATGTTCTTATAGAATCCAGCGGCGTGAAACAGCGCCAAACCAGCGACGTCCCAATCTAGACCTAGTTCATATGCGATCGTTCTTGGTATTGCCGCGTTCGGATTGCCGATCGCAGCAATGCCAGATGACAACACACCCCACTCTATTCTGTACATATCTGCCGCACGGGGCATTGAATAGAAATGACCGTACGAGAAGTACAGCTTCACGTTTTCTGATATTGGATGTGAGATCCCAAGCCGTGGGCTGATCACGAGGTGGCCTTTTGCTTTCTCTCTCGGCGCATCGAATAGTTGCCATTTATACTTCAGCGAAAAATACTTCGAATATGGATCGACGGTGAACCAGTCGCAATTCGGATCATTATAGTCTAGACGAACTCCGACGTTGGCTATCATTCCTTCAAATTCTAGTTTGTCCTGTACATAAGCACCCAGGCGATATGGGTAGTGACTCCATTCCACCTTGTAGTCCTGTGTCAGTTTAGATTCGAATCGGATGCATTCATAATCCGTGAATAGATCGTCATACGTGAAATCGAATCCTGTCTTGAGTTGATTGTACCTATCGAGTTGACTGGTAAGATCGAACTTCACGTTCAATGTGTTCACTCGCCCGTAGTCGCGCGCGCCTCCGCCTTGAGCGGCATAGATAGCACCATCCTGTGATTTCAATGATGTACCGTCTCCAATCCAAAAACCCCAGGGGTGCTGGTCCATACGAATGGGTCCGAACAGCGCCGTATTGACAAAAGACGTCGTGTCTCTGTAAGCATCCGGTCCCCATCCAAGGTTCGAGTTCTTGATGTTAATCAATGAGACTCGGACAGTGTAAAATGTATTTCTACTGATCATGTGGTCGAACGAAAACCCTATCATACTTGAGTAGATATTGAACGGCGTGAGCACTGTAGGCCACCATGCGTAGGAGAAGTTATTGCCGGTCAGCGAGGAATTCAGGATATCCATGCCACTGGTTACGTAGCTGTTGTCGCTGCCACCTTGGTTACTTCTGGAGACGGTGTTGATTTCCCCGTAGCTCCCCTCGATACCGAGTTTCATGGTCGATGAAATGCGTGATGTCAGTTTCAACTGTGCGTTGTCGTTCTGGTAATATGGCCGGAATGTCGGCAAGGCAAATGCTTGATGATCACTCCTGTAAGACCCCAGGAAAGCCAAGTCTCCCAGGTATTCTCCGATGATCGGTACCCCGCCCGTAACGGTGAATTCTTCATAAAAGTCTGGTCTATCTCCGTACGTGAACTCCTTTTGTCCCAACGCACCGCTCCCTTCCATAGCATGTTCCCACAGAAAGAGGTTACGCAATTGAGCTGAATCCCGGCCCATTGCTGACGGTTGTTTAGCCAGCAAAGACCAACCCGGCCAGTCTTTGAAATCCCAATACTGATCCTTTGTGGCAGCATCCCATGATCCATTTTGTATTCCAGTCCAACATACGGCAGGATCAAGAAAAGGTCTGTTATAGTAATTGTCAGGGCTGACGATGGACGCACCGCCAAGCCTTAGGCGGGCTGGGCTATATCGCACATCAGTCGAGACGTGGTACCTGTTTGGCTGTGGATCGCGAGTAACAACGCTGATCATTCCAGAGCGTACATTACCATACTCCGCATTGAAGCCGCCTTTGATGATCGAAATCTCTGTTATGGTACTTAGGTTGACCTGCATCAAAGGACGGTTCGTCCGGTTGTCTATTGATACCAATCCATCCACCATGTAACCGACCTGATCCAAACCGCCAGCTCGGATTTGATCGTTCAGAATGCCCGCCTGCATGTTGATGTAGGTGTTCATGTCCCGAACCATCGGCACGGCTGCCAGCTGCCCCCCGTCGACTACGATCTGACTCGACGACACATCCCTTTTCACTATCTCCCTGCGAGCCACAACCACCACCTCTGCAACCTCGATGCTGCTTTCCTTCAGTTCAAAATCAGCAGATGTTGTATGATCCGAAATGACGACGACATTTGTTCTTACCGCGGCCTCGTGGCCAAGCATCGATGCTGCGAGTTCGTATTTCCCGGGTGGAATACTAAGGATATAGTAGTACCCGTCGACATCGGTTGACGCACCAAGCGAAGTGCCGCGGAGGACAACATTGACAGAAGGCAACGGTTCCTTAGTCTTTGCGTCTACAATCCGACCGGAAATCTTGCCGGTAATACCCGCGAACACTTCTCCTTGATAGAAAAGGAGTGCAAGTATCATCCATAGCAAGACCAACCCGGAACGATCCTCACAGAGAGACAATTTGCTCATTTCTCTTCTCCACTTTTTGATTGCTGTGCAGATTGATCGATTTCACCATTCTTCTCACTCTTCGAGCGAGCTCACGACTCTTCCCCTGTATCGATCGAGGACAGACGATACACTTGTTTGGTGAGGTAGTTTTTGACATTCTGTTGGCACAATGACCATCTGCAGGGAGCATCACCATGCCGTGGAAAGCTGCTTGAACAGTGCAATGGTAAACGTAGACATTTACAAAATAGGATTCAAGTACGGTAGGCAAGCTCAAAACCAGGATGATTTCGGTTCGATTTGATGTTCGTGGTGCGAGGATGATCATGAAGCAATCAAGGTTCTGTCAGTATGGGTATCTTGGGAATGGTTCTTCAACCGGTGCAAAGAAAACCGGGAATGATAGGCTAGCCTTGACCTTTGGCAGAACACCTGTCCCTACCGCGGATGCATAATGACAGTAGCAAGAACACCTCAGGACATATGGTAGGTCAAAAGCTTCCTAAAGCAAGCTTAGCTCGATCAACACAAACGCATTTACATGGTGCTCGAGGATCCCTTTAGGGCTACACAAAATTGCCAATTGATTGTTGATAATGGTTCGACTCGGCTCACCACAAGCTTTCGATTGGCAATTCTGTATCATGATTGGTAGCTGTGGTAATTCGAGCTTCGACGGCTTGAGCTGGACTTG
>QYQB01000089.1 GCA_007280275.1 bacterium | reverse complement strand
GAAGCCTCCGCCGTCCCATGTCTTCGAGCAGGTTGCGCTCATGGCGGCCGAGGAGAGCGGGGAATATTTCTAGGATTTGATGATCAGGAGGGAGCAGGAGTCTATCGTCTTTCGGCCGGTGCGAGAGGGTTTTCCGTCCGAATATGCTTTTCGGGCTCGGTTTTCGCATTTTTCGTTGTCATTGACATCGCCGAGCGGCCGGAAGTATATTACCGGCGTGGTCAAGTTGGGAATTTCATCGGTCGGAGCAGGAATTCGTGGCGTCGCGGAAAAAGGAAATACTTATTCTTCGTCTGATATTGAGGATATGGTCGGCCTCGAAAATATTACGATGGTGGGCTATCCCAACGGATTGTGGGATAGAACAAACAACCTCCCGATCTTTCGTAAAGGTGTGCTGGCAACTGATTACAAACATGACTGGAATGGGAAAAAGGAATTTTTAATAGATGCCGCCTGTTTCCCTGGATCTAGCGGCTCTCCGGTCATGCTGTTCGATGTTGGTAGCTATCAAACTCGAAAGGGAAATTTCATGGGTAGCTCGCGCATCAAACTTCTTGGTGTTCTGTATGCCGGGCCACAGCACACCGTCGAAGGGGAGGTGAAAGTTGTTCTGGTTCCGACGCGACAAAAGGCTGTCTTGGTTGCAGGCATACCAAATAATCTTGGAATCATCATTAAGGCTGAGCAGCTACATGCTTTCGAAGGAATGTTCCGCTAAGGTGCCGAACACGGCGCTCCGGCTGACCGACCACTCGCGGTGCTCGCAACCATCAGATGAGCTTGGTCGTTAGGCGGCTAGCTCTGAGCATCCAAGAGACGTATAAGATGTACAATGAACAACTTTTGTTTTCGAAACACGACCTTCACGCAGTCATGGAAGCAACAAAGGCCAAAATGCTGCAAGAGATTGACGCCTACGCCACCCGTCAACTCCTCAACACAAGTCCCGAGGATTTGGCAACCTACTTCACGTCTAAGTTTGAGATCCCACCGATCAGAATTCTTGATGAGAATATCCGGGTAGATCAGCAAGAGACCAATGTAGATGTAAGCCGAGACCCTTTGCGCTTCATAACAGATCGTGACAGGCCGTTCTATATACCCGGAACGCTGGTCACTTTCTATGTCCCTTTCGAGGGCGACCCCGACATTTTCATGTGTAGACCATCAACCTTCACTTACAACCCTCCACGCGGTCAAGTTCAGGGCAACGTTCTTGAACTCGCGATTACCCGTACTGACCACAGCTCCGAAGTGGTAAAGAACGAATTTGATCGGCTCCTAGGCAGCGTCCGAGAGTATTTGGGCTGGGCCAAAGGAGATTTAACTCCGTTTAATGCTAGTCTCAAAGATATAGCACGCCACTACATCGATGCACGTAGGCAGAAGTTACTGAAAGATCAAGGGCTTGTTGCCAGCCTCGGATTTCCACTTCGAGAGCGGCCCAACGCACCAACCACCTACGGTGCGCCAGAAGTTCGCAGAAAAGCCACACCGAAGCCACCACCGGCAAATGCAAAGGCTTACGTTCCTGAACCAACTCTCGAAATGGCAGAGTACGAGAATATTCTGTCAATCATTCAGAAATCGGCTACCATGCTCGAGAGAAGCCCACAAGCATTTCGCGGGATGGGCGAGGAAAATTTGCGTGATCAGTTCCTTGTCCCTCTAAACAGCCACTATGAAGGTCAAACAACTGGGGAGACCTTTAACTTTAGTGGGAAGTCGGATATCCTCATCCGAGATGGTAATCGAAGTGTTTTCATTGCAGAATGCAAGATTTGGCGAGGCAAAAAATCACTGAGCGACGCCATTGACCAGTTGCTTGGGTATGCCACTTGGCGAGATACCAAGACAGCTATTCTCGTTTTCAATCGCAACAAAGAACTCAGCGATGTCTTGAGTCAGATCCCTGACATCCTGAAGTTACATCCCAAGTTCAAAAGAGAGATGCAGTATTTGAGTTCGACGGGATTCCGATGTACGCTTGCCCACAAAGATGATCCAAATCGCGAGATTATCCTTACGGTTCTAGTCTTCGAGGTGCCAAAGTAAAAAGCCAGCTAACGCCGCCCAACACCGCGTTGCAACTGATTTGCTCCGCTCCGCAAACGGCTGAACGCGAGCGTTAGGCGCGCGGGACCAGATGAACATCATGCAACGAGTGCAGAGGCCGCACCAATGCTCTTGGGCGTCATCTCTTCCGGGGCGCTACGGCCTCAGCTGTTCTCAAAGGTATTTAAACGCATGAGAAATCACTCGAAAGGCATCGTCTCGTGGCCGCAGGAGGAGCGCCCGCGCGAGCGGCTGCTATCGAAGGGTGCGCAAGCGCTGACGGACGCCGAGCTTGTCGCGATCCTCATTCGGGTTGGGTTCAAGGGCACGAGTGCGGTGGAGCTGGGGCGTGATCTGTTGAAGCTGTTCGGGTCACTGCGCGCCATGGTCGAAGCACCGGTCATCGCGTTGCTCGGCGTCAAGGGCCTGAAGGGTGCGAAGGCAGCGCAATTGCTCGCCGCGATGGAGATTGCTCGGCGTGTCTCGGTGCCGTCTCGGCGAGGGGAACTGGTCATCAAGAGCACGCACACAGCGGCGGACTACCTGCGCGAGCGCATGCGTGGCCTATCTGACGAGCAGTTCCGCGTGCTCTACTTAAATCGCAGGAAGGCGCTTCTGGATGACGCACTCATTGCGCAGGGGGCTGTCGACTCGGTCCGGCCACCGCTGCGTACCATTGTTGCTCGTGCGTTGCAGGTGAGCGCGTCGGGAATCATCGTGGTGCATAACCATCCGTCCGGTGCCGCCGAACCGAGCGAATCGGATCGACTTCTAACCCAGGATCTCATTGCTGCCTGCCGGCCGCTTGGGCTGAAGGTGCTGGATCACGTCATTGTCGGTGACGAGACAACGTTCAGCTTCGCCGATAGCGGGCTGCTGGACGAATTGGAACTGTTGTGCCTGGCGCCCAGTGATGCACGCCGGCCTTCAAGACCTCGGAGAGTAGGCAAGTGATATGAACGACGAACAACGACAGGAACTTATCCGGCGCTTGCAGCACGGCGAGGAACTTTCTCCGGAGTGGGCGCGCATCCTTTTTCCACCGGAAAAGCGTGAATACGAGCTCGTCTACCACGGTAAGGAACGTGAGGAAGACATCATTGCCAGCACCCTAGCCGTGCCGCTCCAGAAAGTCCGGACGTTCGGCAAGAACGGCAACGGCTGGCACAACATGCTCATCTTCGGGGACAACCTTCAGGCGATGAAAACCCTACTCAAAATGAAAGAGCAGGGGGAACTCGTTAATGACGATGGCACGCATGGTGTCAGGCTGGTCTATATAGATCCTCCATTTGCGACTAAACAAGAATTTCGTGGTAGTCAGGACCAAAAAGCGTATCAGGACAAAATTGCTGGAGCGCGATTTGTTGAATTCATTCGTCGTCGTTTGGTTATGATTAAGAATCTTATGTCCGTGAATGGCAATCTAGTGGTTCATCTCGACACAAGAAAAATGCATTATGTAAAAGTAATCTGTGATGAAATATTTGGAGAAGAAAACTTTATCAATGAAATTATCTGGCATAAGGGCCGTGAGGGAGGAAGCTCACGGTCGCATGCGCTCGGCTCAGCAATGCCGACTGAATATCAAAACATGATCATCTACGCAAAGAAAAGACCAGAACGGTTCTGGAAACCAATCTTAGGTCCGTACAAACTTTCGACTGTGAAAGGGATCGAAAAGGATTCAAGAGGTTGGTATTACACGCGAGGCCGTATGGGCCGGCAGCCTGCTCAGTGGGAGATTGACGCGGGCGAAGGCAAAAAGACATATGTCAGCGACAATCCAAAGGAAGCAAAAGCCGAGGTGTTAAGGCGGATAACCTCTCTGGGCGCTGAGTATGTTTCAAGAGGTGACGTATGGAATAGTGATATCATTACACAAACCAAACTCACTGAATATCCAACCGAGAAACCTGAAGATCTGCTTGACTTGGTCATTGACGCCGGAACAGAGCCTGGCGATCTTGTGCTTGACGCGTTTGCTGGTTCTGGAACCACGTGCGCCGTTGCCGAAAAACTCAATCGTCGTTGGATCGGGATTGACTGCGGTAAACTCGCCATTTATACCATCCAGAAGCGGTTGCTTAACCTCAAGAGCGAAATCGGCAACAAAGGTAGGCTGATCAACCCCAAGCCGTTCGTGCTCTACAACGCGGGTCTCTACGACTTCAGCAAGCTTAAGGAACTGGCCTGGGATGCATGGCGCTTTTTCGCGCTGCAGCTCTTTCAGTGCCGCGACGACCAGCACAAGGTCGGCGGCATCCAACTTGACGGTTACCTTAAGGGCTCAAGCGTCCTGGTATTCAACCACCAGAAGCAGCCGGGCGTTCGCATTGACGAAGAGACCATCCAGAGCATGCACGAGGCGCTAGGTTCCAAGGTTGGTAGCCGGATGTTCATCATTGCCCCCTCGCTCGTATTCGACTTCCAGCAGGACTACCTGACGCTAGACAGGGTTCGCTACTACGCGTTGCGCATTCCGTACTCTATCATCAACGAGTTGCATCAGCGAGAGTTCGTAGCGCTTAAGCAGCCTGCCGACGAGCTTGCTGTGAACGACACGGTAGATGCGGTGGGCTTCGATTTCGTGCGCCGACCAGAGTTGGAGTACGAAGCCGGTGCGAACAAGCGCAAGGGCGAACTGATCGAGGAAGGCTTCATCAAGATCAAGACCTTCAAGAGCGAAGCGGTTGTACGCGAACCGATGCGCAAGAAGGGAAACCGCGAAACACTATCAATGGTAATGCTGGACTACGACTTCGATAGTGAGTCTGACGTGTTTGCTTTTGACGCAGTCTTCTACGCGGAGGCTATTGAGAAAGCCAACTGGGAAGTGCGCTTTCCCATCGAAGCCCTCGGGAGTCAGGTCATGGCGGTGTTTGTGGATATCTATGGCAACGAGGCACGGGAGGTAATTCCCGCCAGTAGGTTCGGCGTCGGTAAAGCGAAGGCAGCAGCGAAGCCCGTCAAGATTATCAGGAAGACGAGGAAGTGAGCCGATGAGCACCAAGGGTGATCGCCGCACATTCCGGAACGAAGACCTTGTTCTGAAGGTCTCCGAGAATATTGACCCGGCCAACTGGGACGAGTCGAAGTACGAGGCGTTTGTCGATGAACTGTGCGGCTATCGGGATTACCAGAAGGACGCGATTCGGACGACGCTGCGATACCTGCTTGGAGGTAAGTACAACGATCTGCGCACCCTTGCGAAGGAGAACTTCGACCAAAACACAGAGCTAAAAGAGCGTTACGGATCGTGGGCGGCGATGGAGCGCCAGCTACAGCTACCCGATCAGCTCAGCTGCTCCTTGGATCAGGCTACGGGGAGCGGCAAGAGCTACGTGCTCTATGGGATTGCGGCGATTCTGCTGGCCGAAGGCGCTGTCGATCGGGTGCTCGTTCTGTGTCCGTCGAACACCATCGAGGATGGGCTCCTGAAGAAGTTCAAGGAGCTTGCCTGCAACAGCGATTTGCGGGATTTGCTCCCACCCAGCGCCCGGGTTGCGACGCCGAGAATCATCAACGCGTCAGAAAGCATCGTGGACGGTTCGATCTGCGTGGAGAACTATCACGCCATTCTGGAGAACGTGAAGTCCTCCATCCGAGAGAGCCTCAAAGGCAAAGGCGCACGAGTCGCCGTGCTCAATGACGAGGCCCACCATGTGGCCAATGAGTCAGGAAAGACCTCCAAGAAATGGAAAGACTTTCTCCACGATTCCGACTATGGGTTTCGATTCGTCATCGGGGTGTCGGGCACTTGCTATGTGGGAGATGACTATTTCGCCGATGTCGTTCACCGCTACTCGCTTCGCCAAGCTATCGAGGAGAAGTTCGTCAAGAAAGTGGAGTACGTGGACGAGCTTCCGGCCGCCGCCGAGAACCCTGAAGAGAAATGGCAGCTCATCTACAATCGGCACAAGGACTGGAAGAAGAAACTCAAGTCCCGCGGCATTCGCCCACTGACCATCGTCGTGACAAAGACTATTGCTGACGCGGAGCGGGTTGCCGAAGAGCTACAGGACTTCCTGCAGGAATGGGAGCGGATCGACCCGGGCCAGGCTGCGGCGAAGGTTCTCTGTGTCACCTCAGCGGCCAAGCACCAGCCCAACGTGGCCAGGCTGCGGACAGTCGATAACCCGGCGAGCAAGGTGGAATGGATCGTTTCTGTCTCAATGCTGAGCGAGGGCTGGGACGTCAAGAATGTCTTTCAGATCGTGCCGCACGAGGAGCGAGCGTTCAACAGCAAGCTTCTGATTGCACAGGTGCTCGGCCGCGGCCTGCGCCGCCCGGATGGATGGAAAGGGGAAGAGCCGGTTGTGACAGTCTTCAACCACGACGCTTGGTCGGGCCGAATCAAGCATCTGATAAACGAAGTGCTGGAAATCGAACGCCGCCTGATCTCAACGGTTGATCCGAAATCGCCTTTCAACTTCGAGCTGCACCATCTCGACTACACGCGCTCCGAGGATGCGACCGAGTACGCAAAAAAGGGCGAGTACAAGCTGTTCGAAGAGGGTTACGTCGACCTCCCGACGCAGGTTGAGGCCGAGGACGTGACCGTTGGGTTCGAGCGAGCTGTCACCGGGGAGCACGTCAAGTTCAGGACCACGATCCAGCACAAGACCTGGACCGTGGAAGAAGTCGCGGAGCAGATGATTCAGAAGCTCAAGTCTATAGACGAAGAATCGAAAGACGCCGCCGACCCGAAGGATCGCACGAGCTACGCGAAGCGGTTTCCACTCGCCAAGTGCGAGGAGATCGTGAGGGCATCGCTAAAGCGCGCCAAGATTAAGAGCGAGAAGATCACCGATGACAATCGGCAGAAGTTTTGGCAAGCGCTCGGCACCCTCCGGCGCAAGGCGGCGAAGCGCGTTGTCTACAAGCTATCGCCCAAGGCGCTGGCCCTGATGAACACGAGTGACCGGCAGGACGAGAGTTGTAGTGCTGCGGAGTTGCGCCGGGGATCGAAGACCGTCTTCTATGCGCCCGGATGCGAAACGACACTGGTTGATGACCAAAGGGAGTTCTTCCGCGAGGTGGAGGACGAGGACGGGGACTTCGTCAACGGTCGGGTCGTCGTCGCAACATCAGTCGGTTTCAAGACGCCCGCCAACATCGTCATTGCAGACGCCACCCCTGAACGGAAGTTCGTTCGTGAACTGACCGGCCGAGAGAATGCGCTGAAGATCGACGCGTGGCTGAAGAATACGCCGATGGGCTTCTATTCAGTCGAGTACGCATGGAAGAAGGGTAACAAGCCCAAGCGTGGTGAGTTCAGCCCGGACTTCTTTATTAAGCAAGGAGAGAGTGTGTTCGTTGTCGAAGTCAAGGGCGATGAAGAGATCAGTGATCCTGCGGCTGACAACGTCAAAAAGCACGAGTACGCCGCAGAGCACTTCAAACGGCTGAACGACTGGCTCGAAAAGGAGAAGATTCCAACACGCTATCAATTCAACATGATTTCGCCCAAGAGCTACAACGTCTTCTTTCAGAAACTTCGGAACGGAGGGCTAGCGGGTTTCCGGTCCGAGCTCGACGTGGGGGTGGCGGGAGCCGGCGACGGGGAAGGATGAGGAGTGTGGGTTGTTTTGGAAGTCGTGAGCGACAATGTGGGCGCCTAACAACGGCTTGCTGCGGACGGCGCGCCGCCGCTGAAGCCGGGCGTTAGGCAGCGATCATCGCAAAGCCGGAGGGGCCATGCTCACTCCTAAGGAACGCAACTACACCGTGGAGATGGAGCGGCGCCTACTTCAATTGCGCTCGTTCCTTGCAGAACGGCCGCTCCCCGCTCTAGAAGATGCGTCTGCCTGGTACCACTATTTGGCAGCCCTAAAGGAAATCCAAGGCAACCCCAACAACGATGTCAGCTTCGCCGCCACGTTGATGGCCAAGGCCTTCCTGCAGGCGAACTTCCAAGCCATGTGTGTTGTTTCTTAGATTATCTTGATGGATATTCTCAGATTGAGCAAATCGCTTTGGAGGGAACTTTTCATTATGGCAGGTAGGCAGCTATGCCGCTCATTACGAAAGCGCTTCCTGGTCGATTGTCGTCGCAATTTCCCGTG
>QYQB01000052.1 GCA_007280275.1 bacterium | reverse complement strand
GGTTTTCATTCGCGAAAGTGCAGCCTTATTGCGGATATGCCGCTGAGCGTTCTGCCGAGTCCGTTTTTCAGCCGATTTATGTTGTGCCATCCTCTTCTCCTGTGTGTAACAGCCCTATGTGTTTCCTATAAGCTCAAGATAGCGAAGATTTCACAAATTTACAAAGAAATTCTAACCGGGATTTCACTCCTCCGTTCGGGACGCCCCCGTGCGTGCCGCGCAAAGAGATTGAAGGAAGGCTCGCAGGATCGCAGCTGTAGCTCCCCAAATCTCGTAGTCGCTAAAACGATAGAAATAGACGTCGAGGGGAGTGCCGAGCCGGACTCGCTTTTCGACCCTCTCGTTCCGTTTGTCGAGAAACAGAGAGACAGGGACTTCCAGGATCTCCGCTACTTCGATTGCGTTGTGCTTCAATGGGGGGAGACTGTGAGCATAGGCAACGACCGGCGTGATCGCAAAACCCGACGGGGTTTCGTACTCATCGAACATCCCAAAGACATGCACTGCATCCTGCGGCAGACCGATTTCCTCTTCGCTCTCGCGCAGCGCTGTTGCCACGAGATTGACATCGCCTTCATCCTGTGACCCACCTGGGAATGAAACTTGTCCTTTGTGGTGTTCGACATCTTCCGTCCTCTTCGTCAGAAGAACGAAGAGTTCCTCCCCTTTCGGGTAGAACAGAATCAACACCGCCGCCTTCTTGAGATGCGATTTCTCAAGCTCCCGTCGCCGATGTCCTTCCAGAAACTTTCTGATCTGTTCAACAGAGATTGTCATCTTCCGCTCGGATTCTCCTCTCCGGAGATTATTGTGATTGGATCATCGACCGGCATTCTTCGCGAGAGTGAACTTTCCTGACGCCAGATCGCGAAGCAACGATTCAATGAGCGTTCTCCATTCCGGAGATTGCAGTGTTTCGTCCGGTCGAGATTCGAGTTGGTACAACAGCTCATTCAGAAACCCAAATGTCGTTCCCCTGAAGCGATCGCTTGTCGACCGGACGATGCGATAGCCATCGCGCAGCCGGTAGCAGAACAGAAGAAGGTCATCCGCTGAAAGTTCCGGTTGGCCGCCAGTCTGCTCACGAAGCTGATTGAGCAATGAAGATGCCTGCAACGTGAGCGCCTGTATGTCGTCACGACTCGAATTGACAGTCACGGGCTAAAATTGTATACTTTCTCTGGGGTGAAAACAATTAACAACTTTTTTGAAGGGAGGCAAGCATGACACGGGCTCAGCGCGTCAGGTACTTCAAGACACATCTTGAAAACAAGCCGGGGTCGTTGCTTCGGATCGTGCAACAGCTGAAAGCCAGAAACCTTGGGCTTCGCGGCCTCTGGGGCTACGCAACAAACGGGTCGTCCGCGGAGCTCTATGTCGTTCCGAAAGACCCCGAGAAACTTCGCACCCTCTGGACGGCTTCGGGCATCTTGCAGGAAGAAGGTGTCGGCTTCTGGTTCAGGGGCGTCGACCGGACAGGAGCTTTGAATAAAAGCCTCGAGGCACTTGCCGTCGCAGGCGTGAACATCGACTGCGTCGATGCCGTCTCTGCAGGGGGACATTACAGCTCGTTCATCTGGGTTGATCCCGGTGACATGGACAAGGCGGCAAAGGCACTCAAGATAAAGTAATCGGGCAGAAACACCCGACACGGTTCTGCCTGAAATCTAGCGCTGCTTCTTCTTCCAAAGCCTGTTCAGTCGAGCGAGAATATCTTTCTCTGCTCCAATCTCTGTGGGCTTGTAGTATATCTTGTCCCTGAGGTTATCCGGCAGGTACTGCTGCTCCACGAAGTGGTCATCGAAGTGATGACTGTACTTGTACTCCTTGCCGTATTCCATGTCCTTCATCAACTGCGTCGGGGCGTTTCGGATGTGAAGGGGAACAGGAAGGTTCGGCAGGTTGCGGACGTCCTGCATCGCCTGCTCGATCGCCATATATGCCGCGTTGCTTTTCGGCGCTGACGCAAGATAGGCAGCCGTTTGCGCCAAGATGATTCTCGCCTCGGGCATGCCAACATAGTTCACCGCGGAAAAACACGACGTCGCCATCGTCAGTGCCGTCGGGTCTGCATTTCCCACATCCTCAGACGCCAGAACGACCATCCTCCGGGCAATGAAGAGCGGGTCTTCACCGCCATCAAGCATCCGGGCCATCCAGTAGATTGCGGCATCGGGATCACTTCCGCGCAAGCTTTTGATAAATGCCGAAATGGTATCGTAGTGCTGTTCGCCCTTCTTGTCATACAGCGTGTACTTCCGTTGAAACGCTTCCTCAATCTTGGATTTGCTGATGGTGGCACCGCCATCCTTGTCGGGTTTTGTGAGATGGAGAGCGGTCTCCAGGCCGTTCAGCAGTTTCCTGGCGTCACCACCGGAAAGCAGCATAAGGAAATCCGGGTCCTCAATTGAAATCCGGCGTTTGCAGAGGATCGGGTCGCTTGCGAGCGCTCGTTCCAGAATTGCCTGAAGTCCCTCTGTATCGAGAGCTTCGAGCACATACACCCGGGAGCGAGAAAGGAGCGGCGAGATGACTTCGAACGAAGGATTCTCCGTCGTCGCCCCGATGAGCACGATACTCCCCTCCTCGACGCTATGGAGCAACGCATCCTGCTGGGCCTTGTTGAAGCGATGAATTTCGTCGATGAAGAGAATTGTGCGCCTCTTCAGCTGACGAAGGTTGCGCTCCGCCTTGGCGATGATATCACGCACGTCCTTGACGCCGGAGGAGACGGCATTGAGCTGATAGAAGTCGGCATTGATGTGATGGGCAATGAGGCGCGCGAGCGTTGTTTTCCCGACCCCCGGCGGTCCCCAAAGAATCATCGAGAATAATTCCCCCTTCTCAATAATTACACGCAACGGTTTTCCTTCACCAAGCAGGTGGCGTTGGCCGACGAATTCGTTCAACGATTGCGGCCTCACGCGCTCAGCGAGCGGAGCGTACGTCCGGGGCGCCTGTTTCGGTGCATCATCAGACGCAAAAAGATCTGACATAGGATTGCCTTCTATGAAATAATCGTCACCAAGCAAGACCCGTCGCACACAGGGGTGACGATAGCCAATGAGCTTCGAAATGAAAAAACCAACACCAGCTTCGAGGCTCTGATGTTGGTTAGCATCATCCGGTGGTCTTGCCCCGCCGGAAGTACAGCGACCGAGACGGTCAATTCAATTTCAGTTCTTCCTTACCTTGTACACAGTTTCTCCTTCTCTTGCCATACCATACTTCTCACGCGCGACCTTCTCAATTGTCTTCTTGTCGCCATCGAGCGCTTTGAGGTATGACTGCAGCCGCTTCGTCTCCTCTTCCGCCGCCCTGACTTTCTCAATCATGACCTGGCGCTGGTGTTCGAGGCGCATGCGAGCGACGATTCCCCGGTTATTGAAGAGGATGTACGAAACGAGCAGCGTTCCAACGATGACGAACAGAGCACGGCGTCTCGTCTTGAAGACTTTCTTCGTGATCCCCTGCAGCCACCGGGGATTCTGAATTCTTCTGAGAAACGGTCCTTCCATCTGTTCGAAGGTACTCTTAAATTCACCGTTTTGCAAACGGGCCTATGATTGGTACCAATCGGCTTTCGGCTGGTACTTTGTTTTCAGATTCATCTTTGCTTCGTGCCGTTCGATCGCCAGTTGCACGAGGCGGTCTAGAAGGTCGGCGTACGAAAGCCCGGATGCCTGCCACAACTTCGGATACATGCTTATCGAAGTGAACCCCGGGATGGTATTCAGCTCATTGAGAAAGACGGCGTTGTTTTTCCTGGCCACGAGGAAATCAACACGTGCCATACCGGCGCAATTCAGCACGCGGAAGCTCTCAACCGAATAGTGCTGGATCTTCTTTATGACCGCCTTCGGCAACCGGGCGGGGATGACGGGCGTGGATTTTCCATCGACATACTTCGCATCGTAGTCGTAAAACTCGTTTGACGGAACAATCTCTCCCGGGACGGAGGCGATCGGCTGATCGTTTCCAAGAACGCTGCATTCGATCTCACGTGCATTCTCCACCGACCTCTCCACGAGAATCTTCAGATCATACTCCCCCGCAAGTTGAATCGCTTCAACAAGCTCTCGCCTGTTGTGCGCCTTGCTGATACCGATACTCGAACCGAGATTCGCCGGTTTGACAAAACATGGATACCGGAGCAGTTTCTCGATCACCACAATAATCTTCTTCGAATTCGTCTTGAATTCTCCCATGAAGAACCAAACATCCGGGGTCACCGGGATCTTCATTTGCCGAAGCAACTGTTTTTGAACCACCTTGTCCATTCCGAGCGCAGAGCCAAGCACGCCTGAGCCAACATAGGGGATATCGGCGAGTTCGAAGAGTCCCTGGATGGTTCCGTCTTCGCCGTATGGTCCGTGAAGAACCGGGAATGCCACATCGATACGCTGGGGGGTCAATTGGGCTGAAGAATCCTTCAGTTCAACCAGTCCCTGCTTGCGCGGGTCGGGGACGAGTATATGTTCCGGAAGGTTTTCGACGTCGGCCCGCTGCTTGAGCAGTTCCAGAGCTTTTCCCGAGCTGAGCCATCGTCCCTCCGGCGTAATGCCGATGGGCAACACCTCATACTTGTCCTTGTCGAGAGCGCCAATGACAGACGCTGCAGAAACGATCGAGACCTCGTGTTCGGCAGATCGACCGCCAAAAATGACTCCGACTCGAATTTTCTTGGGCATGGTATCCTTTGATAGGTTCTGGATGTTCTAGAAGCACAGTCTAAAACAACTACTTTGCCACTAAGTCGCGAAGACACTAAGGAGATCTTCTGATTTTCCTCCTTTTCAAGGTCTTTGAGACTTCGTGTCTTTGTGGCACCACTCTTCCCCTGGATCTCTAGGGGCGCAGCTTGCTGAATGTTGCGTTCAGTTTCCCGACTTCTTCCACGGTCAGGTTCTTCTCTCCACCGAGCATCCGCGCCACGAACGTGATATGCGCAACGTGCTCCACTTTTTCCATTTTGAAATAGGCATCGTCGAGGTTTTTGCCGAATGCAACCACTCCATGATTCGTCAGGAGGATCGCGGTGGAGGAGTGAACAAAGGGTGCAATGGAGTCCGCGACTTCCCTTGTTGAGGGAGTCGCGAAATCTGCAAGCGGTATCGTCCCAAGGCCGAAAATCACTTCAGGGTACAGAGGCTGATCCAACGGGATCCGTGCCGTCGCGAAAGCCGTCGCGTACGTCGGATGTGCGTGCACGACGGCGTTGACGTCCACTCTCTGCTGATAGATAAAGAGGTGCATCCCGAGTTCGCTCGATGGGATTGATCCAGGGCCGACCGGCGAACCATTGATCGTGACTTCAACCAGGTCGTTCTCGGTTACGCGTCCTTTGTTCAGCGATGTGGGAGTGGTGAGAATGTTGCCGTTTGGCAGTCGTGCGCTCACATTTCCGTCGTTTGCGGTGACAAACCCTTTCTCGTAGAGGGCCCGGCACACGGCAATGAGTTGTTGGGCAATTTCAGATCGTGTCATGGTCAGGTTGGAATAAGATCGATGATGAAACTTGAACACCTTCATCAAAATAGAGAAAAGTGGAGAGAGGTTCAAGGAACAATCACAGCTTGCCGATCAAAACTAAAGAGGCAATCCCAAGCATCCGGGATTGCCTCTTCGCATTTCTTCGTCGCAATCAATAGCAGATCGTCAGTCTTCCGTCGACCCTCGCTCAGAGGCTCATTTGAGGAGCAGCATCCGCCTGTGGGCGATTTGCTTGGTGCCATGCTCGTCAGTGGCGATGATCTGATAGATATACACACCGCTCGCACACCTCGTTGCATCCCACATTTCCTGGTGATATCCTGCTAGCCGGTCTCCGTCTACCAGCGAGGCAACCTCCTGCCCAAGCAAATTGTAAATCTTAAGACTCATGGTGCTATTAGCTGTTAGCTGATAGCTAATAGCTGTCGAAGGATTAAACGGGTTGGGATAATTCTGATAGACCTCGAACTTGGCCGGCGCAGCAACGGCAACCGTGATTTCCTTTGTCCATTTTTCGCCTGACGGAGCCGTGATGACGAACTTGAGCATCTGGTTTTTC
>QYQB01000216.1 GCA_007280275.1 bacterium | reverse complement strand
TTCGTGATGACGGGCCTTCACGCACTTCACGTTATCATTGGCGCCGTCGTCCTTGCCGTGATCATGCGTTTCATCTCCCGCGACATCATCACGAAGGATTCATTTGTGAAACTCGAGGCTGGCGCCCTGTATTGGCACCTTGTCGATATCGTCTGGATCTTCCTTTTCCCGCTTTTCTATCTTGTCCATTAGGCGAAGAGTATGACAGAACACGCACACCACCACGGTGAAAAAGCCCACGTCACAGGCTACGGACAGTATATCCTCGTCTGGGCCGGGTTGATGGGATTGACGGGTGCAACGGTGGCGCTGGCCGGAATCGAGCTGGGGCGCTGGGTCATCATCACGGCGCTCACCATCGCCTCGGTGAAGGGCTTTCTCGTGCTCAACATATTTATGCATCTGAGATCTGAAAACCGGACCTTTCGTCTCTTCGTGTTGGTGGCTGGAGTTGTTCTCTTGATCTTTGTTTGTCTGACATTTTTCGACTACGCGTTTCGTTGAGGATAACTACGAATGTTCGAAGGTACCTCTCCATTTTCCGATTCCGTGGATGCTGCGTTCTTGTCGATCGTCGGCATCTCCGCTCTTGTCCTCCTCGGCATCCTGGCGTTCATGATCTACTTTCTCGTGCGCTACAGCCGAAAGAGGAATCCACACCCTGAAAATATCGAGGGGAACGTCGCCCTCGAGGTAGCCTGGACGGCCATCCCGCTCGTGCTCTTCATGGGGATGTTCTATGTGGGATGGAAGGGATACCTGGATGAGACAACCATACCTGACAACGCTGTTCCCATCAGGGTGACGGCCCAGATGTGGTCGTGGTCATTCGAATATCCAAACGGTGTGAAAGCTGATACCCTCTATGTGCCTGTCCATACGCCAATGAAGATGCTGCTGCGTTCTGTTGATGTGAACCACTCCTTCTTTATCCCCTCATTCAGGATCAAGAGAGACGTGATTCCCAATCGGGAAAGCGTGATGTGGTTCAAGACCACAGAGGTTGCTGAGTATGACATCGCATGCGCGGAGTACTGCGGTTTGCGTCATTCCTATATGTACAACAAGGTGGTGTCGATGGACTCCGTCCGATTTGAAGGATGGTACAAGAAGGCGTCGATCGATCAGTCAAAGCCCTATACAGCGCTTGTAGGGCTGTCCAAATAGAGATTTCGATGCACAAGGATTATAACAGAGCCCGGGTACGATGGATCTTCTAACAAATCTCGCAATTCCCCAATCCGTAGAGCATTTCCATGTGCTCATACTCATCGGGGGACTGATTTCGATCGTTCTCTATCCTTACCTCGGATTCCTTCTTGGCTCATCCGTCCTTTCATATTTCTACAATCGAAAGGGGACCAGGGAACGGAATCGGCAACTCACGAGATTCTCGAACGATCTGATCGTTATTGTCCTCTACAACAAAAGCGTTCCGACCATCCTTGCTCTGGTCCCGAGTTTTACATCAATCTTCATCTATGCTCAATTGCTCCAGTCGACGGAGGCGATATCCGTCGGGTTGGCAGGGTATGGATTCATTCTGCTCCTCATCGCTATCGTCTCGCTCTATGCCTACAAATACACCTTCCGGTTGAGGGGCGTCCTGCACGAGTATGAAGGCCTCCTCGAAAGCCGGAAACACGGGGCCGTTGGATTGGAGGAGATACACGACTACTCAGAAGAGACCATCAAGTCTCATCTTGCATCCGGGCGCGCAGGCATTATCTTTCTCGTCGCAGCATCATTTCTGATCGTCTCGTCGATGGCGGTGACTGCAAACCCGTCGAACTGGAACGATGTGAGTACTGTTTTTGCTCTCTTCATCTCCCCGGACGTCTTGATCAGAGTGTTGCAGTTTGCAGCGCTTGCCGCCGGAGCGACCGGAGTCGGCTTGCTCTATTTCTTTCTTGCGTGGCAGGGAGGGCGAGCGGGTCTCGACAGTGACCAGAGACTCTTTGTTCGTCGTCTCGCCACACGCCTTATTGTTGGCTCGTTTCTTTCGCTGCCGGTATTCGTTGTGTTGGGCATCGTGGCGCTGCCGGCGTCTTCTCTTTCAGGATCGCTGTACGGATTCGCGGCGGTTGCACTCGTCCTGATCTTCCTGACTGCCCAGTCTGTGTACGCGTACAACCGGAATTCACAAGCACGGTACGTGAACTCAGCGGTGTACACCCTTGCCCTCGCATCCGTATTCATGTCTCTCAACGACCAGGTCGCCATCCACAATGCGACTAATGTGCAGGCTGCCTATCTCGCGTACCGCTATGACGTGGCCACCGAGGAGTTGAAATCGAGACTGGGAGTCGCTGCACCGAGTCTTTCCGGCGAGGATATCTACAATGGAAGGTGCTCGGCGTGCCACCTCTTTGACCAAAAGAAAATCGGCCCGGCGTATAGGGATGTATTGCCGAAGTACGCCGGAAAGAAAGATCAGATTGTCGCGTTCGTACTGAATCCCATCAAGAAGGACCCGGCGTTCCCCCCAATGCCCAACCAGGGGTTGAAGCCCGCTGAGGCCGATTCAATCGTCAGCTATCTCCTCAGAAGGCTCGGTTCCGTTGATTCAAAGGCCACAGCTCCGGGACAACCGGTCCCGCTCAAATGAAGGAAGGCATCACACAGAACGGTGCAGTTGCCGTCCGCCGCTCACCGGTATTTGACTACCTGGCGCTTACGAAGCCGGAGCTCACCTTGCTTTCAGTCGTGACGGCGCTCGGCGGGGCCTATCTGGCCGCGTCAGGGCCGACCCTTCCGTACTCTGTTCTGCTTCATACGTTTCTCGGAACTCTCTTCGTCGGTGGTGGTGCCGGTGCTCTGAACCAGTACATCGAGCGCGATTTTGATATTCAAATGAGGAGGACCGAAAACAGGCCGCTGCCTTCAGGCCGGGTCCATCAACACCATGCGTTGCTCTTCGGTTCAGGTTTGTCTTTCGCTGGCGTCCTTGAGTTGTTGCTCTTTACGCACGCACTTGCTGCGTTCCTCGCTGTCTTGACGCTCGCAACGTACCTGTTCCTGTATACACCTCTCAAGAGGGTGACTCCGTTCGCCACGGTTATCGGCGGCATTCCCGGTGCGCTCCCGCCACTCATAGGCTGGACGGCGGTGTCCGGTGAGCTCTCGATGGGTGCCATGTCGTTGTTCTTCATTCTCTTTTTCTGGCAGATGCCCCATTTCCTTTCCTTGGGATGGATGTACCGAAAGGACTATGCAAGGGCTGACTATAAACTGCTGATGGCTGTTGATCCGAGCGGGGAGGCCTCGAGTCGCCAGATTCTGGTGTACTGCGTCGCCCTCATTCCGGCTGCTTTTATGCCCACGATGGTCGGGATTCTTGGGCTGATGTATTTTGCAGGGGCGGTGCTTCTTTCGCTGGGATTCCTGTGGCTTGCGATCAAGCTCTACAAGGATCGGAGCAACGCGAATGCAAGGAGGCTCTTCTTTGCATCGCTTCTTTATCTCTCTGCGCTCATCGCTCTCATGGTTGTTGACCGCGTGACCTGACGCCCGGGGTCGCTGGTTTCAGGAGGCCCATTGCTCAAGGTCTGGTAATGTCCTGCTTTGATAGAAATCTCTCATCGCGGAGGCGTGCGGAGGACCCAGAGGATCGCAGAGGGTACGCAACTTTGGCATTTCTCCGCGTTTCTCCGCGGACTCTGCGGCTCCGCGTTGAAAACCATAATCAAACTGGGACACCACCCAAGGTCTTGCTTTCTGCAGATTTCAGTTGTATATTAGCGACGAGTTTAAGCGTTCTTTGAATCGATCCTTTAATCCTATCCGGCGAGGTAGGGAAGGAGCATCAGAAGCACAGGTGATGAGCGAAAAAATGTAAGAGGTCATTTTCCATTCTTCATTTTTCCTTCCTCATTTTTGATTTTTCCATTGATTATGCCTCCTTTTCCGATGTCTGCGGATTTGGAGGCTTTTTTGTTTAGAAGGGGCTCGTATGATAAAAACCAAAATATTTGACAGTGAGAGTTTCCGGAGAACGGTGAACAGGCTTGCCCACGAGGTCGTGGAGCGGAACAAGGGGACGGAGAACCTGGCCATCGTTGGAATCCGAACGCGTGGAGAATATCTGGCACGGCGACTGGCGAAGAAGATTGAGGAGATTGAGGGTAAAACAGTACAGGTTGGAATTCTCGACATAACCCTTTATAGGGATGACTTGCGGGGCCGTCTGGATCAGCCGCAATTGAAAAGCACCGAGATACTTTTTGACATCACCGGAAAAGTCGTTGTACTGGTCGACGATGTGTTGTTTACCGGGCGGACAATTCGTTCTGCTCTCAACGCTCTCACGGACCTGGGTCGGCCGGCTCTGATTGAGCTCCTCGTCCTGATTGATCGCGGCCATAGGGAGCTGCCCATCAAGGCAGAATTCATTGGCAAGAACATACCGACTTCGCTGAAACAGGAGATCAAGGTCATGATGACCGAAACAGATTCTGAAGACGGGGTCTATCTCGCCGACGTGGAAGACGATGGAAAGGAGTTGAAGCGATGAAGCTCAAGAGCCGTCACCTCCTTGGATTGGATGGAATGTCCAGGGAAGAGATCACGCTTATTCTCGACACTGCGATCTCGTTTCGCGAAATCCTTGATCGACCGATCAAGAAGGTCCCGCCACTCCAGGGGAAAACCGTCGTGAACCTGTTCTTTGAGAGTTCGACACGGACGAGGATCTCCTTCGAACTTGCGGAACGGCGTCTTTCGGCGGACGTGGTCAGCTTCTCGGCGGCCACAAGCAGCGTCGGCAAGGGCGAGACCCTGAAAGACACTGCCCGGAACATCGAGGCCATGAAAATTGACATGGTGGTCATTCGTCACGCGGCGGCTGGTTCCTCGCATTTCCTGAGCCGTGTTGTCGACGCAAATGTGATCAACGCCGGCGATGGGGGGCACGAGCATCCGACGCAGGGTTTGCTCGACATGTACACGCTTCGGGAAAAGTTCGGTTCACTCGAAGGGCTTCGCGTCTGCATCGTAGGCGATATCACGCACAGCAGGGTGGCGCGATCAAATATCTTTGGATTGACGACAATGGGTGCGCACGTTTCGGTCTGCGGACCTGCAACGCTTATACCGCGGGATCTCGAACAACTCGGCGTCACTGTCTATCACAGGCTTGAGGATGTGATCCCTGAGATCGACGCGTTGAACGTCCTGAGAATTCAGCTTGAGCGCCAGAAAAGCGGACTGTTCCCGTCCTTGCGCGAGTACCATCGTTTCTTCGGAGTGACAAAGGAGAAGGTGTCCAAAGGGCCAAAACCGATCACCATCATGCACCCGGGGCCAATCAACCGCGACGTCGAGCTCTCGGCTGACCTCGCGGATAGTGAACACTCCGTAATCCTTCAACAAGTGACCAATGGGGTCGCCATCCGGATGGCGGTCTTGTACCTGCTGGGCACATCAAATTAAGCAGAGGAACCTATGAAGCTTCTCTTGAAAGGCGGCAGGCTTGTTGACCCTGCATCAGGCAGGGACGAGACAGTGGACATCCAAATACTCGATGGTCGAATTGAGCGCATCGCAGGGAGCATCTCGCTCCCGAAAGGCTTCGAGGAGATTGATCTGCGTGGCAAAATCGTCGCCCCTGGATTCATCGACATGCACGTGCACTTGCGTGAGCCCGGATATGAACACAAAGAGACAATTGAATCCGGGTGCAGGTCTGCTGCGGCCGGCGGATTTACCGCTGTTTGTTGCATGCCGAATACGAATCCGGCAATCGATGACGAATCCGTTGCACGGTACGTCCACGAGAAAGCAAAATCAGTGTGCGACGGCATCGTGGACGTATATCCGATCGGTGCGGCCACTAAGGGAAGGAAGGGGACAGAACTCGCTCCGATGGCTGAGCTCGCACAGGCCGGTGCAGTCGGATTCTCCGACGATGGAAGCCCGATCGCGAGTGCCGAGATCATGAGGCGGGCTCTCGAGTACTCCTCGATGTACGGAGTGCCGGTCATCCAGCACGCCGAGGAGTCAACGATGACGCAAGACGGATGCATGAACGAAGGGGTGACATCGACCCGGCTCGGCATTCTGGGGATCCCCCCAATTGCGGAAGAACTGATGGTTGTCCGTGATATTATCCTTCTTGGCTACGTCCCGAAGGCTCGCTATCATGTCGCGCACATCAGCACGAAAGGCGCATTGCGCCACGTGCGAAAGGCGAAGTCGGATGGAATGAATATTACATGTGAGGTCACTCCCCATCATTTCACATTGCAGGAAGAAGTTGTGGCGAGTTTTGATACGAACACCAAAATGAACCCTCCCCTCCGCACGAAAGAAGATGTGGCAGCCATGAAGGAGGGATTGCGGGATGGAACGATCGATGCCATCGCTACCGACCATGCACCGCATACCATCGATGAGAAAGAAGTTGAATACACGCAGGCGCCGTTCGGAATTGTGGGGCTTGAAACGTCAGTCGGATTATGCATGACAGAGCTCGTGCATAAGAAAGTCCTGACTCTGATGCAAATGATCCAGAAGCTTTCGACGAATCCGCGCAGGATCCTCTCACTTCCAGCCATCAAATTCAATGAAGGGGAGATGGCGAACATCACGGTTCTTGACCCTGACTTGGATTGGACGGTCGATTCAGCCATGTTGCGTTCCAAATCGAAAAACTCGCCGTTCGATGGCTACCGCCTGAAAGGGAAGGCGATCGGTATCATCAACAATGGCAAGATGCTGTTTTCCTAGAAGCCTCGCTCCTTCCCGTGCCATGCCGCATTTGATCTCGTTACTCTCTTCCAGGACTCTGTTCACAATCGTGAACAGAGTCCTGGTTTGATTGTACACTTCCTGAGGTCTATCGTGAAGAATCTGCAGCAAAGGGGGTTCCGCTCCTCTGGCATACACTTTGACCCTATCATTGGTGGATTCAATCACCGTTACCGGGAGGGACGCCATGAGAATACTTGGACTCGTAATTGTCGCAACAATGATGATCGGTTGCGAGAAATCATTCTTCGTTGACACCACTCCGCCGAGTCCGCCGCAAGGAATTCGGGCGGTTGCACTGGACAACGCTGTTGAAATTACGTGGCTGGGCAATCCTGAGCCTGATGTGGCTGGATACAAGATCTGGGTCAGTGATCGTTTTGATGGGAGGTATCTTGTCCTTGGCTCAGTCAATTCCGCGAAGTTTGTCGATTATGGTGCCAAGAAT
>QYQB01000014.1 GCA_007280275.1 bacterium | reverse complement strand
CTTATGATCAGCGGCACGCTCGACGATCCGTCGTACAGAACGGTTTTCTGATTCCATCCGTGCGCGCCCTGCATATCGCCGTGATCAGCGGTGAAGACTATCACAGTATTGTCGAGTTCGCCTGATGTGCGCAATGCATCGAGAATTGTCCCGATATACGTGTCGACCTTTTCGATCATGCGAAAGTACGCCCAGCGGTATTGACGCCATTTCTTTTCATCGAATTTTCCGACCGGGAAGAGCCGATTCGCCTGAGCTGATCGACGCATCAGAAGCATCGTATCCGTCTCGTCGAGCATCGGAGCCAGGTTTTCCACCGCAGGGGGACATTGCTCAACGGGAGGAGGTTCACCGACGGCGCCGTCCGGAAGTTCCTCATCGCGCGCCCATTCACAAATGTTGTGGGGATTCACGAACGAGGTCACCAACAGAAAGGGCTTCTCCCGTTTTCGTTGAATGAATGCCGCTGCGCGGGAAGGAATATCAGCGTCGATGCCCGTATTTTTGATGGCGTCCATGTACTCGAATCCGTGCAGCGAAGTTTCTTTGACCGGGAACGGCATATGCCATTTCCCCAGATACCCGGTGTCGTATCCCGCCTCGCGAAAGTACGTCCCCAGACACCGATGCTCTGCTCTCACGGTCTTGCTTATATCGGCGTTCGTTTGGACGCCTGTGACATGGGGATATTGTCCGGTAAAGATGGAGGTACGGGCCGGGACACACAACGGATTCGGCGTATAGGCACGTGTGAAGGATACTCCGCCCGCGGCGATGCTGTCCATCGCGGGAGTATTGATAAATCGTTTCCCCATGCGGCAGCTCATTGCGTCCGCCGACTGCTGGTCGGTCATGACAAGGAGGATGTTCGGCTTCTTCCCGGGAAAAATCTTCCCAAACTGCAATTCTCTCGCCAGTGCACGCCCGCCTGCAACGGCAGTACCACCGATCACACCGGCAGCTTTGATGAATTCTCTGCGTTTCATAATTCGACTTCCCTCCAAGGGTCTTTCGTGCTTTTTTGGAACGTCCTGATCTTGTCGCGGTACTCGGTGAATATCGCCCGATGCTTTGAATCATCGGCAAGGTTTTCTACTTCAAACGGATCCCGTTCCAAATCGTACAGCTCAAACTCCGGACGATGGAGGAACGCGTCGACAGAACGTTTTCCGATCGCCTTCTGACCGGATTTCATGATCCCCTGCCACGCCAAGGCGGTGTACAGGTCATTCGCCATCGGGAACGGCTGTTGATATGCGAGGTTCCAGATCAGCTTGTATCTTCTTCCCCGAACGACCCGCATGGGATAGTACATCGTGACGGCATGGAACGTGTGCGATGCATACACTTCGTCCCAACCCGACGTTGTACGCCCTTCGAGAACATCTCTGAACGATCGCCCCTGGAAAGAATGTTCTTTCGGTACCGCGGCAGCAAGATCCAAAATCGTCGGCGTCACATCGCACCACGAAATCATGGCATCTGAAACGGTTCCGCGCTGCAATCCTCCCGGCAGATGCACAAGGCACGGCACCCGCATCCCGGATTCATAGAGCGTTGTCTTGGCGCCTGGGAACGCGATTCCATTGTCGGAGAGGTAGATGATCAGCGTGTTGTCGTACTGACCTGCACTCTTCAATTCATCGATCAATCTTCCGACACCCTGGTCCAGTCTCGAGACCGATTGATAGTACTCGGCCAGTTCCTTTCGCACCTCGATGATATCCGGCAAGAACGGCGGCACGATGACATCTGCGGGACTGTACGGTACCGGAGTAATACCGGGGTAGCCTGTTTCTTTGTTTCCGAACTTGTTCGGGTTCGCCCCAATGTTGTACGGCACACCCCTATGCGGATCATCGACACAAAAGTACAGAAAGAAGGGTTGGCGATCGTTTCGGATAAACTGCCTGCATCGTTCGGCCATCTCGACGGGACTGCGGGCAAGCGATTCGCTGTCATTCGCCGCACCGTCATAGAACACTTCGTTGAAATGATAGACATGTTCCGGGGCAACGTGGAATTTGCCGATTCTGCCAGTTCGATACCCCGCTGTGGCCAAGTAATATGGAAGGCTCCTGATATTGTCGAAAGTCGAGAAATGATGATGCTCGTGCTGGAGCCCATATTGGCCCGTCGAGTGATTGTGCATACCTGTGAGAATGACTGATCTGCTTGGGCTGCAACTCGCGGATGTGCAGAAAGCGGAATCAAACCGAACCCCGTCAGCGGCAAGCCTGTCCAGTGCCGGCGTTTTGATGAGCGGATTGCCGTAACAGCCAAGCGCATCGGCCCCATGATCGTCGGCAACGATCAAGATAATGTTTGGCCGCTGCTGACCCTCGCGCGCGGGCAACACCGAGCGGTTTGTTTCTGCCAGAACCGGAACAAAACCAGCCCCGGCAAGAGTTGCAGCTCCGGCCAGACTGCGTGATAGAAAGTCTCTGCGACTGATCTCCGGCTTTTTCATACATCCTCACATGAAATAAGTCAGCGCGACATCCAGCTAAATATTCGATTGCAAAACTCTGCTAAGGCGACAGGCGCTCGATCTTGAAGTTGGTGAATCGCTGGCGGCTTCTCGTTGTCCGGAAGGCGAAATATCCCTCCTTCAACGGAACTTCATCGGCATATTCAAAGTACTGCACATCATTGATAAAGAACGAAGTGCGCCCGTTTTGAACCACGATCTTCACGGAGTAGGACTTGTTCCCCTCGAGCAGATGCGCTTTGTCTGTGTATTCATACAGCACCGTCTTCTCTTTCCCATGGCGGTATCTTCTGAACCGCGTCGTGGTGTTGTCATGCCCCCCCACGCCGGCATAGTACAAATCCAGATCGTCATAGGAGGAAAACTTGCCATTCCTCTTGAAGGGCGTATCGCGAGCCGGATCGGAGGCCATCCAGAACGAATTGAGATCGGAGACACGGTCATTCCTTCCACCGGAATCGATCACTGTGACATCATACATGATGAGCACGTCCCCGGAGAGCTTCTTCTTGTACCAGACCGTTGCGCCAGCTGACGCGTTGACTTCGATCATGTTCTTGGTGACCAGAAGGTTCGACGCGGGAGGATCTTCGAACTCCGCGAGCCAGTCATCTGCACTGAACTTAATCTTTTCCGATGCTGTCGAACTTGCGGCTGAGTTCTGTTGAGTCCTTTGGGGTGACCCCGAGCGGAGCAGGAATTCTTCCGGGCGCAGGGCACGTCCAGTCATGGCGACGGACCGGATGGCTCCCTTGAAGAATGAGACCCGATTCATTCGCATGCCGAGAGAAACCTGCGCGTCTTCAACAGGGATGTAGGGAACCCGGCCGCTCATCTCTTCGGCTCCATTGACGTAGTGTCTCCCAACGCCGTTCTCATACACGAGCGCTACGTGATACCACTGATCCACCGGATGCGGAAATTTCTCCGCAAGACATGTCATGAAGGTGGAGTCCGCTCGGATGTGCGTATCAACGAACCATTGGTTTTTGTCCGTCAAGCGCGTCTCGATCAGCGCACGACGGCTCCCGAGCTTCGGGTTCTGGACATGCAGAAAGCGTTGTTCGACGTTGTTCGGGAATGACGCATAGGGCATGAAGATGATCTCGATCGTGAAGGATGGACTCCCGTTAATAGGACATCCCTGCACGATCAACCCGTCGTCGATGCCGTCAAATTCGACCGCTCTCCCCTCCCTGAATTGCCTGACGAGCGGAGCACCGAAGAGTGTGACCGGATGACTGCCGATGGTCGAGAGGTTGTCCACATTCCAAATCTCGGAACGGGGATTATCCGTCTGCTGTGCGTTCAGAAGGAAGGGTACCAGAAGTCCGACCAATGTCATCGAGTTGAGATTCATCTGTTTCATGGCTTCGCGCTTTGCCATCCAGCTTTCATCATTTCATGCAGCTTTGCTACCAGATCTTTCTTCTCAGGCTTGAAGACGATGCTCTCTTTGCAGAGCGGATCGTTCTTGAGGTCATACAATTCCGTGAACTTCGCTTCTCCGGTTTTCTGGTCCTGCCATTCTGTGTATCGATATTGCTCCGTGCACATGGAGTAGCCCATGATGTTCTTCGGCCGCGGGTATTGGCTGAAGGCCGCCTTCTTCCAGGCTTTCCGAGGATTGTCAAGAAGCGGGACCATGCTTGTTCCTTCGAGTCCCCCTGGCAATGGAAGTCCACACAAATCTGAAAGCGTTGGATATATATCGACGAATTCCGTTAACGCCCTCACTCTCACTCCTTGCGGATAATCGGGGTCTGAAATAATCATCGGAACGTGCGTGTCCAACTCAAAGTTGGTATGCTTGCTCCATTGTGAGTATTCCCCCAGCTTCCACCCGTGATCTCCCCAGATAATCACAATTGTATCTTTCCGGAGATTGAGTCGATCAAGTTCCGCCAGGAGTTTGCCGACTTGTGCATCCATGTAGCTTACGCACGCATAGTAGCCATGGATCAGCTCTCTCGTTGTCGCTTCGTCACAAGGTCCCAGATCAGGAATATCGGAATACGACCGGAGTTCACCCCAGGTCGTGAATGCAATGTCGGGAGCATTTTTTGGCTTGTCCGGATACGGCATCGGGATCTTCGAGCGATCGTAGAGGTCCCAGTACTTCTTTGGTGCACAGAACGGCAAATGGGGCTTTCGGAATCCGACGGCGAGGAAGAACGGCTGCCGCTCCGACTCTTTTGCTGCAGTTGCTTTGGGGGCAAGCCGATTCAGCGATTCAATACCCATTCGTGCGAGATCGCCGTCGTTGTAGGCTTCATCCGGAACATCAGCGCATTCGGTTGCATGCGCCCGCATTCGTGTAGCACCGGTCGATTCTGCATTGGCGCCCGTATCGTTGGTGACCTTCCCACCCTCTTTCAGAAGCCGCAGATTCTCCTCCAACACGTAATTGTTCGTTTTGCCATAGCGGTGGGGTACGCTGTACGATGCCGGATCTTCCAGACCCACATGGAAGAGTTTTCCTATCCCTTCAGAGAAATATCCATTGTTCTTGAAATGTTGTTGGAGGGTGACTACGTCAGGCATTGTTGTACGAATGTGCGTCTTCAAGTCGTATATTTTTGTCGTGTCAGGTCTCCGGCCCGTGAGAAGGCTGGCACGCGTGGGACCGCAGACTGCCTGTTGACAATAGGTCCGGTCGAATACGACACCGCTCTTGGCGAGCTTGTCGATGTTCGGAGACTTGACCATCGGGTGACCGTAGCAGCCAAGTTCAGGCCGCAGGTCGTCGACAGCTATGAAAAGAACATTCTTTCGGCGTCCGGGGATAGATCCCAGCCCGGCAATCCGTTGGGCAAGGGATTTGCCGAATGGAGCCAGCACCGCGGCTCCGCCTAATCCTACAAGTGCCGACTTAACCAAGAAATCGCGACGAGTCTGGTTCATAGTCTTTCCTTCTTTGTTTGTGGATCTTATTTCATGATAATCATTTTTTTCGAGAGTGATTTTCCGCCTCCATTTATCGAAACGGGTATGGTGGTTTAACCGTACATGGCTGAAAACCACACACCGAGTAGAAAAAACACAAACTTTTGCAGCGAGATGCTCGCAACCTCTCTCTTCTAGATTTGAGCAGTCACCTTGACGTGCATTTTCACCTACCGTGGCGGCAGGGAAAAGGTAATTCGGGATTCCTGAACTTTCTCATTCCAGACGGCCCGGGCCGCAGCCGCGAACGATGGATCGATATATTTCCGTGCGGCGATGTTCAAAGCATAGTACATTCTTTCTGGCACAAATGGAACGATTTGCGGCCAGGTCCATTTCTTCTGCCCGACAGCATATGGTAGAAGATACTCCACCGCTATGTGGATGCTGCGGCCGTCATCCGTTTTGAAGCTCCAGATATCAACGCCGATGCGATGGCCGAGAAGACCCAGCTCGATGAGCGCATCGAGGTTCATGTTGGAGTACCCCCACGACTTTGTCCGTTCCAGTTCAAGGGGTTGGGACCCGTCCGGCTCAATTTGCACAGCAATGCGTTTTGTTCCAACTTCCCGAAGAACGCGCTGTGCGATCTCCTTTTTCCCAAGATACAATGCGATGCATGAAACCTGAACGTCATAGGCGCTGCCGTGATTGTTCTTCCATCCGGCTTCATCTTTGCCGTTCGGGCTTTCCAGGAGCCACGTCAGATACGACGCAAACCAGGAGTTAATGCCTTTGTCAACGTCTGAAGTCCATTCTCGTGATTGTCTCAGAAGGACAAACGCGTCGATGAGATGCCGGAAGGCATACGTTTCGATAATGCCGATTCCTCGCCCCTGATTGACACCCTTGATGGCTTGCGCGTAATCAAGATGCGGATTCATACGCGTTGGGGGATTGAGAAACCATTCCCTCACCTGCCGGATTGCTCGTGAGGCATAACGCCCATCTCGACTGACGGCGTATGCCAGCGCCAGCGTCGAGACATTGTTGACCATCTGATCGATGCGTTCGTTATCGCCGACAAGGCGATACTCCGGATTGACTTCGCCGTCACGGCGAATGTACGGCAGTCCATCGGGTTTGGTCGTGTCAGGCCACCAGTAGGGACCAAGGCTCATGTAGTCGTGCTTGTCACCGCTCGGCGGAGTCTGTTGCTTCTGGACGACCGATACCAGTTCTTTCTGCAATGCGGCATCTGCGTCCTTGATCAGGGCTTGCACGGCGGGTGAGATGTGAGATCGATTCGCTCGATAGGTCTCGCGAGCCCGTTCGATTGCCGCGCGATTCAAGAGAAGCAGCTCCAAGTTACCTGACTGCTGAGCCGCCGTCATCATGGGGCAGGCAAGTGCGAGAATCATAACTGCAGTATTCCATGTTGCCATAGGGCTTGCACGGATCAAAAGTGTGAAGCACCCAGCCGGTTCGGTGGTGGGCTGGGTGCTTCATAATGTACGAGATTTCAATTGAGCAATTCTACCACAATTTCTCTGGACTTATCTCACAAGCATCATCTTTTTCGCAGCATGGAAATCGCCTGAAGAAAGCGTGTAGATGTACACGCCGCTGCTCAACATGCTGGCGTCGAAATTGACCTGGTGAGTACCGGCCAGATAGTCGGCGTCCACCAATGTCGCAACCTGTTGACCGAGCGTGTTGAACACTTTCAACATGATGTTCCCGCTCTTGGGCAGTGTAAATGTGATCTTCGTGGAAGGGTTGAACGGGTTTGGATAGTTCTGGCTCAGCGAGAACGCCGACGGAATCGACGCGGGTATGTTATCGTTGATGCCCGATACAGTTGCTAGCCACGCAGTTTTCCTCGCGGGATACCAATTCAGGTCACCGACGGGAAAACCACCGTCTCCTTTGGTGTAGGATTGAGCCGTGGTACCATATGATGTGTTTATCGGGCTCAATCCATTAACCTCCTGATATGTGAAACACCAGTTTTCAGGAAATGTGGTGGAGTTCGGAAATCCATAAGCCGAATCAATGAAGTTAAAGATCGATGCGGGTGGCGCCTGGAACGTAAGTGGTTCGGTGAAGTACGCTTTGGTTGAATCCGAAAGCAGTTTCATAAGTGTCGGAGTGAAAATTCCCGGCGCTTTGGTTGAGTCTTTCCACTTCACCCAGAGATCTTTGTAATTCTGGTCCCACCACACGTTATTGTTCCTCACAACGATATTCCGCACTGGCAGCTTGTAGGACGTGTCGATTGTCACAACAAACATTTGATTGTTTTCGGGTTGTGTCTGCTCGCTGATATTAGCTGCCACATAGCCGCTTATTCTCCTAAATTGGGCACCGTACGCTATCTGGTTATAGAAGATGTTGTTGGTGACTTTCATTTCACGTACTTTTCCTGCCTGTAAACCGCCATGATATCCATTGTTCGTCAGACCGGTATTGTGGTCAAATTCAATATAGTTGACGAAGTTGGTCATGTTTCTGATGATTCGATCGGAGAGATTGAAGAAGGTGGTGTTTCGTATGACAATCGAATCAGTGTAGGCGGCTGATCTGACATCGATAATTCTTCCATTACCGCCCAACGATTTCGGATGTCCATGACTATGGATAAAGCAATCTTCGACATAGATACTGCAGCTATCGCTCTGTAACGCAAGAGCGGCTCCCCGGTCATGGAGGATTTCGCAATTTTTCACCCAAAGACTGGATCCATTGAACACGTTGATGACTCTGTTCGAGGGAGTGCCATTGAGCGTCCTTTGTTCTATCGTCAATCCCTCCAATTTCCCACTTGATCTAAAATTGAATGTTTGTACAATCTTCGCGGCTGAGTTCTCTTTTGCGATCAAGAACGGTCTATAACCAGCTCCGCTTTCCGCTTTTATATAGAGAAAATAGTTTGTGTTGTCTATTGGAGAGATTAGCGGATACACTCCATCGCGTTTTAACATATAGATCGTTTGTGTGGGCAATGCTGCTGTTCTTGCCGCTGAATCGGCCTTAATAGTCAATGCTATCTGATCGTCAATACCCGGTGGTACAACGACCAGCCGTTGGCCAACGGCGGCGCAAGCCAACAGGATCAACATCGCAACGATGTAGATGATTCTGTTCATATGTGTTTCTCCTTGTGGTGGATGATGAGAATCGCAGATATCCTGCCGTGACTATCAATTCTTTTCTCAGAAGGTAACCTCCATACTGGCACTGCCGGTCATTCCATAGTAAGCATTGTTGGTTTGGTACGCGCTCGATCCAAAATATGCTTGGTCTGGCTGATTCGTCAAATTGACGAGATTG
>QYQB01000015.1 GCA_007280275.1 bacterium | reverse complement strand
TCATAAGTTGCATATGCTTCAGGCTTACGTTCTCTGGAGCGAAAGATTGCATAAGCGGTACGCCGGAAGCGCCGTGGAAACAGTCAAGCGGTTAGCCGAACACAACGTGGGAAGATGTCGTTTTACCAAGGGGGGTATACCTTGGATTTTGATTCACGTTGAAGACTGTCTGGACTTGTCTTCGGCTCGAAGACGGGAGGCTTTCCTTAAGAGCGGAGCTGGCAGAGCGTCGTTGGATCAGCAGTATCCCGAATACACTCGAAGGAAGAAATGAGAAACAATCGGAGAGATGCAGGAGTGGCTGAACTGGCACGCCTGGAAAGCGTGTGTGCCTGAAAGGGTACCGTGGGTTCGAATCCCACTCTCTCCGCATAAGGGCACATACGCTACTGCCAACCTGGCAACAGCGTTCTCCCCACCACGAGCGAACTTGTCAGGAGCTCCCCCCTATGAAGAACCTGCGATTCGCAACTATTCTGCTTCTAATCACGATTCTGGCATCGCCGGTTACGGTTGCGCAAAAAGTCTTTGCAATCACAATCGACGGTTCCATCAATCCTGCCACAGCTGAGTACATACACAACAGCATCCAGCGAGCGTCGGAATTGGATGGTGAGTGCCTCATCATACGCCTCAACACTCCAGGCGGACTTCTTAAGTCCACTCGGGTGATGGTGAGCGACATCCTTGAATCGAAGATTCCTGTCGTCGTCTACGTCTCCCCCGCCGGGGCTCAATCAGCATCAGCAGGGGTCTTCATTACGCTGGCGGCTCATATCGCTGCAATGGCCCCTGGAACTAACATCGGGGCAGCTCACCCCGTGACCCTTCAGGGCGGTCAAGACACGACAATGATGGAGAAAGCTACGAATGACGCCGCGGCATTCGTGCGAACCATTGCGGAGAAGCGTCATCGCAACATCAAGTGGGCTGAAGACGCTGTCCGCAGAAGCCAGTCCATTACGGAAACCGAAGCGCTCAAGATCGGAGTCATCGACCTCATAGCAAGGAATGCTGACAGTCTTCTAGCTCAGATCGATGGAAGACCTGTTGAACTCTCTTCGGGGACGAGAACGCTTCGCACAAAAGGGGCGACCATCGAACAATGGGAGATGGGATTCACCGAACGGCTCCTGGATACGCTGAGCGATCCTAACATCGCCTACGTGTTGATGCTCCTGGGGATTTACGGCCTGTTGTTCGAACTCTACAATCCGGGTTCCGTGCTACCCGGCGTTGTTGGAGGCATCAGCCTCATCCTTGCCTTCTACTCGCTCCACACATTGCCGGTCAACTACGCTGGTCTTGCACTCATCGTTTTTGCAATCGTGCTGTTTGTTGCAGACCTGAAGGTCGCCAGTCACGGCATCCTGACGGTGGGCGGGGTTATATCGCTCATCCTTGGATCGATGATGTTCATCCGTTCCGATTCCGCCCTCGAATATATTCAGATTTCGTGGAGCGTCATTCTGACGTGCTCCGCGCTCACGCTCGTGTTCTTCATGGGTGTCATTGGCTTTGGGCTGAAAGCATTGCGATCAAGGCCGACGACAGGGAGCGAGGGCCTGGTCGGAGAGATCGGGAAGTCGCTGACAGTGCTCGACCCGAATGGTCGCGTGAGGATCCATGGGGAGATCTGGAACGCAGTTTCTGTCTCCGGCAACATACCGAAAGACGCGCAGGTGAGAGCCGTGGGACTCGAGAACTTAACATTGCGCGTTGAAGAAAAACGATCGTAGACTTACCTCAACCTTGAAAGGAGCTTGTTATGCAACCTATTGCTATCCTTGTCATCGCCGCAATCGCATTCCTCGTAATCATCCTGGGCAACTCTATCCGAATTCTCCGAGATTATGAACGGGCGGTCATTTTTCGTCTCGGCAGAAAATCGAAGGCGGTCTTCAATCCGGGTGGAGGTGGGAATGGTCCTGGCCTCATCATCCTGGTACCGATGATCGATCGGATGATCAAAGTCAGCCTCCGTACCGTGGTCATGGACGTCCCACCACAGGATGTCATCACCAAGGATAATGTGTCGATCAAGGTGAATGCCGTCGTGTATTTCAGGGTGATGGATCCCGAAAAAGCCATTCTGGATGTCGAGAACTATCTCTTCGCTACCTCCCAGCTCTCCCAAACGACACTCCGAAGCGTCTTGGGTCAATCGGAGCTGGATGAGCTGTTGTCAGAGCGCGAGAAGATCAACATGAAGCTGCAGCAGATCATGGACAATCACACGGAGCCCTGGGGCATCAAAGTTTCGAATGTAGAAGTGAAACAAATAGATCTACCCCAGGAAATGCAGCGCGCGATGGCAAAACAGGCTGAAGCAGAGCGCGAACGGCGTTCGAAGATCATCGCAGCTGAGGGTGAGTTCCAGGCATCGCAGAGGCTGGCCGACGCGGCCGAGATCCTGAGCAATCAACCCAGCGCGCTGACCTTGCGTTACCTCCAGACACTGCGGGAGATCGCCACAGAAAACAACTCGACGACAATCTTCCCTGTCCCGATCGACTTGCTCAAACCGTTTCTGAATGTCGAAGTCAAGAAAAAGAAGTGACGTCGGGAAGACGGAGTCTTCCGCCGAGTACGATCCTGTTCTGTATGGCCAGAGCCCCCTGGAGCACGTCGTCGCGGTTCAGCAACTGACGGAGGCCTCAGTCCGACTCTATGTTCGAGAAGGATCCGTCCCCGGGGCGAAGGATGCAATCGGTCGGGTCACATCGTCCGATGCAGAGTTCTTTCCCTTTTTCTTCCTTTCGAGCCCGGTCCTGCTCGATGGCTATTCGAAGCGATTCTGGATCAAAGAGCTGGCCGGTTCCAATTTTTTCCGCTACCTGGTTGCCTTCCCGCGCTGGAATGATATGTGGGAGGCAATACGTTTCATTCTCAATGGCTACAACAAGAGTGCGCTGAAGCGCGCAGGGCACTTCTCTGAACTCGAACCCCTCCTCATCAAACCTGATCCGGTCACTCAATACCTGCTCCAATCAGGTACCACGCTCTTCAAGGGATTGTCGCTTCAGGAGATACACCGGGTTCAACTGAGCCTGGAAACCTACTCCAGGACCGGCAAACGAAGCGATGCCCGCAAGACTGATGACAGGATTCTTGCGATTGCCCTCACGGACAACCACGGGTGGGAGGAAATCCTCGACAGCCGCAAGCTGACGGAAGAAGAGATGCTGCGTCGATTCGTCCACGTCATTCGGGAGAGGAATCCGGACGTCATCGAAGGGCATGACCTTTTCGTGCATTCACTCCCCTACCTCGCGCGCAGGGCCGATCTCCTTTCAATCGAGTTGCCCCTCGGAAGAGACGAATCCGATCTCAAACTATTCTCCCCGCGTGGGAACCCCCTGGAGCCGGATTTTGAGAGGGCAATGTTCGGAATTGCCGGGCGTCACTTGATCGACACAAAAGCGCTGGCCCACAGCTACAGCATTTCCAGGAGAGGGCTTGAACACTATGGGCTCCGATACCTCTCACAGTACTTCGGATTCTCGACCAAGTCGCCGCCAGCCATCACCAACGAGCAGATTGCTTCAGCTTGGGCGGACCAACCCAACCTTGTACTGGCACAGGCACTGCAGGATTGCCGTGACATTCGGGCTCTGAGCGATCACCTCTCACCAAGCTATTTCTTCCAGGCCCGGATGGTTCCATTGTCGTATGAAGCGGTTGTCCGAGGCGGAAGTGCGGCAAAAATCGAACTGATGATCCTGCGCGAGTACATTCGCCAGAAACACTCAGTACCGAAGCCTGAGGCAGGAGCGCAACGCACCGGAGCGTATACAGACGTGTTCATCATCGGCATTGTCGAAAATATCCTCCACGCCGACATTGAATCTCTGTACCCTTCAATCATGCTCACGCAAGAGATCAAACCCGCCTCGGACGAGTTGGGCGCATTTCAGCGGTTGCTTCTGTCCCTTACCACGTCGCGGCTGGATGCGAAGCGTCGGATGAACCTTAGCAAAAACGAGAATGAGCGCGGTGCACTCGATGCATTTCAGTCATCCCTCAAGGTGCTCATCAATTCCTTCTATGGCTATCTGGGGTACCCTCGGGGCCTCTTCAACGACTATGAACAAGCGGATTGCGTTACTGCCTCAGGTCAGGAACTCCTCCGCACCATCATCCGTGAAGTCGAGCTCCGCAACGGCAAGGTGATCGAGGCCGACACGGATGGACTGTACTTCGTTCCTCCGGATAATGTTCGGGGTGAAGATCAAGAACTCGTTTTTATTGACAAGCTGTCATCCTCTCTTCCATCGGGCATCAACCTTGCACTCGCCGGCAGGTACAAAAAGATGCTGAGTTACAGAAAGAAGAACTATGCCCTTCTCGACCACAAAAACCGTTTGACGATCAAGGGAAGCTCCCTCATTTCGCGCACGCTTGAACGATTCTCCAAAAACTACATCCAGATCTCCATCAATCACCTCCTGCAGGAGGATATCCAGGGTCTGCACACCCTCTACGTCTCACTTCTGCAAGACATAAGCCAGCACCGATGGGATGTGATTGATTTTTGCAGAACCGAGACAATACATGATTCGATGGATGAGTACGATCTCGGGCTCAGTGAGGGGAGCCGGAAGCCGGCTGCCGCATATGAAGTCGCCAGGCGTGCCGGTCTCTTGATCAAACCATTGGACCGTGTTGCATACTACGTCACAGGGAATCACGCCAGCGTGAAGATAGCGGGGAACTGCAAGCTTGCTGATGAATGGGAGCCGAATTTCCCCGACGAGAATACCGCCTATTACATCGAACGGCTCAATGAATGTTCGAGAAAATTCGATCTGTTTTTCGAGCCAGAAGATTTCAAGAGGGTGTTTTCCGCGGACGACCTCTTTGGGTTCAACCCGGAAAACATCAGGATGCTGAAGCCCCGGTTCCTGTCTCAAACCGAAGCCCCTCCGGCGGATGACGATGCGTCGGAGTTCGGGATATGGCTTGATGAAGGCAACTAGGACAAGGTTGTCAACTCGAAGTCATTGGCATTCAACGAATTATGTACGACTTCCTCCTCAACCAGTTGACATGGCTAACACTGCCCGCAGCCAGGTTGTTTCCAAAGCACGTCATGTGCCCCAGCCGTGAACGTGGGGGCCTTGCTTTTTAGTTCAACAAGTGCTATACTCGCAATGCAATCCACCAACACCGTTTTTGTTTCAGCAGAAGTGGTTTTGGCTGTCTCTCTCCGCAAAATCGTGAGTAGGTACTGCGGGGTGTGTGCAACAACCTTAATGAAGGGTGTCGGGCACAGCTGGACATCTTTTGTTTTTGAGAGACAAAAATTAGGTGTGCATGTTCAACCCTATAAGGAAGAAGCAACCTTATGGAACAAGGTACAGTCAAGTGGTTCAATAATGCGAAAGGATATGGCTTCATCAAGCGAAGCACTGGTGAAGACGTATTCGTGCATTATAAGTCTATCAACGGTGAAGGCTACAAGACGCTTAAAGAGGGCGACACTGTAGAATTCGAAGTTGAGCAAGGCGCCAAGGGTTTACAGGCTGTGAACGTCAAAAAGGCACCCTAATTTCCGCCTCTCAGAAAAAGAGAAACCCGCTCCGAGCATTCGAGAGCGGGTTTTTTGTTTCAGGGCACTCAGGTCGAGTGGAACGTCTGCATCCTCTTACACGCGCACTTCGCCGCTTCGCTCGCCTGCCCAGCCTGCGACATAGGTAACGATTTGATTTGTTGATGTTCCGGGAGTGAAAAGCTCACCCACCCCCAATCTCTTCAGCTCAGTGATATCCTTTTGAGGAATGATACCACCGCCAAAGAGGAGCACGTCCTCCAGTCCTTTCTCTCGCATCAATTGGAGCACTTTTGGGAAAATTGTCATGTGTGCCCCACTCAACAGACTGATCCCGATTGCATCCACGTCTTCCTGCAGCGCCGCCCCAACGATCATCTCGGGAGTCTTGCGCAATCCCGTGTAGATCACCTCCATCCCAGCGTCACGAAGAGCAGCAGCCACGACCTTCGCTCCACGGTCATGACCGTCTAAGCCTGCCTTCGCAATGAGCACTCGCGTCTTTCTTTCCATGGTCTTCACCCGGTTCGTATTGAATATCAACGACGATCGTGCAAGAACTTCTGCAACGTCTTGTAGAACTTTGTCAGCGGGAAGCCGACGACGTTATAGAAGCATCCCTCCACGCGCTCGACAAAAACAGCCCCGTAGTCATCCTGTATTCCGTAAGCACCGGCCTTGTCCATCGGAGAGCCTGAAGCGACGTACTCTGCGATCTCACGACCGGACAGGGTTCGAAACCACACTTTCGTCTTTTCGATCTGGACCGTCTGCTTACGCGTCGCGGCATCAATCAGGGCGAAAGCGGTGTAGACGGTGTGCATCCTGCCGCTGAGGCTTCTGAGCATTCTTCTGGCTTCGGCATGCGTGCGAGGTTTCCCGAGTATCCTCGTGCCGAGCACAACGATGGTATCTGCGCCGATCACGATGCCAGTTTTCAGGTCTTTCGCAATTTGTACGGCCTTCGTGAGTGCAATTCGTTTCGCATTTCGCTCGGGCGGCTCGTGATCAAGTACGTCTTCCCGCACATCACTTGGTCGTACCGTAAACTTCAGGCCGATTTGCTTGAGAAGGCGCTTCCGTCTCGGTGATCGCGAAGCAAGTATGAGTGGTGGAAGACCCATTCGTCCTAAAACAAAAAAAGCGATAACAGTGTATCGCCTCTGCAAGAAACATATGACCCGATTATTAGCGGAACATCGCCTTAATGCTGCCCCACGTTCGTTTTGCGGCAGAACTCACGTGCGAAACAGAAACAGCCTCCGTCTCTGACACGTTGTTCTGACCGTCGATGATTCGAATCTTGTATTGATAGAAACCGCCGGCAGATTTGAAGACGTCACTGTCTGTGAACTCGTAGGCGGAGTTGTTGCCTTTCATTTGATTGACCGTGCCAATCATTGAAAACTCGCCAGACAAACCCGACCTCCGGAATACTTCAAATTTCTGAACACCTGTCTCATCCAGAGTGGTCCAACGGATGACAACCGCGGAGCCATTGCTCTGCGCCGTCGGGCGATCTTTGATAACAATTGCTGACAGAGTTCCGACAATCAGAACAGTCAGGAGTAGCGACAATATGAGTCTTGCAATGTTCTTCATTTCGTTGCTAGAAGGTAAATCTTTGTACTATGAAACTCAAGTACTTTCTTGTTTTTCGATCCCCCGGCGTGCTGCACGACAAGCACGGGCCGAGGAGGCTTTCAAAACTGACACTTTCGGCAACACACAACACCCCCTGGCCCTCACCCCGGCGAGAGTTCTGACACAAGCACGCCTCCCACAATGAGCGCTCCGCCGACGACTCCAAGCGCCCCAAGAACTTCTCCCAGAAGGAGATAGGCAAATCCTGCTGCAAGCACCGGCTCTATTGAAAAGATGACGACACTCCGAGTTGGCGTTGTGTCTTTCTGATACCTGTTTTGGACAAAGATCGCGATGACTGTGGCAAAAACAACCAAATAGAGGAGCGTGAGCTCGCCCGCGACCGTCGGGGCGAGTCGGATACTCTCAAACGACAACGCGGACGCGAACCCCAAAACGGTGCACACCAAGAATTGAGCCATCGTCAGGTGCACGGCGTCCTGCCCCTTGGAAAAAACGTCCAGATAGACTATGTAGAGAGCGAAGCTCACAGCGCAGAAGAGATTGAGACCATCACCGAGGTTGAACTCTGAACCCTCGGGGGAGGTGAGAAAGTACAGGCCGAGCGTCACGAGTAGAACACCGATGACGTTCCCAATCTTTGGGGCGCGTCGTTCAATGATGAGCTGGCATATCGGTGTAAAGACGACCATCATGCCAGTGATGAAGGCCGATTTCGAAGCACCCGTATACTGAAGCCCGACTGTCTGCGAGGCAAAGCCGAGGAACAACAACACACCGAGAATTCCTCCCCGCTTCCAGGAGCTCTTCGGGCCAGCAAAGGCTTTTCGGCGAAAGAATACTCCGAACAGGATTGTCGCAAATGCGAAGCGTATCGCGATGCCAATCAGCGGGGAAATACTCTCAAGAAGGTACTTGGACAACACGAACGTGCTTCCCCAGATGACCGTCAGGGAAAGAAGGAAGAGTTCGGCTTTTGTTCTTGTGCTCATGCGTACTTCGACATCCTCATACGACTTCATGGATGGGCATCGCTGTGCATTCCCGAAAGGCTACGGGTGGGTCAGACTCCGTCCGTTGGCTCGTACGCTGCGAACATCTTCCCCCACTGCGTTGACTTCCGCCACCGAGTGAAAACGCGCCGGTCCCTGATCGGCCACCGATAGTAATCGTGATACGCCTCAGAGCCGAAGATGAAGAGGTTTACCAGAGGAGTCCTGAAGAAGACATTCTGGAATTTCTTCAGGGGACTGAACCAAAGAAGGTCTCCGGCCATGCTTGCGATGTTGTCCCCCACCGAAAACTTCCAATTGACGCCTGAGACATCTTCGCCCAGCACTTTGATCGCTCGGGGGTCCCCACATCCCAATCCCCGTTCATGCGCAAGCCTGATGTACTTGATACTCATTGGATCAAAGCCCATCATCCTCGCTGCCACGGCATCGATCGCGACCTGGTCTGCACTGACAAGAATGACGTTTTTCTCTTCGGGATACATCGTCCGCGGTCCAGGTCCGTTTCCTGCCGTGGTTCCATCCATCACTGCGAAAAGGCCCGTGTGAATCTCCTTCTGAATTGCCAGGAGGTCGACCAGGGTTTCATGAATCCAGGAGTGTGTATAGTGCCGGTAGTTACTCAGCAAGCCGCCGAACGCATTTTTCATGGCGCCGGTGGTCGTCGTATAGATATGGCATTTCACGGTCGGCAAGTGGACAATGTTCTTTCCAAAAAGAAGGTCCGGTATCCGGATGCCCTCAGGATAGATCTGGTCGAGTACGAGAAGCGGCGTCCTTGGCTTGTACTCGATCCACTTCATGTCACCATCCTTGAAATTGAACTTCACGGGGATGCTGTGCTTTTTGAAAATCGGAACGTACTTGTTGAGATCCTCTCCCTTGAACGCATCTGTAACAACGGTCTTGTTCTGTACACAAACGAGATCCTGAAATCCGTTCTTCCGCAGGCCGAGGATTGTCCCCTCAAGCTGCCACGGCGTCGTATTCGCAGCCGGAAATGGGAAATGCCACGAGATGTTGTCTTTCAGAATCGTCGTTGCTTTCGAATCAAGAGCAGAGGCGACGCCGGCACGTTCCATTGCGCGCTGAATATCATCCAGAACCGTCGCCGGAGTTGTCTTCACGACAACAACGGCGGGATCGACCGGTGTGAAACCGGTTATCCTTGTGGCAGATTTTGGTTCGGGCAGTTTCATCGGACACCAAGCCAGAGTTTGATTTCAGAGAAGTAAATGATAATGACGCACGCGGCAAACCATGCTGCAGCGTTGAGCAATGTTACCGGATCCGTCGTTAGCATGTGCGTCGGATTATCTTCCGTTTTCCGTGCTCTCACGAGGTACAGATATCGGAAAATGCCGAACAGGACAAATACGGTCGTGAAGATCAGATTCGAGGTTCCAAAGACGATGATCGTCCGTTCTGCGACGGTGTAGAGGGCGTACGAGATCGCCATCCCGGATGCAGCAATCGTCATGATCTGATCAAGGAATTCGATGTCATACTCACGGAGCACAATGCGTCCCTGATAGTTCTCTGTGTTTCTGACCAGAAGCAGCTCGCCCCTCCGCTTCGAAATCGCAAGGAACAGAGAAACAAACAGCGTACAAAGCACAAGCCATTCTGACACTTCAACGTTGATGGCGAACGCCCCGGCCAGGACACGGAGCATAAAGCCCGCCGCAACGATGAAAACGTCGACGAGAATAACGCGCTTCAAAAAGAACGAATATCCAAGATTCAGGACAACATAGACCCCCGCGATGAAAAGGAATCTCGCATTCAAGTGCATCACGAGAAATCCGATAACAACAAGCAATCCAACCGCCATGCCGACAGCCTGCGGGATCGAGATAGTGCCTGCAGCGATGGGACGATTCCGTTTCGACGGGTGAAGCCTGTCTGCCTCCCTGTCAGCAATATCATTGAAGATATATACCGTGCTCGAAAGAAGGCAAAACACGACAAAGGAGAGGAGCGAAGTCCAGACGTAGGCTTCGTTAAAGAGGTGTTTCGAAAAAATTAGAGGGGCAAAGATGAAGAAATTCTTGAGCCACTGTTCGGGCCGAAGCAGACGCACAACCGGGCTCATAGCGTATCCCCTTTGCTGGTGAACGATTAGAAGACAGCAGGTTCTTCGTAGACTCCAAACACTCCTGCCAGCGCACTGCACATCTCCCCAAGCGTCGCGTACGAGTGTGTACATTCCAGAAGCAGAGGTATCAAGTTTTTGTGATCCACTGCGGCCAGTTTCAGCTCTGAAAGGGACCGTTCGACCGCTTCCCTGTTTCTGCTCTGACGCAAATCTCCCAGCCGTCGACGCTGCTTGATTTCTACTTCCGGAGAGACAACAAGGATCGGAATCTCGATGTTCTCGTTCTCTTCAACGCATTCATTGACACCGACGATGATCTTCTCTTTTCCATCCAGCTCCCGCTGGTAGCGATAAGCGGCATCGGCGATCTCACGCTGAAAGAAGCCGGCCTCGATTGCGGGAATAACACCCCCGAGCGAGTCAATCTTCTCGAAGTACCGTTCCGCCTCCTGCTCCATCTTCGTCGTCAGCGCCTCAACGAAATAACTCCCTGCCAACGGATCGACCGTATTCGTGACTCCGGTCTCATAGGCGATGATTTGCTGCGTACGAAGGGCAATCTTGACGGCTTTTTCTGACGGCAATGCCAGCGTCTCGTCCATGGAGTTCGTGTGCAGCGACTGAGTCCCACCCAGTACTCCCGCCAGCGCCTGGTATGCCGTGCGAACAATATTGTTCTCCGGCTGCTGTGCCGTCAAAGAACACCCCGCGGTCTGCGTATGGAATCGCAACATCCATGAGCGTTCGTTCCTGGCTCCATACTTGTTCTTCATTCGCTTCGCCCAGATACGGCGGGCGGCGCGGAACTTTGCAATCTCCTCAAAAAAATCCACGTGAGAATTGAAGAAGAAGGAAATCCTCGGCGCGAACGTGTCCACGTTTAAGCCTCGTGCAAGTCCCGCCTCGACATACGCGAAGCCGTCGGCGAGTGTAAACGCCAACTCCTGAATCGATGTTGAACCTGCCTCACGAATATGATATCCGCTGACTGAAATTGGGTTCCAGTACGGGACTTCAATATTCAAGTACTCAAACATGTCGATGATGAGCCGCATGGAGGGATCAGGAGGATAGATCCACTCCTTCTGGGCTATGTACTCTTTCAGAATGTCGGTCTGCGTCGTACCCCGTAGCGTTCGGAAATCGCGACCTTGCTTCTCCGCCACAGCCAGGTAAAAGGCCATCATCATCGCCGCCGGAGCGTTGATTGTCATCGACGTGGAGATCTCTGCAAGGTTGATCCCTTTGAACAGGATCTCCATGTCGGCAAGTGAGCTGACTGAGACGCCACAAATCCCTACCTCACCCTCCGAATGCGGATCGTCAGCATCCTGCCCCATCAATGTCGGGAGATCAAAAGCGACGGAGAGCCCCGTCTGTCCATGCTCGAGGAGATAGTGATAACGCTCGTTCGTATCTTCAGGAGTACCGAATCCTGCAAACTGACGCATCGTCCAGAGCTTGCCGCGATATCCCGTGGGATGAATTCCCCGCGTGTAGGGAAATTCCCCCGGGTATCCAATCTCACTTAGAACATCGATCGCCGAAACGTCATGCGCATCGTAGAGGGTCTGGATCGGTTCACCACTTACAGTCGTAAACTTCACTCCACGCGCCTTCCCGCTGGTCTTGACATTCTCCTCCCACCTGCGTCGTTTCTCCCCGATGCCATCCAGACCATTAAGCATGCCTTCCACCTTTCCGCTCGCGTGATTGAGTTATGTTCTACCAAACCTTCGGTCGAGCTCTTCGACCGATATCTTTACGACAATGGGTCGGCCATGCGGACAGGCATATGGCATCTGCGTTGCGAAGAGCTGGTCGATGAGGACCAGCATTTCCGTCGTGTTAAGCCTGTCTCCAGCTTTGATTGCGGCTTTGCAGGCGAACGATTTCGCCAGGTTGTCCCGCGCGTCGATGTGTTGCGCATGCTCATTGTTCCGGTATTCGTCCAGCACATCCTGCAGGATTTGAGCTTCACTTCCAACCCGCACATCCGCCGGAATCCCTTCGATCACAACCGTGTTCTTCCCAAACGGCTTCAGGTCGAAACCGAGTTTCATCAGATGCGGTACCAGCTCTTTTGCGAGCGAATAATCGGACGCGCTGAGTTGGACCGTCTGTGGAAAGAGAAGCTGTTGCGTTGTCGGTAAATTGTTTTCGAAATTCGCCAGGGCCTTCTCATACAGTATACGTTCGTGTGCGACGTGCTGGTCGATGATTAACAGGCCGGTTCGAATTTGTGACAAAATATACTTGTTCTGAACCTGCCAGATTGGTTTGCCATCCTCCAGGCCGAACTGCTCCCCACCTGACCCAATCGGTTTATGCTGAAGGATGCGCTCTGTAGTGATCGGAGGTCGTTGCTGTACATCCGTGGGAAACGTTGCCTCACCGTCACGTTGAAGAACGTCGTCACCGATCCTCCGCTCCACCTTTCGAAACACTCTTCCCAGGTCAATATCCGGCGCCTGACCCTCCGGTCTGGCAAGAATGTCGCCCAGGTTCGTTTGCAGCCTTTCCGTCTGAAGAAATCGAAGGCGAGCATCGGGACCTGTTGTCGTATCAGCCGAGCCCATCGTGATAGAAGGCACGAGGTCGTGCTCTCCCAGCGTCTTTCGAACAGCAGTGAGGAGAAATCGGTAGATGGCCGATTCATTCTCGAACTTCACCTCGAGTTTTGAGGGATGAACATTGACGTCGATTTTTCGGGGATCGATAGTTAGGTTCAGCACGTAGAACGGAAACGCTCCCTTTTCCATGACATGTTCATATGCCTGGAACACCGCATGGTTGAGCGCACGGTTGATCACATATCGTCGATTGATGAAAAGGAATTGCTCAGCCCGGCTCTTCCTGGCGAAATCAGGTTTCCCTATGAATCCTTCAATCGTAAGGAATTCGGAAACTTCTTTGAGCTTGATCAGAGACCGGAATTGTCTCTCACCAAAAAGGTCCGCAAGACGCCCCTCCGGGCCTTTCGGCTTCAAGTCGAGGAGCTGCTCATCGTCGCTGACGTACAACCATCCAATGTCAGGGAATGCGATGGCCATCCTCGTGACCACATCAGAGATGTTCTTCAGCTCCGTTGTTCGCGTCTTCAGGAAATTGCGTCGGCCCGGGGTATTGTAGAAGAGATTCTTCACCGTGATGGACGTACCGGATTCCGCCGAAACCGGAGATTGCTCCTTCAACTCGCTGCCTTCGATCCGCACCAAAACGCCGACATCATTCACGGCCTGCCTTGTCTTCATTTCGACCTGGGAAACTGCCGCAATGGACGCGAGGGCTTCCCCACGGAAACCAAGCGTCATGATCGCTTCGAGATCCTGTGCCGCGGAGATCTTGCTCGTCGCGTGCCGTTGAAATGAGAGCATCGCATCTTCCGTTGACATCCCCTCTCCATCATCCACGACCTGTATCAGGGTTCTCCCCGCGTCTTTCACAATGATCGAGACCTTTGTTGCTCCGGCATCGAGCGCATTCTCGACAAGCTCCTTGACTGCCGAAGCCGGGCGCTGCACCACTTCCCCCGCGGCAATCTTGTTCGCTACGTCGGCTTCCAGTATGTGTATCTTCATTGCCATATTCTGATCAGATATGTTTTTCGACACCGATTCCCGGACGATCCGAGAGCGCCAGTCTGCCATCAAGACTTCTAACACCGTCGAATGGATCATTCGTGATAAGGACGTTTCCATCCAGATCTGCATACTCGATGAGGGGCGATAGTTGAGCAGCAGCCGAAATTGCCACGGAACTTTCAATCATGCAACCCATCATAACCTTCAGACCGCACGCCTTGGCCGCGTGTATCATGCGAAGCGCTTCACGCAGCCCCGTACATTTCATCAGTTTGATGTTGATGCCATCAAAGATGCCCTGTAATCTTGGAACATCATGAAGACGAAGAGAGTTCTCATCCGCAATCAATGGCATGGATACCCGCTCCCGCGTCCATGCCGTGCCGCCCAGATCCGAAGCCGGCATCGGCTGTTCCACGAACTCCACTCCCTCCTGCTCCAACCACTTGATCTTCTCGACCGCCTGCTCTTTGACCTTCCACCCTTCATTCGCGTCCACCCTCAGGGTCTTCTTTGTGATTCTCCGAACGGTGCGTATGATCTCCTCGTCGTTCCCCCCGCCAAGTTTAATCTTCAGGATGGGGTACGCTTCCGCCTCCCGGACTTTTTCCTCGATCACCTGGGGTGTATCGATGCCAATGGTAAACGAAGTCAACGGCGTCTTGCTTTTGTCGAGGCCCCAATACTGGTGAAGCGGGATTCCGAGCTTGCGTCCTATCCAGTCATGCAGGGCGAGATCAATCGCAGCTTTGGCCGAGGTGTTTCCGGTGGAGAGTCCGTCCACATAGGCAAGGACTGATTCAAGCTGAAACGGGTTGTCAAATCGCGCAACATCCACCCGGGCCAGAAACGCCGCGACCGAGTCCACAGACTCCCCGTACCGGGCCAGCGGTGCAGCTTCTCCGTACCCAACGATCCCTTCGTGCTCGAGTTCCAGAATAACCACAGGCGAGACATCTCGAGCTCCCCTCGCAATCGTGAATGTGTGCTTGAGACGAAGGTCATATCGGCTGAATTTGAAATTCATGGTGTCCTAACCTTTTGGATTGAACCCTTCGAACAGAGCATCGACGAACGCTCTCCGGTCGAACACCTGAAGGTCGTCGATCTGCTCCCCGACGCCGATGAATTTGACAGGGACTTTCAATTCCTGGCTGATGGCGAGCACGATCCCTCCCTTCGCGGTACCGTCAAGCTTTGTCAGCACAAGCCCCGTTACTTCGACAGCCGAGGTGAATTGCTTGACCTGCTGCAGAGCATTCTGTCCGGTGGTCGCGTCCAGGACCAGCAACACCTCGTGAGGAGCACCTGAAAGGCGCTTGTCCAGCACACGACGAATTTTCTTGAGCTCTTCCATCAGGTTGATTTTCGTGTGCAAGCGTCCGGCGGTGTCGATGATGACCACATCCGCTTTCCGGGAAATTGCCGAACTCAGTGAATCGAATGCAACGGCGGCGGGATCGGCACCGTGTGCCTGACGGACGATGTCGACACCAGCCCGTTGAGCCCAGATTTCCAGCTGCTCGTTGGCAGCTGCACGGAATGTGTCTGCCGCTCCCACGATCACCTTGTAGCCCCGCTCTCGATATACATTCGCCAGCTTGCCAATCGTTGTCGTCTTTCCGACTCCATTGACACCGACAACCATCACGACATACGGCCTCGGAGCCGATGGCAATGTGATTTCTGCCACCTCCGACGCTCCGTTCACATGGAGTACCCTAGCGATCTCTTCCTTCAGCAGCGCCGTCAGATGGTCAGAGGACTCGATCTTCTCCTGTTTGACTCGGGTCTTGATATTACCGAGAATCATAACCGTGGTTTCGAATCCGACATCGCCGGAAATCAGAATTTCCTCGAGGCGGTCGAGCATCTCATCGTCGATGACGCTCTTCGAGCTTACCAGCGTTGCGACCTTGCTGAAGAGAGTGTCCCTCGTCTTCGTCAAGCCCTCTTTCAATTTCTTGAACGCATCCCCGAACAACATCAGCTATGACCTTTCTTCGCACGTGAAATTCCGACAAAAAGGCGCTGCACATAGATGACGAACGACGCTCCCATGAACACCACGCTTGCCCAGATGACAACCTGCGTGAGTCCTTCCAGGGCTGCCTGGTTGAGAACAGACATTAGCATCACCAACGTAACGAAGAAGACCGCAATCTTGCCCGGCCAATTGGATTGCGTGATGATATTCTTCTTCGATTTTATGTAGAGCCCTCCCAGGAGGATGAGCACATCGCGCACGATGACCAACGCCACGTACCAGAATTGGAGGGCACCGACCATCACGAGCATGATCGTCGCTGCACCCACGGCTATCTTGTCTGCGAGCGGATCGATGATCTTGCCGAAGTCTGTCACCTGGTGAAGCCGCCTCGCGAGGTAGCCGTCGAGAAAGTCCGTTGCCGCTGCAAGGAGCATGACGCCTGCAGCCCACACACGGTTGTTTGGAACATCAGCGAACAAGAAATACGCAAGGGGAGCAAGCAGGGCTATTCGGCTAAAGCTGAGGACCGTGGAAATTGTCCAGATTCGTCGCAGCATCAGGCGTCGTTGACGTCCTTCGTCGTTTCTCGATCAAAAGGAACAGGATAGGTACCGCTGAAACATGCAGTGCAGTATTGCGCTCCGTTGTCGCTCGGGGCAGCCTCTAGGAGATTTTCCATCGAAAGATACGCGAGAGAATCGACGCCAAGTTCCTGCCTGATCTTTTCGACATCGCTATCGCAGCGGTTCGCGATCAACTCGGCGTTGCTCGGGAAATCCATTCCGTAGTGGCACGGATGCTTGATCGGCGGAGAAGTCACTCGGAAATGAATCTCCTTGGGCTCTGCTTCCCGGATGAGTCGGACAAGCTGCTTGGAGGTCGTTCCCCGGACAATCGAATCGTCGACAATGACGACTTTTCGGCCTTTGATCACTCCCTTGACAGTGTTGAATTTGTTCTTGACGTTGAACTCACGCCCTTCCTGGTCGGGCATGATGAATGTCCGCCCTACATAGTGGCTCCGGATGAGGCCGATCTCAAGCCGAACGTCCTCCCCCATTTTGATCGACTCCCTGACGAATCCCAGGGTGGCAGTGTTGCTCGAGTCGGGGACACTGATCACAACGACGCGGTCGTCTTCGTCTTCCGGCTTCACCGGGGATTGCTGCGCTAGCAGTTTCCCCAACTTACGCCGCACTTTGTCCACGTTCTCGCCGAAAATCTTGCTGTCCGGCCTTGAGAAATAGATGTATTCAAAAATGCAATGGTGCGGCGTTTGTTTTTTTGACAAGTGATACGATTTGAGTGTTCCGCTTTCAATCCCCTCCTGATCAATCACGAGAATCTCTCCCGGCTCAACCTCGCCGACGTACTCCGCTCCTATGATGTCGAATGCGCAGGTTTCGGACGCGACGACAAACGATTCTCCCAACTTTCCAAGAGCCAGCGGTCGAAAACCATGGGCATCTCTGGCAGCAATCAAGCTGGTGTCGGTCAGCATCACGAGGGAAAAAGCTCCATCGACCGCATCCAGCGCCTCCTTGATCTGCTGAATCTGGTTTTCTTTCCTGCTATGAGCGGTGAGGTGGAGCAGGATCTCGCTGTCGGAGGTCGACTGGAAGATTGTTCCTTCTGCCTGCAGTTTCTCGCGCAGGGAGTTGAAATTTGTGAGGTTGCCGTTGTGACCGAGAGCCAGGTTGCCTTCCCGATAGTTCACAACCAGCGGCTGGATGTTAAACTTGTTTTCGGAGGCTCCAGTTGTCGAGTACCGGTTGTGTCCGATCGCGGCTCGTCCCCTGAGTTGCTCTTTGAGGATCAAGGGGTCCTTGTAGACCTCCGCGACCAAACCGACACCCTTGTGGGTGTGAAACCTCGGTTTTCGTTTCACCAGATCGAAATCGCTCGTGACGATTCCAGTAGCTTCCTGACCGCGATGCTGCAACGCATGCAATCCGTAGTAAGTCATGACTGCGGCGTTCGGATGATTGAAAATTCCGAAAATACCGCAATGGCAGCGGGGTTTTCCTTCGAGAAGGTCCTGTTCAGTCATTGCTCAAAAGTAAGGAAAAATACCGGTCTAAACAAGGATGGATAGGATTGAAAAGAAACGGCCTGACACGTTCGTGCATGTGCCAGGCCATCAACGCGAAACGCCGGAACTTCACCGCTTAACTTCGACAGTCCGCGAATAGACCGTCACGAAGGATGTAGCGATGCTGATGATGATATCAAGAGGCGCTTGTTCCGTCTTGATCTCGTAGTCCTTCGCGCCTTTTGCCATTGCTTTCGTGTCAACGGAGTTAATCGGGATCAAACCCCACAATGCATACCATTGCCGCGTCTGTTCCACAGCACTCCCCTTCGCTCCGTCTCCGACCACGTGGTAGTGGGTCATGCACCCGCTCACGAGCAGCGTCAGAGCGAGAAATCCCAACACGGTGAGAAATGTTTTTCGCATGCGGTATCTCCTTTAGTTGATTGATGTATTGGATGGATGGACCTCGACCGAGCCAGCCACAGACTCAATCGTTTTAACCATCTGAGGATACGCTCCTCGTGGAACTACAAAATCGAATTGAATTGGTTTCTTCAGTTGGAGACTGCTAAAAACCATTTTGAAATTCACCCGCTTCTCGTCCGAAGCCATCAATTGATGAATCTTGAATGTCTTCGTCGTGAACAGCGCCATCTTGACCTCCCCCTGCGGCATCGCACTTCTATAGTATTTTGCAAACTCCTGAAGAGTGACGCTCGAATCTCCGGTGTCGAAATCGGCGAAGGACGCTATGGTGATAACGCCTCCGCTGGGCGCATGACTCCATGCATAGAGAAGGTTGGGCCCTCCTGTTCGATGTATTCCAGGGGACACATCAGAATGTGAAGCTGCTTCGCGTTGCGCCGCCTTCAGTGCTTTCGCTGGTACAGCGTCCCAAGTTCTGGGTGGAGCAAACGATATGCCGAGCGCGGTATCAAGTATAGATGGATTGACGAGAGAAGAATCGACAGCGAACTGGATTTCCTGCAAACCTGCAGGTATTGGGCGATCTTGCGCACACGCAAGGAGAGCGAAACAGACTGTGATGCTGAGCGAGATCTTCTTCACGTCACCTCTTTGACCCAATGTTCCGACCCGTCCTTATGCCGCAGGCAATAATACACAATCAACCAAGAACTCAAATATTCCCGAGATCGCTCGTTGATCTGCACGATGACCCGGCAAACACCCATGGTCGAGTTCTAACGCCCCAAGGCGAACTCAAAGCTCCCGAGCAATGTCAACGAGTTCACCTTCCAATCAAGATCTTTCGCAACCTTGGTCAATCCATGCCCGTACGTGAGCTGAAAATTCAGTCGGGTTGTCTTGTCGATCTGGTATCCATAGCCGGCACCGACTTTCCATTCGAACCGTGAGTTCATGTTCTCGAGGGTTCCTTTGACCGTTTGAGTTGCGTAGCCAGTGGGAAAGCTATAGCCAGGTGTGACGATATTGGTTGTTGTCTCCGACCTTCCCTGGACGGCAATTCCGAGGCATGGTCCACTCACGACATAGAATAGTCGATTAGGGAAAACATATTTGAACATCGGCTCGATCGATATGTACGACGCCGACAAAAGAACATCCTCTGTGAAATCGATTCCAAGGTCACTCCCGTTATCTGAGTAATACCCAATCCGATTGTCATACGAGATGGTCGTTACGATCCCCAGGGACCTGGTGAATGACATCTCGGCCTGACCACCTATGATCAGACCAAGCCCCGTTGCTGTCTTCGGCAAGGCTGAGCCTGAATGAATGCTGTAGTTCGTCCCGACGGCCACACCCACCGACAGCTCGATCTGTGCCTGCGCCTTCGGCGCGAACGCGAGGCAGGCGCCGATGATGAGGACCACCGACATTTTCCTAAGCGCTTTCCTCTGCACGGAGGTGGACAAACCCGAAGTGACGCTACACATTGTGCTGAATCCTCTTGTTGATTCCCTGCTTATTGCGGCAAACCGCCCAGGATATCACGAAGCTCTTGCACCAACAAATCACATTCCTCCCGCGTAACGACATAGGGCGGCAGGAATCGCAACACTGATTGATGCGTGCAGTTTACGAGGAATCCTCGCTCCTGCATTTCATCAACAACCGGTTGTCCGTCCCGGCTCAATTCAACTCCCAGCATGCACCCAAGCCCTCGCACCTCCTTCACAAGTGACGGGAACCTGATCTGCAGCTCGACAAATTTCTTCTTGAGATAGTCACCAGTCTCGCCCGCCCGCTTCATCAATCCCCCTTCGAGGACTTCTTGAAGAACTGCAAGGCCTGCAGAGCACGCAACCGGATTTCCTCCGAACGTGGTTCCATGGGATCCATAGGAGAGTACATCGGCCACTCGTTCGTTGCCGAGAAAAGCCCCCAGAGGCAAGCCCCCGCCGATCGCCTTCGCGATCACAACGATATCAGGGGTCACACCAAAATGTTCAAAGGCAAAGAACTTGCCGGTCCGACCGATTCCCGATTGAATCTCGTCGGCAATAATCAGGAACCCGAATTTCTGCCGAAGCTCATTCAAAGCGCCTGCGAACTCGGGACTGACAACGAAGACTCCCCCTTCACCCTGGATGAATTCGAGGATGACTCCCAGAGTCTGATCGTTGACAGCCGCGCGAAGTTGGGCGACGTCATTGAATCCGACGTGACTGACGTTTGGCAGGAACGGTTCGTACCCATCCCGGTACTTCTGGCGCTCGGTCAGGGAAAGTGCACCCATGGTGCGGCCGTGGAAGGAATTCGTCAGACCGATCAGGTGTGTCTTCCCGACATTCGCTCCCCATTTTCGCGCGAGCTTGATCGCGCCCTCCACCGCTTCAGTCCCGCTGTTGCCGAAGAAGACGCGCTTGAACCCGGATGCCCCAATAAGCTTCTCCGCAAGTCTTACCTGAGGTTCTTGAACGTAGAAGTTTGATAGATGGATGTACTTCTGGACCTGCTCAATGATGGCCCGATTGACCTGCGGGTGATTGTATCCGAGGGCGTTCACAGCTAATCCTCCAAAGAAGTCGAGATACCGCTTTCCATCTTTGGCGTAGAGATACACACCTTCCCCCCGCTCGATATCGAGGCCCAAGCGCTTGTATGTATGGAAGAAGTACTTTTCTTCCTTCTGGAAAAGGCTCGTTTCTTCGTTCATTTCTTTTCGGCGATGTGTTGTAGGATAGTATGAAGGAACTGGACTGAGGCCTTCAGGTCACCAATTGAGCCCGAATTCCGGATGACATAATCAGCTTTGCTGACTTTCGATCTGCCCGGAAGCTGGGCACGCATTCGTCTGCGGACTGCTTCCGAAGTCGTCTTGTCACGGTTAACCACCCTTTGGATTCGCTTGGCTTCAAGGGCGTCGACGACAACCACGCAATCCAGATGGTTCTCAAATCCGGCTTCATAGATTAACGCGGCCTCCATGATGCCTATCTTTTCGCCGGCACGCTGCAGCTTGAGAAACTCCTTTTCGACTCTGGCTTCAACTCTTGGATGCACAAGCGCATTCACCCTTCGTTGCAGCGCTGAGTCTGAGAAGATTTTTCCGGCGACGTAGTGGCGATCAAACTCGCCGTCAGGACGATATGTACCGCGACCGAGAATAGCCGCGAGAGCCTTACGGACTGAAGCGTCATTTCGCATGAGATCTTTTGCAATGTCATCAGCAGAGAGGACTGGGACGCCCAGTCCTCTCTGCTGATGACATTGCAAAAGATCTCATG
>QYQB01000316.1 GCA_007280275.1 bacterium | reverse complement strand
GGAACTGAGTGAGGAGAGATTGATCGCAGGCATAGCTTCTAGTTTCATTTTTTACGACAATGACACGCGACCATCCGCCTGCAATTCCCGGAGTTTCACCCGGGACTCGTCAGATGGATGGTTCTCCCGTTCTTTAGTTATACCTGATTGTACTTGCGCTTGAGGTATGAGGACGAGTGACCGTTCTCCGCCCTGATGGAGAGTTCCCAAAAGAATCGGAAACGCTATACGGGCTTTTTGGTTGCAATTCCACCTCGTGGTTGCTACATTGACCACCGCTTGCAACGTCTTGTTGATTTGTTGTTTACGACCGTGTCCATCTCCGGCCGAATCCGCAAACTTGCTTGCGCGACAGATCCAGAAGTTCTCTTCGTGTCGAATGGACGCGACAGAAGGGCCGAGGTCCGTCTCCTGACACCACCCATCGATTGTGAGCGGATGGACAACTCAACCAAATCTTGGACACACTACACGGAAAAACTATGAATACCCAGATCGCTTGGTTTATGTTCTTTCTGCTCTGCGTGGCGTTTTGCACGTATCTCTTCTTTCGCACTGTTCCCGAGCCGGCCGACGTTCTCTACGTGAATGGACGTATCTATACGATGGACGGGAAGATGAATGTGGCTGAAGCACTTGCGACGCGCGGCGGGCGTATTGTCGCAATTGGCGCGCAGAACGACCTTCAGGACCGTGTCCGTGCGAAGCAGGTGGTGGATCTTGAAGGGAAGACAGTGTTGCCTGGCTTCATCGATGCACATGCTCACCTGATGAGCCTTGGTGTGGCAAAGCTTACTGTTGATCTGGTTGGAGCTTTGTCGGAGACCGCGGTTGCAGGTCTTGTTGAGCAGAGAATCCGGAAAAGTGAGCCCGGTCAGTGGGTTCGCGGCAGAGGATGGGATCAAAACCTCTGGTCGACCAAGCGATTCCCGACGCATCAGGTTCTTGACAAGATTGCCCCCAACAATCCTGTCTATCTGGTCCGCATTGATGGACATGCCGCCTGGATCAACAAGAAAGCACTGGAAATCGCCGGGATTTCCAGGCAAACTCCTGACACGGTAGGAGGACAAATTGTTCGGGACGCATCAGGGAACCCAACGGGCCTGTTCGTCGACAATGCGATGGGATTGGTGAGCAAGTTTTTGCCTCCACCATCAGTGAAGGAATCAGAAGAAGCAATCAAATTGGCAATTGAGGAGTTTCTGCAGTACGGCATTGTCTGTATGGATGATATGGGAGTAGATTCGAAGGACATTGAGGTTTACAAGAATCTTATTGATAGAAACGAATTTCCTTTCAGAGTATATGCAGCAATCGATGGACCTGGAGATACCTGGGATCAATACACGAAGAAAACTGCTACGAACCCGGCGAAAGGCCCGCTGATCGGATATGGGGATAACCGCCTCTGGGTGAGAACAATTAAGTTGTACGTCGATGGCGCACTGGGGTCGCGGGGAGCGGCGCTTCTTGAACCATATAGCGACGATGCAGGGAACAGAGGCTTGACGGTCACCGATGAGAAATCCCTGAGTCAGGTCGTTGAGGAAGCATTGAGCAACGGTTTCCAGGTTTGCACGCACGCGATTGGAGATCGGGCGAACAGTATCATTCTTAATGTATATGAAGCCGCCCTGAAGAATCACCCCGCCGCTGATCCCCGGTTGAGGGTGGAACACGCACAGGTGGTGTCGCTCGACGATATCCCTCGGTTCAAGCAACTGGGTGTCATACCGAGCATGCAGCCAACCCACTGCACATCAGACATGTATTGGGCGGAAGCGCGCTTGGGAGCAACCAGGATTCTGGGTGCTTATGCCTGGCGCTCGCTCCTAAATACCGGCGTGATCATCCCCGGTGGTTCGGATTCTCCTGTCGAGAATCCCAATCCGATCTTCGGGATTTATGCTGCGGTGACGAGGCAGGATCTGCAGGGAAGGCCGAGGAATGCTCAGGATGTACGGTCTTTCTTCCAGCTTTCATCCGAGGGTGTCCGCGATTCTGCCGCATTTGAGAATGGATGGTACGCGTCACAAACGATGACTCGCGAGGAAGCAGTGCGAGCGTACACAAACTGGGCGGCTTTCGCGGCTTTCCAAGAACGGCTCCTGGGCTCTTTGGAGAAAGGCAAATTAGCAGATTTTGTCATTCTCTCGAAAGACATAATGAAAATTGCGACTCATGATATCCCGAAGACGGTTGTGGAGAAGACAATAGTCGGAGGCAAGCTTGTGTACGCCCGCGCACAAGAGAGCGCAAAGGACAATTGACTGCACCGGGAAGGGTTGTTTTTACACCGAAAAAGTTGTAGGTTTCGAGCAAAGACGGTTGTTATCCCGAAGGAAATAGCTGAAGATGCCCTACAAGGTTCTGGTTGCCGATGATGATGACGGGCAGCGCAAATCCCACGGATTCGCGCTCGAAGTGTGTACGGCCATTCTGGAAGACGAAATCACGATCGTTGAAACGGCAACAAGCGTCGAAACGTGGGAAAAGATTAGGTCTGAACTTTTTAACCTCGTCATTCTCGACAACGACTTTAAAGACACTCACCTAAAAGGCCATCTTCCGGGAATCGCTCTGTTGCAGCTGGCCCGGCGCGAGGGCGTGAACAAAAACACTCCGATCTTCTTCTGCAGCGCGGATGCTTACGACACGCTAAAATCGATGGTCGAAAAATTTGGCGGGTCCTATATGCCTAAGGTGGGCTACGACATCGAGAAGTCCGCACAGCTTTTTGCCGATAAGATGAAAAAGAAACGCTGAGAGTATCAAACTCCATTCGCAAATTTCTGGCGGGTCGAAGTTCTTCGACCCGTTTCTGTTTTCCGGCTGAGGTCCACGCCTGCTTCGCCGGGAGGCTCCTTCGCGCATCACAGAGCGACCTCGTACTGCAAATCGAGTTGCTTGCGCTTTCCTCTAAATAGTTATACATTCATCCAGTGTATTTTCCCACGCTTGAGTTCGGAGGATTCGGTGTACGAGCGCTGTCTGAATGAAGCTGAACGCATCCTGGCATCAGACAAGGATGTGATTGTCGCAGTGAAGAAGATCTGGGAGGCGGTGGAGAAGCAGGGAAGGAAACAGGGATTCGAGATGCCTTCGCTGCCGGACTTCACAGCTCTCCTTGAAGGCGATTTCCGATTTGAATTTATGCCCTCGCTCGACGAGAATGGTGAACCGCTGGGAGAATCCCCACGCGAGGAATCTGAGCAACAAGAGGAATTAGAGAGCCTCGGCTTTTACTCGGGTGATCGCGTGAAACTGAAACGTGTTGAGCTTACGCCGGAAATCATCGGGGGTTTGATCCGCCGAAAGGTCGATGTCACCATGGACGCCCTCACGAGGGCATGGCACCGCCGGCCCGAGGGAGATCAGGACACGGAAGATCAGTTGCTCGACATCCTCGCGAAGACCCAAAAGCTTCAGCGGGAAGTCAAGAACACGTTCTCACCAGAGAGGATGAAAGATCTGAATCTCGCGCTCAAGCAAGCGGGCAAAAGACCCTCTGCCCCCCGGGCAAAGAAGGGAGCCTCGAAGAAGGGACCTCCGAAGAAGAAAATACAGAAGAAGAAGCCCAAACCCGCCCCCAAGAAATCCCAAGCGAAGAAACTCGCCTCTCGTGCTCAGTCCAAACGATCCCCGCGAAAATGACGCTTCAGCAGGAGACCCAGGCGTGGACGATCCGTAACCTGATGAAGTTCTCGATTGATCATCTTCAGCGCCACGGGTATGATGAGGCGCGGCTTACCGTTGAACTCCTCCTCTCCCATGCTCTTCGATACCAACGCATCGAACTCTACACTCACTTTGATCAGCCACTGAGCAAGGATGAGCTCAAGACATTTCGCACGCTCTACGAACGCAGACTGCACCACGAGCCCGTGCAGTTCATAGTCGGTGCAACAGGATTCATGGGCATGCAGTTTCAGGTGGATCAGAGAGTATTTATTCCGCGGCCCGAAACTGAAACGCTTGTCGAACAAACCATGATCTTCTGCAACCGGCGCCCTGAAGGAGAGTCGACGTCGATATTCGAAGTCGGCACCGGGAGCGGCAATATTGCAATTGCCATCGCCAAGCTCGTGCGGAACACTCAGGTGACAACGATCGATATCAGCAGGGATGCACTTGAAGTTGCGCGCGTCAATGCCGTCACACACGGCGTTGCTGAACGAATCTCGTTTCAAGAGATGAGTCTTTTCGATCCCCTCGTTGAACTGCTCCCTCAAAAGTTCGATGTGCTCGTCAGCAACCCGCCTTATGTCTCTGCGAACGAGTGGGAGCATCTTGCACCCGAAATTGTCCAATTCGAACCCCGCACGGCAGTCACTGATTCGAGCGACGGGTACGAATTCTATCGCCGAATTGCTCAGACCGGCAGAAACCTTCTTCGGAAGAATGGTTGGGTCCTCGTTGAAGTGGGACACGGACAAGCTACTCATGTGCAAGAAATGTTCGAAGAAGCGGGCATCGAGGGTCTCTCCGCGGTCAATGATCTGCAAGGCATCCCTCGTGTGGTGATGGGCGTTTGTCCGTAGGTGAGTACGTCGCAGAGTTGACATCGTACACGATTCCGAGAAACGTTATTACCCTCAGAGGACAATGAGAGCGCTCATTCAACGTGTTCGCCGTTGCTCAGTGAGTATTGGTGGGAAACTCCATAGCTCTGTCGGCTCAGGAATGCTTATTCTGGTAGGTGTGAAGCAGAGCGATCAAGGGTCGGATGCGGAGTCTCTCGCTGATCGATGTGCTGCACTGAGGATTTTCGAGGATCCCCGGGGGAAAATGAATCTCGCCCTGAAGGATGTTGGCGGTTCTGCGATGGTTGTGTCTCAATTCACCCTCTACGGTGATACGAGGAGGGGGAATAGGCCAAGTTACAGCGAGGCGGCTCCTCCCGAGCAGGCGGAGGCGTTGTACGAACACTTTATTCGCCGACTGAGACTATCCCTGGGTGACGACAAAGTCGCTACAGGTGTGTTCCGTGCCATGATGGATGTCGAACTCGTCAACGATGGACCTGTTACGGTGACTGTTGAGAGCAAGACTGCCAACGAGTCTTGAGCCGGAGGTATCTCCTTGCGCGCGATTTTTCTTTTTCTGGATGGGGTGGGCCTCGGAAAACGGGATCCGGACATCAACCCAATGTTCCGTGCCCGGCTTCCTCACCTGAGGTCGCTGCTCGGCGGCAAATTGCCTCATCTTGGGCAGCGCAAGATCACATCCGATCTTGCCGATGCTATCCCCCTGAACGCTACCTTGAGAGTCGCTGGTTTACCGCAGAGCGGCACGGGGCAGGCAAGCTTGTTCACGGGCGTGAATGCCGCAAAACTGATCGGGAGACACTTCGGCCCACATCCCACCACGACGCTTCATCCTTTGATAGAAAAGAGCAACATCTTTCGGCAAATCAAGTCCACTGGACGGTCGGTTTGTTTCGCCAACGCGTTTCCAAAACAGTTTTTCGACTACGTGGCATCAGGTACCAGAAGGCTGAGTGTAACGACAATCTCATGCCGGTTTTCTGGTGTCGATTTGTTCCACGCTGATTCCCTGGGCCGCGATGAAGCTGTGTCTGCCGACATCACCCGGGCGCGATGGCCTGAGCTTGGGTATCCCGAACTTCCTATCATAACTCCCCGCGAAGCCGGAAAGCATCTCTGGCGAATCGCGTTGCGTCACTCGTTTACGCTCTTCGAATACTGGCTCACCGACTACGCCGGCCACGGAAGAGATATAGCGATAGCGGTCGAGACGCTCGAGCGGTTCGATGGCATGCTGGGCGGATTGCTCGAGGACTTTGATGCGAAAGAGTGCACACTCATCGTAACCAGCGATCACGGTAATATCGAAGACCTTTCAACAAAATCCCACACGCGCAACCCTGTTCCCTGTATCCTCGCAGGGAAAAAACGCAGGGAACTCAGCGCCGTTTTGAAAAACCTCACACACGTGACACCAGCGCTTCTCGCCACGCTCTAGGCCAGATGAACACTTCTTGGTGGAGTAAGAGACCGGCAGCCAGGGTCGTCCTGCTGTTCACTGCCGGCATAGTGCTTGACAACATCGTCCGGATAGCTCCGTCGCTGCTCTTTTTCCTCGTCGCCGGCAGCTTGTTGATTGTCGGCTTTGCACATTTTCAGTGGAGGTCATCCGTATTGACTTCCATTGGACTTCACCTCGTACTTATCCTGTTGGGACTTCTTTCAGTGGCGACGCGTCGAGATCAGATCGAGAATGATATCCTGAATCCAAAATACTACGGAGAACGAGTACTTGTCGAAGGCAGAGTCGAATCGGAACCTGTGAGAAGGGGATCCCGTTCCGAGATGATCGTGCGCACTGCTCTGATCGGCAACGACTCTGCGGATGTTCGGGTCGAGCGTCGTGTTTTGATCCACATCGTGAGGACGGCGCATTGGGAGGACTCTGACTCGCTGGAGATTGGTGACATCGTCCGTATCTCCGGCCATCTGGAGTCGCTGCCGGGAGCCCGGAACCCGGGAGACTTCGACTACGGAAGATATCTTGTGCTCAATGGGATCCAGGGATTCGTGAGTGTCCGCGACACGAATTCGGTTCACCGTACGTCGAGGTCTAAGTCATTCACGCTATCCGATTTCATTGGCAGAGCGCAGAATAGTATCTACAGGATCTTCGACCGCTATCATGGACCGGGCGAAGCGAGCTTCCTGAAGGGAGTCGTTTTTGGCTATCGTGGAGATCTCTCAGCTGAAGT
>QYQB01000208.1 GCA_007280275.1 bacterium | reverse complement strand
TTCTTCACTTTCAAGAACCTTTGTGACTTTTGCGCCAGAGGCGCATGAGCCTTTGGCTCAGTGTCTTAGTGGCACCACTTTTCGACTGGGCCTAATATGGTTTGAAAGGACTCAAAGAGCGAATGAAGTACCGCTTTCTGGATATCGAAAAGAAATGGCAGACTTATTGGGATGAGCATCAAACATTCAGAACCCATGACTCGTCCGATAGACCGAAAATCTATATCCTGGATATGTTTCCCTATCCGTCTGGCGCCGGCTTGCACGTTGGGCATCCGGAGGGATATACCGCCACCGACATCCTTTGCAGATACCGGAGGATGAAAGGTTTCGATGTCCTGCACCCGATGGGGTGGGATGCCTTCGGGCTACCTGCAGAACGCTATGCAATGCAGACCAACATCCACCCGCGCGCGACAACGGAAGAGAATATCTCGACCTTCCGGCGCCAGATCAAGATGTTGGGATTGAGCTACGACTGGTCACGGGAAATCAATACGACCGATCCGAAGTACTATAAGTGGACTCAATGGATTTTCCTGAAGATCTACAATTCATGGTTCGATCCCCGGGCAAACAAGGCAAAGCCAATCGAAACGTTGGAGGAAGAGCTTTCGGCGAAGGGGACAGCCGGGCTGAATGTGGATCAGCCGTTTACGGCTCTGGAATGGGAAAAGAAGAGTCGGAAAGAACAGCACGATTTTCTTGCGAAATACCGCCTGGCGTATCTCGCGGAAATTCCGGTGAATTGGTGTGAGGGGCTTGGCACAGTTCTGGCCAACGAGGAAGTGGCTGAGTGGACGGAAAAAGGGTATACCGTCGAGCGTCGTCCAATGCGGCAGTGGATGATGCGGATCACCGCATACGCCGAGCGCTTACTTGAGGATGCCAGGGAACTTGACTGGCCTGTTTCTACGATGGAGCAGCAAAGGAACTGGATAGGGCGCTCCGAGGGAGCCGAGATAGACTTCCCGATCAACGGACGCACGGAGGGTCTGCGTGTTTTCACGACGCGCGCTGATACGTTGTTCGGTGCCACATACATGGTGTTGGCGCCGGAACACCCACTTGTGGAAGCCCTCACAGTGCCGGAACTGCGAAAGACAGTCGGGGACTATCGGACTCAGGCGGCCCGCAAATCGGAGCTTGAACGCGGCATTGAAAAAGACAAAACAGGTGTTTTCATCGGAGCCTATGCGGTCAATCCGGCCACGGGGAAGGAAATCCCGATCTGGATTGCGGACTATGTTCTGATGGGATATGGGACCGGAGCGATCATGGCGGTTCCGGGCCATGACGAGCGCGACGCTGAGTTTGCGAAGAAATTCAATCTCCCGATCATTCAGGTTGTCGATGGCGGACCTGAAGCGCCCGAGATCTTCATTGACGACGGAGTTGGAATGAATTCGTCGAGCGGTGAGATCTCTCTGGATGGATTGCCAACCGCTGAAGCGAAGAAAGTGATCGCTGCCTGGCTTCAACAGAAGCGACTCGGCAAGGCGACAGTGCAGTTCAAGCTTCGTGACTGGCTGTTCTCCCGACAGCGGTATTGGGGTGAGCCGATCCCCATCGTTCATCTCGAAGACGGGACGATGACCGCATTACCCGAAAGCGAATTGCCGCTCTTGTTGCCGGATCTGAAGAAATTCCAACCGAGTGGAACAACGGAATCTCCACTGGCGCTCGCTACAGACTGGGTCAATGTCACTGACGGGAAGACCGGAATGAAGGGGAGAAGGGAAACGAATACCATGCCTCAATGGGCCGGTTCCTGCTGGTATTACCTTCGCTTCATCGATCCCGCGAATCCGGATGTATTCTGTTCAGCCGAAAAAGAGCGCTATTGGATGCCCATCGATCTCTACGTTGGCGGCTCTGAACATGCTGTCTTGCATTTGATGTATGCGCGATTTTGGCACAAGCTCCTGTTCGATTTGGGCTACGTCAGCACGAAGGAGCCTTTCACAAGGCTTCGCCATCAAGGTATCATCTTGGGAGAAGACTCGCGAAAGATGTCGAAATCGCGAGGAAACGTGGTGAATCCGGACGATGTCATCGGTCAATATGGCGCAGACGCGATGCGCCTTTTCGAGATGTTCATGGGGCCACTCGAGGAGATGAAGCCCTGGAACACCAGGGGTGTCGAAGGAGTCTTTCGCTTCCTGAGTCGTGTTTGGAGGTTGTTCGTCGACGAGGCGGGCAATCTTAACCCCTCCATTGTTGACAAAGCGCCTGGACCTGACTTTGAACGACTGTTCCACCAGACAGTAAAGAAGGTGGGGGAGGATATCGACGGTCTTCGCTTCAACACAGCGATATCCCAACTGATGATCTTTCTGAATGAAGCCATGAAACTGGAAAAGCTTCCGCGAAAGGAGCTTGAGCAGTTTGTCCTGTTGTTGTCCCCGCTTGCACCCCACTTGGGCGAGGAACTGTGGGAGCTTCTCGGTCACAAGACGTCACTCGCGTACGAGGCCTGGCCTGCGTTCGACCCTGCAAAAACAGTCGAGGATATGGTTGAAGTGGTCCTGCAAGTCAATGGAAAAGTAAGGGGAAAGCTCCTGGTGCCTCAAGGCACTGATGACAAGGAACTCGAGCGACTGGCGCACGAAGAGTCCAACATACAGAGGCATGTTGCCGGTAAAAAAGTATTGCGGACGATTGTGGTCAAGAACAAACTCGTGAATGTTGTAATCGGGTCCTGAGAAGTCTGCCCGGAAACCCGCGGGTCGTCGCAAAAGCACCAAATGACGAAGAAGATGAAGAGCAAAACCAGAATTTTCACACGCTTTTTTATCCGAAGGCTTCGTGCCTTGGTGTCTTCGTGGCAAGCGTTTTCTGTTACGCTTTCAGGGGGTGCTGGCTCTTGAGTTCTCTGTCAGTAATCGTAATAACAAAGAATGAAGAGCGGAATATAGCGGAGTGCCTTGATTCTGTCCGCTGGGCTCAGGAAATTGTGGTTGTCGACGGCGGGAGTGACGACAAGACGCTTGAACTCGCCAAGAAGTACACTCAGAAAGTCTACGTGAAACCCTGGGAGGGGTATGCAGCCTCAAAGAACTTCGCTTTGCAGCAGTGCACCGGCGAGTGGGTCCTATGGCTTGACGCGGATGAGCGCGTAACCAGGGAACTAGGTGAAGAAGTCCAAAGTGTTACAGGACAACAAGCAGCGCTTTTTGCTGCATATGAAATATCAAGAAAAGCTTTCTTTCTGGGGCGGTGGATCAGTCACTCCGGTTGGTACCCGGGATATGTGACGCGACTTTTCAAGCGCGGCTCAGGCCGATTTTCGGACCACAAGGTTCACGAACGGTTGGAGTTCGATGGACAGGTTGGCAGGCTGAGGTTCGACTTGCTTCATTACACCGATCCAAACCTGTGGCACTATTTTGACAAGTTCAATCGTTACACTACTCTCGCTGCTGATGAAATGGCTGAGCGACAAACCGCATTTCGATTGAGCCAGCTCATCGTTAGACCTGTGTGGGTGTTCGTCCGCATGTATTTCATCAAGATGGGATTCATGGATGGCATTCAGGGTTTCATTCTGAGTGTTCTTTCCGCCTGCTACGTGTTCACCAAATATGCAAAGCTGTGGGAGCTATCTTCTGACACTAAAAGGAGCAAAGCCTAATGGCCGAAAGCGAAAAAGAGACTGCCTTGTTCATGGGATTGGCGCTCATGTTCCACGCTGCAGCAATGCAGCACATGGGTAAGACAAAGAATCCCCTTTCCGACAAGATTGAGAGAAGCCTCGACCAGGCTCAATTCGTCATTGATACGCTTGATGCCCTTTCATCCAAGACGAAGGGGAATCTGTCTGACGACGAATCAAGGTTTCTGGCAAATATCATAAAAGAACTCAAGCTCAACTATGTTGAGGAGCTCGGCAAAGATGAGGCTCGAAAGTCTGGATCTGCCGAACCTTCAGTATCTGAGAAGACGGACTAGAGATGAGGTTTGGAATCGCGGGCAACCTGCGAAAACAGGGCGTCCCAAAGATCGCACAGAGGGTCATCCAGCGCTTTGAAGTCGAGGGCGTGGATTACGTTGTCGAACGCACTCTGGCTGACGTACTGCGGAAACGGTTCCGCTTGAAGTTGTCAGGGCGAACCATTTCGGACAGAAGACTCGCGGGCGGCAGCGATATCCTTATCTCATTGGGAGGTGATGGAACGATCCTCCGTCTGGCTCGCCAGGTCGCTGAAAAGGGCACTCCAATCCTTGGGGTCAATCTTGGTAAGCTCGGCTTTTTGGCTGAGGTGTCTGTCGATGATCTTGATGACTGTTTAACGGAAGTGCTGAGGGGAGACTACTTCGTTGTAGAGAGGATGATGCTGCAGGCTACAACTTCAAAAAGCACAAGGAGTTATTTTGCCCTCAATGACATTGTCGTTGATAAGTTCGGAACTTCGCGTGTCCTCGATTTTGAAACTTACGTAAACAACGAATACCTGGCGACCTTCACAGCTGATGGCGTTATTCTCTCAACACCCACTGGATCGACGGCATATGCGCTGGCCAATGGCGGTCCAATCGTCACCCCCAATAACAGATCGATTACGATAAGTCCGATTTGTCCCCACACCCTCACGGCCAGGCCTGTCATTGTGCCAGACGATTCTATTATCCGTATCAAGGTGGCCGCAGCTGATCACAAAGTACATGTAACCGCCGATGGACAAGACGAAGTCCTGCTCCGTCCTCCGACCGAAATCAAGGTAAGAAAAGCCCCTCATATGGCAAGGCTGGTCAAAAGGCGGAACACGAGTTACTATGACACATTAAGGAAAAAGCTCAACTGGGGCAGGGACGTACGGACGGAGAAGAGCGACGCGCGAAAGCCTTAGATCTTCCTTCAGTTGTTCTTGGCTCCCTCATCAATCCACTTCTTGATTCCATTAATCTGGTTGGCGGGCATCGGCTGACTCAAGTACGGCATTTGGGGAGCGATACGGCCGTCAATTCTCTGGACAAGTAGGCTGTTGTTGCTGGCCCCGGGATTCACGAGCCGGGGTTGATGGTTTATCAGGCTGGAGTAGGATGGAGTGAACAAGTCGAGTCCGGCCTGCGCAGAACTACCTGCGTGGCATCCGCTCAGTGCACAGCGTTGCTGGAAGAGCGGCTCGATGTGCTTCGAGTAGCTCACGTTCGCATCAGGGAAAACGATCGGATTGGTATTTGGATCGGTGATTTGATCTTTGCAGGACGAGATGATCAGTAAAAGCGCAATCGAATAAATGGAACGCTTGATGCGCTTATTCACTTTCTGCACTGCGACCTCCCCGATCCTGGTTATTGAAGGAATATCTTGCGGCGACCAACGAACAATTCTTCTCAGGCAAAGTACCAAAAACTGCTCCTCCCGGCAAGAAATTTCTCGTTGACTTTGCAGAGGCCAATGGGTATATTTTGAGCAATGAGTTGGGCCGTTAGCTCAGTTTGGGAGAGCGCCACAATGGCATTGTGGAGGTCACCGGTTCGAGCCCGGTACGGTCCACTGAAAATCTTATGATCTCTGGCGCAAGCT
>QYQB01000322.1 GCA_007280275.1 bacterium | reverse complement strand
TGGACCTCGTTCTTCCCCAGTACCACCCTATACCTCACTTGACTTGATCCTGTTTCTCCACCCACAGCCGCCTTCACCAAGGTTCTTCCTCTCCAAAATCAGTTCCCGATAGCTTGGCCTATCTATCGCGGATTTAAGGCAAATGTACTCGTCCGGAACCCGAAAGGCCTGATACCCAAGGGCAGTGGGGATCGCAATCCCTCGCCATGCGGGGCGCAACAAAAAAAGGTCGGATTCAGCATCCGACCTTTCAAACAACAATCACAAAACCGCGTTTTTCAGAAGGGGCGAGAGAAGCGGAAGATGAAGTGCGCGGTATCCTTTCGATCCGTGCGCCATACAAGTGCAAGCCGGAATGAGCCGTTTCGCGATGCAATTCCTGCTCCGACATCGTGCCTGAAATCAGAGACCTTGATGTCGCTGAAACCGCTCGTCCACAAAGCGTTGGCGTCCACGTCGCGCACAATGCCGGCATCCGTCAGCACGAGGAGATTGACTCCACGCATCAACCAGCTTGGCCAGAAACTGAGATCGCCGAGAAAGTCGCCATTGACGATGAGCTCTGCATTCATCAGGAGCATTCTGTTTCCAATTTCACCTTTGAATGGGTACCCCTGAAGCGTTCCGAGGCCGCCAATCTCATACGTCTTTTGAAAAGGCAGGTCTCCCTCAGAGGTGCCAACCCGGAAGCGAACGTTCAGGTTATCGTACCGACCCAATGGCTGATAGCGACGAATGTCGGCAACATATCGGTTGAACGTAAAGTCCCCACCGAATTTCTTGTCTGCAACCTCTGCCGTCGCCAGTATGCTCCACCCCTCGGGGCCGTAGATCGTTGTCGTCACCGTGCTGAGGCCGGCCGACGAAACAATGCTTCGCATTCGGCCTTCGTCAATGGCCGGATTCGTACGAAATTGCTTGTTTCCTCCGAAGATCGACCACTCTGTCTGGTTTTCCATCGACCTGTACTCGTCGGAGAGATATCCCGCCTTCACTTGACCAGTGAGATAGTCCCGTTGCATGGCATATCCAATATTCACACCATACCCATCGCGACGGAAATAGTCGCGATAGTCCTCGTGAATGAGGATTGCCGCTGCCGTGTTTTCCTGGACGCCGATAAGCCAGTCGTCCTTTGTATCGGTCAGGCTGTGTCCTTCTACCTCAATTTCGAAAAGTTGTCCATCGTCAAACGCGAATTGCCTACTCAGGCCCAGGTTGCCGCGCCAGTCGTGCGACTTGAATCCGTAACCGACAGATCCGTACAGGCTGTAGGATCGTTGACTGTCCCAATAGTACCGTTTTTCCGATCCGGTGCCGAGGAAAAGACCTTCAACCCTGTTGTACCGAAAGATAAAGTTGTCAAGATTGGTCGTTTCGTTGACCCAGTTCGCATTCAGTTTCGTCGAAGAACGGCGGAAGTTCTTCTCTTCTTCCCTGTAGGCTTTTTCTTTCTTCGAGCTACCCTTGTCGATATACCCCACGACAACGGCATCATCATCTTTGTTTACTTCTCCATTGATCACTTTGATGTTTCCGCCGATGTACGCTCCGTCTCTTATGTAGATATCCCCGCCAACGACGAGCACATCACCATTGATACGCCCGTATACAGTCAGGTCGCCTCCTTTGACAACCAGGTTTGTGTTTACGGTGTCACCCTTCTGGATGACGGTGTTGCCCTGGTATGTCAGGTTGCTGTCTTCCGCGACGGGTGTCACGATATCGCGTGGCGGCTCCTGTGATTGCGCCTGTTTGAACACATCCTTCTTGATGGGGAGCTGCTCGCTGCGACCTGAAAACTCCCTTTCAAGTTTGTCGATCACGTCCTCGACAATCGACCCAATGCGCTTGCCAAGGTTTTCATGTTTGTCGTTCTCAGCGGTTTCTTTCTTTGTAGATTGTGCTTCAGCCACCGTCAACATGAAAACGGTGAACAGAAGCATCATTGAGATTCTGGAGAAGAAGGTCATGGCGTCGCCTCGGGGGATGTGAATAGGTCATCTAGACCTACGCTGGTTTTGCGGGAAAAGTTGCGCGGGGGATCCAACGAGAGCCCAGTCCTGCCTGGTAGGCACGGGATTGTTCAAATCCGACAAAATTACTAAAGAGTGCGAATTTTCGTATATTAGTAACCGAAATTGATCTCAATGTATGAGACAACTATGCGTTTGACCATCAATATTGACCATATTGCCACCCTTCGCAATGCCCGGGGCGGCCACGAGCCCAGCCTCGTTGAGGCAACCAGGATTTGTGAAGCGGCAGGCGCTCATGGCATTGTTTGCCATCTCCGCGAGGATCGACGCCATATTCGCGATGCCGACGTCCGTGAGCTCCGGAAGACGATCACCACCAAACTCGACCTTGAGATGGCCGCAATCGATGAGATTATCCAGGTCGCGCTGGAGGTCGTTCCCGATTTCGTGACGCTGGTCCCTGAACGCCGCCGGGAATTGACGACGGAAGACGGGCTCGATGTCAGGGCCAACAAGCTCCATCTCCAGCAAGTGATCAGGACTTTCCACCAACACAAGATCGCGGTAAGCCTTTTCGTGAATCCAATCAAAGAGCAGATCGAGGCGGCGCACGAGATAGAAACCGACATGATTGAGATTCACACGGGAGAATATGCCGAAGCACGCAACTCTCTCTATCAACAGGAACTGTTCGCCCAGGTCGCACAGGCTGCAGCGCGTGCCAAGTCGCTCGGCATGGGTGTCCATGCAGGACATGGACTCAACTATTCGAATGTCGGTGCGATCGCCGCGATCCGGGATATCGACGAGCTCAGCATTGGCTACGCGATTGTCGTTCGTTCAATGTTTGTCGGATTGGAGCGCGCGGTCAAAGAAATGCGCTCGCTCGTCCTTCAAGAGTAGCACAGCACGGCGCCTCTCAGAACATTCTCGCCAGAGGACCCTTCTCTGGAGCACCTTTTGCTCCGGTTGAGACACAGCGGTCAGGTCATGATGATTCTCCCCCCGGAGGATACCGACTTCAATAGAGTGTCGCTAGAAGAATTTAGCGCAAAAGTGTTCACTTCCAACAAGGTGGAGAGCCAAGCAATGAACAAGAAAATCCGGCTGTTGTTCTTCCAGGTCGTATTCCTCACCATGTCGGCTACAGCGCAAGAAGCATTTCCATTCTTCACGAAGGACTTCCCAGTGGAAGACTTTGCAGCGCGACGCGCACGCGTCTACGATGCAACAGGCCCGTCTGCATTTGCGCTTGTGCAGGGAGCGCCAAGTCCGGTCGGGTATGTCCGCTTCCGCCAATCGAACGAGTTCTATTATCTTTGCGGAGTGGAAACCCCGCACGCGTACATCCTACTTGACGGATCGCAGCGACGATCCACCCTTTATTTCCCTCACCGGAACGAAGGACGAGAACGAGCCGAGGGCAAGGCTCTCTCACCGGAAGAAGAAAAACTCGTCAGGCAGTTTACTGGTGTTGACGCCGTGTACGGAGTTGATATGCTGGCCGAACACCTGGCGCGCTATGCAAGGGGAACCATGATGCGAACGCTGTTCACGCCGTTCAGTCCTGCAGAGGGATTCGCAGTGAGCCGCGACCTGGCAGTCCGTTCCGTTGCAGATGCGTCGTCCGATCCATTCGATGGACGTCTGTCGCGCGAAGGGAATTTCATTCAACTTCTCCGTTCGCGCTTTCCGCAATTTGAAATCCGGGATCTTACTCCAACGCTCGACAAACTCCGATTGATCAAGAGTCCCCTCGAAATCACACTCATCAAGAAAGCAACACAGTTATCGGCGTTGGCACTCATGGAATGCATGCGGTCAACGAAACCGGGCATTATGGAATATGAGCTTGATGCTGTCGCGAAATTCGGCTACTATCGAAATGGGGCACAGGGAGAAGCCTACTACTCGTTGATCGCAAGTGGACCGAACGCCATGATCGGGCACTACAATGCCGGCAGAAGACAAATGCAGGATGGAGACATGCTGCTGATGGACTTCGGTCCCGACTACGGGTACTATATGAGCGACCTGACGCGCGTGTGGCCGGTCAACGGCAAGTTCAACAAAGCGCAGCGGGAGCTGTATGATTTTTATGTCGGCTGTTATCGTGCTGTTCTCAAAGCAATCCAGCCGGGACTCACAGCACCGGCAATTTTGCTGGAGGCAGTACGGGAGATGGATGGCATTCTTTCCAGAACCAGATTCTCGAAGCCGGCGTACGAACGGGCAACAAAGCGTTTCGTCGATTCATTTCGTCAATCTGCAAACCGGCCTCGTGCCTCGCTTGGCCACTGGGTCGGAATGTCTACTCACGACGTGGGAGAGGACTTCGGGCCTCTTCGCCCCGGCATGGTCTTCACTATGGAGCCTTCTCTTCTTGTGCCGGAAGAGAACATCAACATTCGCTGTGAAGATCTTATTGTCATTACGGAACAGAGAGCCGAAGTCGTGTCCGATTTTCTTCCGCTCGATGCAGCGGGTATCGAAACGCTTATGCAGAGCAATGGCATGCTTCAACAATATCCCAGCGCCAAGCCGATGGAACGGTGACAGCACATCATCGTTGCTGTGTTCTACAAGGCTTGCGGATGAAACACGGCGGCGGAAGGCACAAAAACGGCCCATGCGTAGATTTCAGCGCTTTTCCACCAAGGAACCGCTCTGTGCACTGGATCAACAAGAATGTTATGGAGTTTTCTGACATTAGTGGCGAGATTATAGAGATTCATGGCACGGGATAGTGGGATACGGCCCCTTGCCGAAAAGGGAATGAGCGAAAGATTCAAAGCACCGATCACAGACGAAACGAAGCCATCACCGCGACATATTCTATGCGACTACCAGGCTCCATTCAAGAGATTCCGACCCCAGCGTTGCTGCTCGACCAGAGCATTCTCGAGCGCAATCTTACCAGGATGCAGGATCGCGCAAATTCGTTCGGCGTGACACTGCGTCCACACATCAAGACTCATAAATGCATCGAGATTGCTAATCATCAGCTGGAGTTGGGAGCGCGCGGCATCACCGTCTCGACATTGTTTGAACTGGAGCAATTCGTCGTTGCCGGCTTCAACGATATTACATGGACGCTTCCGTTGATCCCAGACCATATCGAGCGCATCATGGAGCTTTGCGACAAAGCTGCGGTTCGCGTCGTCGTCGACAGCCTCGATATGCTTGAACGGCTCGACACCATCGAGCGCGTTGGCAGCGAACGCTTCCATGTATGGCTCAAAGTTGATTGCGGATACCATCGTGCAGGTGTAGATCCGCAATCCGTTCTTGCAGAGCAACTTGTGCGATTACTCAACGAATCAAAGAACCTCGTCTTCGACGGCATCCTGACACATGCCGGTCATTCGTACGAGGCCCGCAACCGCGCAGACATTCTCATCGTTGCCGAGCAGGAACGGGCAGTTATGGTTGAATTTGCGGAGCGAATGAGAAACAAGGGATACAACATCCCCTTGGTGAGTCTCGGCTCAACGCCTACGATGTCGGTGACAGAAAATCTTGACGGTGTCAACGAAATTCGGCCGGGCAACTACGCTTTTTACGACTACACACAGGTCATGCTCGGGAGTTGCGGTGTGTCCGATTGTGCGCTGACCGTGCTTGCCTCCGTTATTTCTCATCAACCAGGGGCCTCCCACTTCGTGATCGACGCTGGCGCTCTTGCTCTCTCAAAAGATCCCGGCCCCGTGCACATCAGCAACGACATGGATATGGGGATTGTGTACGAGGATTATGACCGTAAGCGGCTCCAGGCACATGTGCATGTCAAAACCCTGTCGCAAGAACATGGCAAGGTCCTGATATCAGATGCCATGGCTTTGAAGGGGCAGTACAAAGTCGGAGACAAGGTTCGCATCCTTGAGCATCATTCCTGCCTGACGGCGGCCAACTTCGACTACTATTATGTGGTCAAAGGCTACGAGGTTGTCGACCGGTGGAAGATCCTTCGAGGAAGGATCTGACCGCCCGGCGTGCCGCCTCTTGAGATCGATACTGGTCTTCCCCTACTCCTGACCAGAGGCACTTCTTCTCGATTAACCCACTGACCGATGATCTTTGTTCATCAGACGTGTGACAGAGATCAGCAATAATAAATTCACCGCACACAAGAATTCATAGATTTTCTCCGTCTTTCGTGCTATCTTCCAGCACTTTCCGAGAGAAACAGGCTTACGCATGAGCGGCGACAATTTCAATTTCATTTTCTTATCCGAGATTCTTCACCTCCCAATTTTCAATGCCACCACCGGCAGAAAAATTGGGCGGATTGTTGATGTCGCCGCGCGCACAAGCCACGTCTATCCGAAGATCACCGCGCTCATTGCGTCCATGTACGACAAGCAGGACCCGTTGTACGTCCCGTGGGGTCTTGTCCGGCTGACAATGTTCAAGAAGCATGTCACTGTCGAGTACCCTTTCGAGCACGATAGCAATCACCGGGAATCCGCCGAGAACGAAATTCTTCTCAAGAAAACGTTTCTGGACAAACAGATCATCTCGACGTCGGGGTACAAGTTAGTGCGCGTCAACGACTTGCAGTTGCTTATCGACAACTCTTCCAAGGACAATCCAAATCTCTGGCTCGTTCACATCGACATTGGATTCAAGGGCTTGCTTCGACGACTCGGTTGGGTGAATTTTCTGAATCCGATTTTTCATTGGTTCTTCGCACGCGACATCAACGACAAGTTTTTGACCTGGAAGAACGTGCAACCGATGACAGCGACAAACGTCAACGGTTCAGTAATTCTGAAGGCGGATTCCTCAAAGCTCTCAGCGATTCATCCTGCCGACCTCGCAGATATTCTGGAAGACCTCGGAACCGACGAGCGAATCTCGCTTCTCGAATCCATCAGTGCTGTCACCGCCGCAGCGACACTTCAGGAAATGCCAATAAATCTCCGGGTCCAAATGGCAGAGTCGCTGGACAACGAGAAACTCGCCGGCATCATCGCTGAGATGCAGATGGACGAAACCGTAGATCTCCTCGACGAGCTCGACATCGACAAGCGGGAAGCGGTGTTCCGCCTTCTCACACAGGACAGAGTTGCAGAGATCAAAGATCTGACGAAGCTGTCTGCCTTCAGCGTGGGAAGCATTATGAACACAAATTTCGTCACCGCGATGGAGACCCAGACCGTCCGGGAGGTTCTGAAAGCCGTGAAGGCAGAGACCAAACGGGCAGAGCTCCTGTCCTATGTGTATGTTATTGACGAGGAGGAGCACATCAGAGGGCTTGTCACGCTGCGGCAATTGCTTTCTTCGAAAGGGACAATGTCAATCGCAAGCATCATGCGCGGCAACATCATTTCTGTGCGCATCGACTCGAGTATCAAGCGCATGGCGCAGGTGTTCTTCAAGTACAAGTTCGACGCGATTCCCGTTGTAGATGAATACGACAAGCTCCAGGGAATTATCACGATGCGTGATGCACTCGATGCGGTTTTTCCCGAAGTAAGACGGGCATCTGAGGGATAGCATGGGTCTGGCTCAAAAACTGAAAGAACGACCGGCGTTCCGCAACCTGCTGATTTTCCTGAGCGTTATCGGCCCCGGCATTATCACCGGCAGTGTCGATAACGACGCGGGCGGAATCACGACGTACTCGGTGGCCGGGGCGAAGTATGGCTACGGGATGCTCTGGACGTTGCTCCCCTCCTTCATAGCGCTTTTGACTGTGCAGGAGATGAACGCGCGCATGGGAATTGTGACGGGGAAGGGGTTGGCGGATCTCATACGTGAGAACTTCGGCGTACGCATTACCTTCTACGTCTTCATCCTGCTCCTCATCGCCGGTATCGGCAACACGGCCACAGAGTTTGCCGGTGTTGCGGGCAGCATGATGGTCTTCAACGTCGACAAGTACATTTCCGTGCCACTCTCTGCAATGGCAGTCTGGATTCTCGTTGTAAAGGGGAATTACAAGATATCAGAGAAGATATTTCTTTTCTTCAGCGTGTTTCTGCTTTCCTATATCGTGTCGGCTGTGCTTGCCAAGCCAGACTGGGGGGAAATTGGCAGGGAGATGATTGCGCCAACGATTCAGTGGGACAACGCGTACATCACGACGGTGCTGGGACTCGTCGGTACCACGGTCGCTCCATGGATGCAGTTCTATATGCAGTCCTCGGTTATCGAGAAGGGGATCAAGATTGCCGATTATAAGTACACTATCTGGGATGTTGTTGCTGGTTGCGTCATAACGGTTGTGGTAGCGTTTTTCATTATCGTTTCTTGCGCAGCGACGCTCCACGTCAATGGCATACAGATCAATGAGGCAAAGAATGCAGCGATGGCACTGAAACCGTTTGCCGGCGCTCTTGCTTCACAGGTCTTTGCCTTCGGATTGTTTGTGGCTTCAGTATTCTCGGCTGCCATCCTGCCGCTGGCGACTGCGTTTATTATCTGTGAAGCGTTTGGCTTTGAGGCAGGGATTGATAAGAAATTCTCCGATGCCCCACAATTCTATACTCTGTTTACGTTCACCATCCTGATTGCTGTCGGCATCATCCTGCTCCCTAATGCTCCCCTGATTGCTATTACCATCTGGACGCAGGTGTTGAACGCAGTCCTTCTGCCGGTCGTGCTGATCTGTATGATGCTCATCATCAACAAGTCCGAGATCATGGGAGAGTACACCAACAAGCGGTACCAAAATGTCATCGGATGGACAACATCGATTGTGCTGATGATCCTCAGCGCAGTGCTCCTGCTCTCGGGGATTGGCTGACGAGCGTTGCGGAAAGAGCATTCGAAGACCCCAGACATTCTCATTCACCCTCAACGGTTTCTATGACAACTCTTACGAAGAAAACTGTTCTCATCACCGGCGCAAGCAGTGGCATCGGGCTCGCCTGCGCAGAAGCCTTTGCCCGGGAGGGCGCCCGTCTCATTCTTGCCGCCCGGCGCAAGGAGAGACTCGAGGCACTGGCCCTGGAACTGCAGAAAACGTACGGCACGGAAGCACTCACGCTTCAGCTCGACGTGCGCAATCAGCCGGAGGTCGAGAAGACGTTCCAAGACCTACCGGCTTCGTGGCAGGATATCGAGGTGCTTCTCAACAACGCGGGACTCAGCCGCGGGCTTGACAAGCTTCATGAAGGAAAGCTCGAGGACTGGGAGGAAATGATCGATACCAACGTAAAGGGCTTATTGTATGTGAGCCGCTCCATCATCCCCGGCATGGTTGCCCGGGGTAAAGGGACGATCATCAACATTGGTTCCATCGCAGGTCATGAAGTCTATCCCGGCGGAAACGTTTACTGCGCTACGAAGTTTGCTGTCGACGCATTGACGCGAGGATTGCGGCACGATCTTGTGGACACACCGATTCGCGTTTGTACCGTTGATCCCGGTCTTGTGGAGACCGAGTTCAGCATGGTGCGATTTCGCGGCAACGAACAGCGCGCGAAAACTGTTTACCAGAATCTCCATCCACTCACAGGAGTGGATGTTGCAGAAACGGTTCTCTTCTGCGCCACCAGGCCACCACATGTGCAGATTGCTGAAGTCATCATCCTGCCCACCAACCAGGCGTCCACAACGCTCGTGTATCGCGCACCAAAAACGCCGAATTGAGCGCGACAGCATCTGATGTGCCGAGCTTGAACAGTTGTCGAGCGCCCTTTTTCGCGTGGGAAGCCTTGATTTTGAAGCTTCGATCTCTAACTTAGTACTTCGTACTCGGAGGAAGGTCCCTACGCAGACGGATTGAACACGAGCCGCGAAGGACACTTCGGCCTAGAACAACTCCTTTGATGCGCACTCGCACCGAAATCACCCTCGTAGGTCCAGGATACAGATTCTGTGGAAATGAGATATGGAAGCGCCACACTGTCCAAACTATAACGCCTGCCAGCTTGTCCACTTGGCAAACATTGTCTCCGATCCACAGAAGAAGCAGTTCTACCTCGACGCGTATTGTCTTGGCACAGCCGAGTTCTGGAGTGTCTGCAAGCGATTCATCGCCAAGAACGCTCTGAATTTCTGCCCTGATTTTGTTCTACCCGACTCCCCGTTTTCACCCTCAGAAATTATTGATCAATTCGATAGACTTTCCGATGATAGTCATTAGTTGAGTGAGAATGTTCTTATGCCAATCATGGAAATTGAAGGAAGAGTATTCGAAGTCGATGGCGATGGTTTTCTCTCAGATCCCCATCTTTGGAATGAAGACGTGGCCCGGTTAATTGCGCAGCACGACGGCATTACAGAGATGAACGAGAAGCATTGGGCGATCGTGAAGTTCATCCGCCAGAACTGGGAAGAAAAAGGACTGGCACCGATGATTCGCTCAATCTGCCAGACAACAGGCATAAAGCTCAGAGAAATCTACCAACTCTTCCCGCTTGGCCCGGCACGCGGTGCGTGTCGTGTCGCGGGCTTGCCAAAACCCGACGGGTGTGTCTAAGATGCTCAAACCTATATGACCAGCTTCCACTATCTCGCGCTGTCTGCCCTTCTTCTCTGCCTGATTGGATTGTCCTATCACTTCGTCAGGTTGATCAGGTTGGGGGCTCCGAAGGATTTTTCCCGCCCCAGAGGCAAGCCGGCATCAGCGATTGCCTACTCCTTCCTGGGTGCCATGAGCCCCGCAAAGAAAGAATCTGCCTACCTGCATTTGCCAACGTATACGGCGGGGTTGTTGTATCACGCCGGGACGTTCGCCGCCATCATCCTTTTCTTCCCGTTGTTTCTTCATGCCCGCCTTGATGGTTGGTTGCGGGGGATCTTGGTGGGTATTCTCATGCTCTCGGGATTGAGTGGTGTCGGCATACTGATAAAGAGAATAGCAGTAAAGAAACTCAGGTTTCTTTCGAACCTCGATGACTACGTGTCGAATGTTTTGGTGACGTTTCTGCATTTCCTCACTCTGGCTGCGCTCGTTGCAGAGGTCGTTGCCCCGCTCTATTTCCTTTGCGTCAGCATCCTGTTACTCTACCTCCCATTCGGGAAATTGAAACATGCGCTCTATTTCTTTGCCGCACGGTACCAGCTCGGCCTGTTCTACGGCCGGCGCGGAATATGGCCACTCAGAAAAACGTGAGAAAGCGGCATGAGCCATCTTTCTGAAGAACAAGAGAAAGCCCTGAAGATTCTCTCTGAGTTGAAGGACAGTCAGCTCCTGTCGCACCTCAACAGCTGTGTCCACTGCGGACTCTGCGCGGAGAGTTGTATGTACTATCTTGCGACGAACGATGAGCGTTTTGTTCCAGCTGTGAAGGTTGCTCTCGTTTCCTCGATCTATCAACGGTATTGTTCGTTTACAGGCCGGTCTTTTCCCCAACTCGTGAACGCGAGAGAACTCGATGATGCGACGCAGAACGAGATGGTCGATTTGCTCTTCGGATCGTGCACCCTCTGCGGACGATGCACGATGCATTGTTCCATCGGTGTTGATATTACCTACGTTACAAAGGTTGGAAGGTCGATGCTGGCGGCAATGGGACTCGTTCCCGCAACCCTGCAGTCAACGGTGAACGCCGCTCTGCAAACCGGCAACAACATGGCCATTCCGACTGATGATTTTATCAGCACCATTTCATGGTTGGAAGATGAACTCAGGGACGAGGTGAACGACCCCCAGGCTTCGATTCCGCTGAATCAGGCCGGAGCGAATGTCCTGTACACACTTAATCCGAGAGAGCCAAAGTTCTTCCCGCTTTCGATTTCGGCAATGGCCAAAATATTTTACGCCGCAAAAGAAAGCTGGACACTTTCGACTCACATGTACGATGTTACAAACTACGCGTACTTTTCGTGCAATTTCGAAGAAGCAGCCCTCATTGCCCAGCGGTTGTATGCAGAGGTGGAAAACCTGCAAGCTCGACGCTGTGTGCTCGCGGAGTGCGGTCACGGTTCCCGGGCTTTCCGCTGGGAGGCGCCAAACTATCTGCAGCACCCTTTCTCCTTCGACGTTCTCACGTCCGTTGAGCTCCTCGCGGAATATATCCGTGATGGGCGAATCAGGCTCGACAAAGAAAAGAATCGAGAGATTGTGACACTCCACGACCCGTGTAATCTCGTGAGAGAGGGCGGTATTATTGATGAGCAGCGCTACGTTCTAAGCCATGCGGCAACGACGCTCATTGAGATGACACCGCATGGGGTCGACAATTTCTGCTGCGGTGGAGGGGGTGGTCAGCTTGCTATGAGTGAATACGGAGATCGGAGAATGAAAATCGCCGAACTCAAGGCTGATCAGATTCGAAGAACGGGAGCTTCCACCGTCGTGACACCATGTCACAACTGTGTCGACCAGTTGATGCAGATCAACAACAAGTTCAAGCTCGACGTGAACATCAAAACGCTTGGTGAAATCGTCGCCGATGCATTAGTGCTGGAGTAGTTCATCCCTTTGCTTCCTATCCGCCACAACAAATAAGATGGTATGAGCACATTAATCTACCTTGACAATTCCGCGACGTCGTTCCCAAAGCCCGAGGTCGTTTACGACTTCATGAACAGCTTCTATCGCAACCATGGTGTCAACCCAGGCCGATCGGGATTTGATGCAGCCCTGGAAGCGGAAGAGATTGTGATGAACACGCGAAAGCTCCTCACCGAGTTCTTTCACGGCGGAGGCGACCCTAACAGACTGACCTTCAGCTACAATGCAAGCGATTCCTTGAACATGATCATCCAGGGCTTGGCGGAGAAGGGCGATCATGTCATTACAACGATGCTGGAACACAATTCTGTCCTACGACCGCTGCATCACTATCAGGTCAACGGGGTTATCGATGTCACCCACATCATGTTCGATGAACATGGCTATGTTCACCCCGACGATATCAAACGCGCCATCCGTCAGAACACAAAGATGGTTATTGTGAACCACTGCTCCAATGTTATCGGTACCATCCAGCCGATTGGTGAGATTGGGAGAGTGTGCAAAGAGGCCGGTGTCTGGTTCGTTGTGGACACTACTCAGAGCGCTGGAACAGTACCGATCAACATGGAGACAATGGGAATCGATGTCGTTGTCTTTACCGGACACAAATGCCTCATGGGGCCGACCGGTATCGGCGGCTCCTATGTGAAAGATAACGTGCCTGTCAAGTACACCCGGTTTGGGGGCACAGGCGTGCGTTCTGCGCAATTGACCCATCTTGAAGAGTTTCCCTATCGCCTTGAATGCGGGACGCTTAACCTACTCGGTGTCGCGGGATTGCATGCCGGAATCAAATGGGTACTTGAAAATGGAATGGAACAGCTGCATGCCCGGGAGATGATGCTATGGGATAAGCTCCGGAAAGGCATTCAAGATGTCGGGACCGTCACAATGTATTGTGCGGAAAGTGCACAGAATCATAACGCGGTGCTCTGCTTCAATATCAAGAACTTTGAAGCTGGAGATGTCGGAACCTTGCTCGACGTCGATTACAACATCGCTTGCCGAACCGGTTTGCACTGTGCACCCAAAGTGCACGTTGGCCTGGGGACAGACAAGATTCATGGCACTGTGCGGCTCAGCATCGGCCCATTTAATACAGAAGAACACATCGACAAGGCTATTGAGGCGGTGAAAGAGATCGCGGAGATCAGGAAGTAGGTCTCTTCAGGGAACAAGTTACGTCACAGATGGGTTTATGGTTGAAACAGCATGAGAATCGTTGGGTGAAGGAGCAGAGATGGCGAATGTGAAATCGGCGAAGCAGGGATCTCACGGCGGGAACCTTGAAGAATATTTTAGCGAGTTCCGCAAGCATATCATCGGACACCATCATCCGATCCAGACTCTGAATGGACAGACGGAGTTGGTGTATGCAGACTGGGTCGCAAGCGGACGGCTGTACCGTCCAATTGAGGAACGAATACTCAATGAGTTCGGACCGTTCGTCGGAAATACTCACTCGGAATCAAGCATCTCCGGCACGGCGATGACGCATGCCTACCACCTTGCACATCAGATTATCAAGAGACATGTGAACGCGGGCCCTCAGGATGCCCTTCTCTTTGTCGGTTCCGGGATGACCGCGGCGATCAATAAGCTGCATCGAATCCTTGGTCTTAAGATCCATGAACGCTTCAAGAGATATTGCACGCTCCCTGAAGAACTCAGGCCGGTTGTTTTTGTGACTCACATGGAACACCACTCCAACCAAACAACATGGTATGAAACCCTCGCAGATGTCCATGTGATCAAACCGACCGCTGACGGGCTGATCGACGTCGATGATTTTCAGAATCTGCTTGATCAGTACAAAGAGAGAAAGCTAAAAATCGGCTGCTTCACCGCCTGTTCTAATGTGACGGGTATTCAGACGCCGTACCATTTGCTTGCCCGCATCATGCATCAGCACGGAGGAATCTGCATCGTAGACTTCGCCGCTTCTGCCCCGTATGTGGATATCGACATGCACCCCGCCGATCCCCTTGAACGTCTCGATGGTATTGTGTTCTCACCGCACAAATTCCTCGCCGGGCCGGGCTCATCAGGAGTTCTTGTCTTTGATTCCAGCCTGTACACCCTCGAATCGCCGGATCAACCCGGCGGGGGCACCGTACTCTGGACAAATCCGTGGGGAGAGTACCGGTTTTTCCCGGAAATCGAAGTACGGGAGGATGGTGGAACTCCGGGATTTCTGCAAGCCATCCGTGCCGCGTTATCGATCCAGCTCAAGGAGCAAATGGGTGCAGATACGATGCTCCGGCGGGAGGAAGAATTCATCCCCAGGGTGTTTCAGGGTTTACGTGCCATCCCGGGTCTGCACATCTTGGCCGATAACATCGAGAAGCGGCTCGCAACGTTTTCATTCTACTTTGACACGATCCATTACAACCTTGTTGTCAGATTGCTTAACGATCGGTTCGGCATCCAGGTGCGGGGCGGCTGTTCATGTGCAGGAACGTACGGTCATTATCTGCTTCACGTCGACGAGTTTACGTCAAAGCGAATTACCGACAAAATCGACGAGGGGGATCTTTCCACCAAGCCGGGATGGGTACGACTTTCCCTTCACCCAACGACAACGGATGAAGAGATTGCCTACATCCTCGAAGCACTGCGGGAAACCGGGCGGAATGCAAGCACCTGGTCACAAGACTACACCTACGATGCTCATACAAACGAGTATCGACACAAGTCGGGTGAGAGTGCACTGCAAAGAACCGTTCAACAATGGTTTGAGCTCTAGCAGGAGTCGTAGCCGTTCGAACTCTGGAAGTATCTTCTAGTCCTGGCTGAGTTCGGCGCTTCCTTCCGCCTCCACCTTCCGAAAAAACATCGCACCTACTTCACGCTCTTCCCTTAAGTTCAGATACCCTCCCCAACCTAGATCCGATTTTCTATGTGTATTCGGGTTGGCCATAGTTTGCTTAGGTCTGCTTTGCTTGCTTCATAGAACTTTGTCGGAAAAGGCGAGGATGCTGCCAAAGCACGGTTGTATTCACTCACCAAATGCATTATTTCATCCAGTCTGTTCACGTTCGCCCTTTGGAGCTCATCACATTTCGATAGAATGTGTGAACACCTGTGGTGAAGTTCATGGAATCTCCTACGTAACGTTGAAACGTCCAGCGTTGCCCAAAATGAGAGGAGAGCCAGAGTGAACATGTTGATATTTGCCAGAATCGTACGAGTCGCGTAACCATGTATCATCAGAGAAATCAGGCCGACGACACCGAGGACGGTTATCGTGGTCACGGCTGCCAAAAGCTTGAAAGACTTTCGAGCAACGCGCTTTGTATAAGTGCAATTTTCAGCAAGCATGTGCAGCAGTATTCCGGGTCCCGGATGTAATTGAGGGGCATAATATGGAGCGAGGAAGGGAATATCTTGTACCGTCGAGGGATTCGATGGTCGGTATAGCCTCTTCAGATGTGATTCCGAAATATCGAGATCTAAGCCGTCTTTGAGCATAACCGTGCTTCGCACATTCTCGGCGCTTGAGAAGTGATTGATTGATACTTGACGGAGGACGTAGGCGCCAAATTGTACAAGCAATAATGATATCGGAATATAGATATTTGTACCCGGAAAGACATTGCTGGAAGTCGAAAGACTGACTACCACAACACCAACGTTGCAGAGTATGCTGCAGCGCAGCAACCGTTTACTTAATACGAAATGGCCCCGCATTAATTCAATGAGATCGAGGTTTCTAGGCATAGACTGGGAGTAGTCGTCGGAGTCAAACAAAAAAGGGGAACCCCGGGAGGTTCCCCTTGATAGTTGAAAAATGGCCAGATACTACTTGAGAAGCGTGAGTTTCTTAGTTGCAGAGAATCGTCCGGCCTGCATGCGACAGAAATATGGTCCGCTGGCAACTCGTCCACCAGCATTGTCTTTTCCGTCCCATTCAACTGAATATCGGCCCGACTCGTGGTGCTCCGACGCAACCACATTGCGCACCAAACGCCCGTGGATATCGTAAATCGCGATATCTACGGTGGCTGCAGCCGGAATTGCGAACTGAATCCGCGTTTGCGGATTGAACGGGTTTGGATAGTTGTTCTCGAGCTCGTAACCTGCCGGGACGCCCTCAAGCTCTGCAACATGCGAAGTGCCTGTCCTGTGGTCGCCGTGGCACTGTGTGCACTCACTCTTTGAGGTAATCGTCGAGCTATGGCAGCCTTTGCACTCGGCAATGATCGCCGGCGAAGCAAAGAGCGGCATGAATTTCGCGGCCAATTTGTCGTTCAAAATCTTTGCGGCATATGCGGCAACGTCGCCCGTGAGGCGAGCACAGCGTTCCTTGCGCTCGGTTGAGCCCTCAGTCAGTTTGGCGGCCTTGCACCATTCTGCGATCGAGGCGTGGCAAAGAATGGAGCCCGAGGTATTCTGCAGCAGAGCCTGTGTGTATTTGTTCTGCGTGTATTTCGATTGAACGCCATACTGGTTGCTGATGTCCGTGGGGAATTTTGTCTGTGTGTACCATCCGAAGACCTCACTCTCCAAGGCGGAGGCTTCAGCTTTAGCGGTGACAAGCGCTATGAAAGTCGCTGCACCAACCACTGCGCCGCACGATCCACCCCAGCTTGCTCCACCGCCGCCGCCCCATAGCATCATTCCTGTAGGGAACGATGTGTAGGGTTCTCCTGCGACATCCGCGCTGGCTTTCACAAGCGCAGCAAATGCGCCGAAGCAGCATCCTCCGTATGTGGCGTCGTAGTACAAATCGTGCCCCAGAATCCGAACTTTCTCAACGTCGAGTGCCTGATACGGATATGGCCACGCGGCATTGACGCCTGCCATCGCTTTGTTCATGAGGGAATCAGCGGCCACCACGCCAACGACGGCCCCGGCAGCGTATTTTGACCCTGACGATAGAAAATCTTTTCGCGAAATCTTCATGAAAACCTCCTTTATGTGATAGTTGGTTCGTGAGACGATTCCATTTGACTGCTCGTAGCCTCGGATACAACAGGGACCTCATTTGATGTGATCGTGCGGACACAACCCATAAATTGAGACCGTCGTTCTTCAGGAAGTAGTTCCAGAAGGGCTATGGCGATTTCCTCGGCCCTCGACTGGACCCGCCCGACCAATGCAATTCCGGCATCAGTCAGCGTGAGCCGTTCCGTCCGACGGTCAGTATCCCCAAGTGCCCTTTCGATAAGGCCTCGCTCCTGGAGCGCTGACAATATCTTAGAAAGAGAACTCTTGAGAATGCCCAGTTTTTCGGCGAGGCTGCCTGCTGAGTCTGGATG
>QYQB01000204.1 GCA_007280275.1 bacterium | reverse complement strand
TGCTGAAGAAAATAGACAAAAAATGAGTGGCAGGCAAGGAGTTCGGAGAGATTGAATCAAGCACGCTTGACAAGCTCTCCCACAGCTTGTATATTGCAGTAGTTCTTTTCCATCATTGATATTGGTAATTCCGTTAGGGGTGCATCCCGTTCCGACGAGTCGGAACAGGACGGCTGAGAGCAGACCCTCCGAACCTGAACTGGGTAATACCAGCGAAGGAAAACGGCAAATTGGTTTTGTCCTGAAGCCGTTTTCCAGCGTTGCTCCCGACTGGAATACGGCTTTTTTTGTGTGGAGGATTGTATGCGACACTGCATGGTCCTGATGGTGTCCCTGGCTTTCATCGTGAGCTCGTACGGGCAAGAAACCGGTACCATTCGAGGCAGAGTCTTCGATGGTGAAACGCAGAGGCCGCTCGAGGCGGCGAATGTGATGCTGCAAGGAACGCGCATTGGCGCGAACACGAACAAGGATGGCTCCTTCGTCCTTTCTCAGGTTCCAGCTGGCCCACATCTTCTGAGGATCAGCTATATCGGTTATTCACCGAAGTTGATCCCTGTCGAAGTAATCAGAGGCGAGGTCGCGACCCTCGAAGTGCTTCTTGAACAAACAGTGTTACCGGGACAGACCATCGTTGTCTCGGCAATGCGGGCGAGGGAGCGCGAGAGCCCCGTCGCCTTTGCCACGCTCACAGCGCGGGATCTGTCGGAACGGTACTCAACGCAGGATATCCCGCTGCTCCTGTCCGAGCTTCCGTCGACTACATTTTATTCGGAAAGCGGAAATGGAATTGGCTACAACTACCTGAGCATTCGAGGTTTTGACCAGCGCCGGATTTCTGTCATGGTCAACGGCATTCCGCAAAATGACCCGGAGGATCACGACGTCTACTGGCTTGACTTTCCCGATCTCGCAGCAAATCTCCAGGATATTCAGGTTCAGCGCGGCGCCGGGAGCGCTTTCTATGGCCCTCCGGCCATCGGAGGTTCGGTCAATTTGATCACGTCGAATTTCTCGAAGACACCCGGTCTCAGTTTCACCTCAGGGTACGGAACCTACAACACGCGCAAGTACTCCGTCTCTGTCAACTCCGGGTTTGTCGGAGAGAAATACCAGCTCTATGGGCGACTGTCGCGTATGTTGAGCGACGGATATCGCACAAATTCCTGGACGGATTTCTCGAGCTATTTCCTGGGGGGCATACGCTATGACGAAACGATGACGACGCAATTCAATGTGTACGGCGGCCCGGTGGCAGATCATCTTGCGTACTATGGCATCGCCAGGGACGATGCATACTCTTCAGATTCGCAGCGAAGAAGGCACAATCCCATCAAGCGCCCCGAAGAGATTGAGAACTTCAGTCAGCCACACTATGAGCTCCTGCACGAATGGCGCCTTGCGGACAAGATTACTCTGAACAATGCCCTTTTTCTGGTGACCGGCGATGGATTCTTTGATTACGACGGATCGTGGGCACCGTATTCCTACTACCGTATCACTTCAGGCAATGGATTCTCCGTCGCTGGTGATCAGGATACGTTCTACGTCGCGAATGCTCTGATACGTGCCTCGGTGAGCAACAAGCAATATGGTTGGTTACCGCGGGCCAGCATCCGGCATGAAGGTGGAGAGCTCACGCTGGGAGCGGAGTTCAGAATTCATCGATCGTTGCACTGGGGTGCGTTGCGCATGGGAGAAGACCTGCCGGCGGGTGTTACGCCGGAGCGCCGCTACTATGAGTATCGCGGCGGCAAGGACATTATGTCATTGTATGTCCACGAGCTCTATACGGTCAGGCCCAATCTCACCCTCCAGCTCGATCTTCAGTACGCGTACAACCGGTACAGGCTATATGACGAGAAGTATCTGAACACGGACTTCTCCGTCCCCTATCATTTCCTCAATCCCCGCATAGGGCTGAACTACAATATCAGCGAGCGGATCAATCTCTACACACAGATCTCGCGGACATCGCGGGAGCCGAGGCTCAAGAACCTGTACGATGCGGCGGAGGCGAGCACGCCGGCATCATGGGGTCCGGTCACTCCGCAATTCAAGACCCTGCCGAACGGCAGCTATGATTTCTCGAATCCCCTGGTGAAACCAGAAGCTCTCGTGGATGTCGAGCTGGGAGGAGGATACGTTTCCGATCGTTTCCATGCCACGGTGAACCTCTTCACCATGAGTTTCAAGGACGAGATCATCAAACAGGGACAACTGGATCGATTCGGGATCCCTGTCACGGGTAACGCAGAGCAGACGCTGCACCAGGGAATTGAGTTGACCGCTGTGGCACGCCTGGTTGAAGGGTTCGAAGTGCAGGGCAACGCCACGTGGAGCAGGAACCGATTGGAGAAATTCACGGTGTTCGAAGGGTCGGCTCCGATCTCGCTCGATGGCAACACCATCGCTGGTTTTCCGGATTTCCTTGCGAATGCGCGAGCAACGTACCGGTCGGGCGGATTCAGGGCCTCGGTCTCGCTCCAGCGTGTTGGAGAGTTCTATTCGGACAACTTTCAAAACCCCGGAAAGGGAACACCGGATCGTCAGCGCACGATCAGCGCCTCTACGGTGGTCCATGCCTGGGTTGCTTTGCGGCTCCCGCTTGCTCTGTTCGTGCAGTCTGCGGAGGTCAGCCTTCAGGCGAACAACCTCTTCAACAGGATCTATGCGGGCAACGGCGAAGGGGACGAATTCTATCCTGCAGCAGAACGGAACTTCTTTGCCTCTCTGAGATTTGATTTGTAATTTACTCAAGTTGACCCCTCGTTGGGAAAGGGCTAAAGCCCCTTGGGTGTTGTGGGGTTTTTCTAATCCCCGACCTGCCCGCCTTCGTCCTTCGGACTATGGCGGGTAAAAAGGTCGGGGCAATTGGAGGTTATCCCTTAGACCATATTTGTCATTTCGAGGGATCCGCCGCAGGCGGAGACTGAGAAATCTGAATAGAAAGAAGGATTTCTCCCTGCGGTCGAAATGACAAAGACACTTTTTGGACAGCCTCACTAATAGCAGCTTATTACATGGAGGGGTTTCAACCCCTTTCTCAAACCGGTCAATTTGAATAACTTTGTTGCAGGCAGGAGTTCCATCACCACACCCATCCATACCCTATGCCGAAACGAGCTCTAGTGATCGCGAACGGCGAGCCGCCGAAGAAACAGCGGCTGCAATCGCTGGCGCGGGAGGCGAACATCATCATCTGCGCCGATGGCGGTGCAAACACCGCCCTCAAAGCAGGGATCGTACCGCACGCCATCGTCGGTGACCTCGACTCCATTCACACGGAGGCGCTCGTAAAGTTTCGCAACGTCCCCACGTTCGAGGACCGGGACGATGAAACGACCGACCTCGAGAAAGCGATTACGTGGACTATCAAATCAAAATACGATCACATCACGGTCGTTGGTGCGTCTGGAAAACGCATCGACCACTCGATCGGAAATCTTGGCGTGATGGCAAAATTCTACCCCGACGCGATCGTTCGGTTCGTTGATGACCTCGGGGAGATATGCTATGTCGGACGCGAACTGAGGTTCGATGCGAAAAAAGGGGATGTTGTTTCCCTTCTTCCATTGAACCGTTGCGAAGGGATTGTTACGGAGGGGCTCAAGTATGCGTTGGAAGGAGAGATTCTTGAACTAGGAGTCCGGGAAGGAACCAGCAACGTCGTCATCTCATCTCCGGTAACTCTCAGAGTCAAAAAAGGGCATCTTCTGCTTTTCAAACTTTTCGTCTGACCACAACACCCATCAGATGGTCCATTTCAGTCTTATCGATTCTCTTCTCATTGTCCTCTATTTCCTCTCCGTAGTCTACATCGGGTTTCGCGCCGTTCGCCGGGAGCGGAAGGGGTCGGAAGATTTCCTGCTGGCAGGACGCAGCCTGACGTTGCCGATGTTCGTCGCCACCCTCGTGTCAACGTGGTATGGCGGCATCCTCGGAGTGGGGGAATTTTCCTATAGATTCGGAATCTCGAATTGGGTTGTCTTCGGCGTCCCGTACTATTGTTTTGCGCTTCTCTTTGCATTGTTTCTCGCAAAACGAATTCGGGCAACAAATCACCTGACAATCCCGGACAAGCTCGAGGCATCGTACAACCGAAGAACCGCTCTTCTGGGAGGCATGCTCACCGTTGGCCTTGTCACGCCAGCCGCCTACGTGCTGATGGTTGGCGTCCTTGTCCAGCTCATCTTTGGTGTGGATCTTGCCACAGGTGTCACGGCGACAACGGTTCTTACCATCTGTTACCTGTACTGGGGTGGATTCCGATCGGACGTCTGGGCGAACGCATTCGAGTTCATTATGATGTTTCTTGGATTCGCCATGATTTTGCCGTTCGCATACTTCAAGCTTGGGGGGTGGGAATATATCACGAGTCACGTGCCGCCACTGCATATCACGTGGCACGGCGGCAACTCATGGCAGTACATTGCAGTGTGGTTCTTCATCGCTCTCTGGACGCTTGTCGATCCGGCTTTTCATCAGCGGTGTTCTGCAGCAAAAGATGGGAACACTGCACAACGGGGGATACTCATCTCTATCCCGTTCTGGTTTTTCTTCGATTTCATGACAAGTATGGCCGGACTCTATGCCCGCGCGGCCCTTCCCGACCTACCTAACCCCACACTGTCGTATCCACTGCTCGCGGAATTGACCCTTCCGCCGATCGCGAAAGGGTTGTTCTATATAGGAATGCTTGCCACGATCATGTCGACGCTCAGCAGCCTGATGTTCATTTCGGCGTCGACTATCGGTAGAGATATCGTTGGTCGATTCGTTTCTTCCGTCGATGCAACGGAGCACGAGGCGCTGGTCCATCGATGGACGAAGGGTGGGTTGGTGATCTCCGCTCTCGCCTCCATCATCCTCGCTCTCATTGCACCGTCCGTCGTGAAGATCTGGTACACGATCGGAACAGCGATCGTTCCCGGCCTGCTTGTGCCTCTCATGGCCAGCTACTTTCAGCCGTTACGCATACCGCCACGACACGCGTTTTGGGCGATGCTCCTGGGCTGGAGCGTCTCGACGGTCTGGCTCATCTGTGGCCAGTTTCACCTCGTTGACGGTGCGCCCTCGTACTGGCTGGGCGTTGAGCCGATGGTTCCGGGGCTGGTGATCTCACTTGCGGTGTGGGTGATTGGCAGGATTCAGTACAGAAGGCAGAGGACAGCCTAAAAGCCATTCTGAGTCCCACTTGGGAAACAGTGGGATTCAGAATCTGATACAAAGAACCAGATTCTCCGCCCGCCATCTTCGAACCTCTTTGGCGGGCAGGCGTGTTGTACACGTAAAGTGACCGGCACCCCAACCTAAAACCGTGAAGGTGACGGTCACTCTCGGTTCACTACTTCGTGTCAAGAATGATGGGGAGCCCGTCTTTCCCGCTGCCGATAATTACAACTTTGGCATTGGTCGACTCTGCGATTTTCAGCGTTGCCTCGATGCCTTTCCAGCGGAGCAGTTGTTCGCTGATGCCTGCGGCGACAATCGTCTGGAAGTCGGCGATGCCTTTTGCTTCAATCCGCTTCCTGTCGGCCTCTTGTTTCTCCTTCGTGAGAATGAACTCCATGCGCTGGCTTTCCTGATCTGCGCGCTGCTTCTGCTCGATAGCTTCCGTCAACTGAGAAGGCAGCGCAACATTCCTCAATGGGGTTGCCTCCACGACTATCCCACGCACTCCGATAACCTTTGCAAGTTCGGATTGAACGGATTCGCTCAGACGCTCGCGCTCCGTTGAGTAGAGCGCACTTGCCTGGAAACTTGCGGTGACTGCGCGGCTGATGGAGCGAAACTGCGGAACTAGGATAACGTCCTCATAATCGCCGCCGTAGATCTTTTTGTAGATGCTCGCCGCCGAGTCCGGGTTGAGTCGATACAGGACGCTCAGCTCGAGGCCGATCGTCAATCCCTCGCGTGAGAGTACTTGCATGCTCTCCTTGTGCTCTTTCGTCTGGGCGGAGTACGTGACGACCTTGGCCATCGGATTGACGAGGTTGATCCCGGGCGAAAGAGTCTTGTCCGCCACCGTCCCAAAGAAATCCACGATGCCGACGTGGCCGGCGGGAATAACGGTGAACGCTTGTGACAATGCGATCAAAGCAAAAAGCAACGAAGCAGCTCCGAAGATTGCCGACGATCCGCGGGCAACCGTGTTCGAACCTGCGCTTTTACGGGCCGCCTGCCAAGCAACGAATGCGCCAATCGCGACCAAAATGCTGAGAATGAATAACATGACTGCCTCCTCTATAAGAAAGTGATTTGAGACTGATATGCACTGCAAGTGAATAGCGGGATCGGGCACTTCTATGGCCCCGACAACCTCATCTCATGATACGCAATAATCTCCTGTGCATTTGGCCTTATTTGCGGTTTAGCGGATTGATAACATCATAAACATTCGAATCTGCTGGCTTCTTCCTGCCCCCACCTGTCCACTCTTTTGCAGTTGCTTCCACGGTGCGAAAATCACCAAGCCCTGCCCCGCCATGGTCATCCTGACATCCGACCGCAACTGTATATCTCCATGTCGTGCTCGGCTTGCCAAGAATATCGAGTGGCACTGAAAACGCTATCGCTTTCTGCCGTGCATCGCCCAGAGGATTCTTCTCATCACCGGTGATCGGGATGTACTCAGCCAGCACGGCCCCCTTCGAATCAGAAATTCGTACTCCGGCCCCAATAAAAATAATCGTCTCGTACGCGAATCTGGGATCGATCGAGAAGTTCGAGTTCATACCGACAGCTGTTTGACCAGATCCCGGTTTGTTGTCTTTGTCGATTGCGATTGCCGCGTACGTCAGCTGAAAGCCGTACTCGGGATGCCATCCGGGATTTGACAGATCGCGGAATCGGAGTTTGAAATAAGCATTCTTGTCATCCGACGAAACAGTAACGCGTGTGATGTCAAGGCTGCCCGGTTTCAGCAGTGGCGTGAGGGGATAGGCATAGTTCCCGCTGCCTTTGTCGTCTCCCTCCGGATCCTCGACGTCAAGAAATACATCTGCGAGAGTGTTCTCTGCCTTGACTTCAGCATTTGAGAGCAGGCGATGCGATGGACCCTTCAGTGATTTCAACTCAGGGCGGATGACCGGAGTCGCCAGTTTGACTTCATTCAGTTTGACCTGCAATGTTTGTGGGGGCAGTTTGGCCGGCTCGACCTTATGAGTCTCACCGTTCAGTATCCATTCTGATCCCTTCTGCGAGAGGATGATCTTCAACGGGCGACCGGGGGGAAGCGGTGCGGAAATCTGACATCCTGCGCCGTCCAGGATCCCATCAAGGGTGACGGTGAGCGAGTCCGGTGTGTAGTCCGACAGGAGTGTTGCCACCACGCGGTCCTTTGATGCATCGTACGTGACATTGACCTGACCGTGACCAACGGCGATCGTTGATCGTGTTTGGTGCATCGAGCTGGGCAATTGCGGAGAAAGTGTCAGCCTCTTGCCTGGGGCGTCCACGCGAATGCCCAGGTAGTCCTGATAGAAGACGCGCACAAATTCTGCGAGGCTCCAGGCCTGACTAAACGTACCGGAGAGTCGTGGTTCCATTTCACCTGGTCGTGGTGCGGCATCGAGAAGCTCAGAGATTGTTCCAACGGCGCCGCGATCGAGCATTTGATCCACCATCGTGTTCGTCACTTTGAAGGCAAGATCAGACAGTCGGTAGGAGGTGGCGACGTCAATCCAGGCTCCGGCAAGCCATGTCCAGACGATGCCGTTGTGATACGCCGCATCCTGAACGTAGTAGGGTTCATAATGATGATAGGGATGGAAGTTGTCGTCGTCCTGTGAAAGCGAGGCAACTCCGTGGGGATAGACGAGCCGTTCCGTGATCGTCTTGAACAGCCGTGCCTTGGTGCTTTGATTATCGAGAATGTCGAGTGCAAAAAGCTGATTCGGACGGGCCTGGTGATCTTGCGTACCGTCCGCGTTAAGGTGGTCCACGATTGTAGTGCCGGTTGAATCGATGAAGAACCTGTTGAAATTCGCCCGGACCGCCGTGGCAATCTTTCCCCATAACTGTGCATTTGGCTTGTCGTTCAGAAGTCCTGCAAGCGTCGCACCGGATGTAAGCTGATGAAACCACAATGCCTGAATATCGTTTGCCCTGTCGCCGCGTGGGCTCCACGGTCCGGCGGGACCCACAGCGTCCATCCACGTTTCGGCGTCGCCATGCTTCAGAAAGCCATGCTGATCGACATGATACAACAACGCTCCTTCAATCGAACGTTTCACGACAGGATAGAGCGCCCTGACAAAAGCCGTGTCGTTGGAGTATCTGAAATATTTTTCCAGGGCAACGACAAAGCGCGGGGTGCCGTCCGTTGTGTTGTACGCTTTGGAGCCGGTCGTGACAAGGTTGGGTATTCTCCCATAGTTCGGGCTCCGTGGATTCTGTTCCTGCCAATCGGCAAAGGATCGAAGGATTTCCCTGGCCTCAGGGAAGTCGCCAGTAACCAGCGTAGCCCCCGGCAGCGCAATGAACGAATCCCTTCCCCAGTAATTGTCGAACCATGGCAGGCCTGCAAAGATCCCCTTCCTGGTCTGGTTCATGACAAGTGCGTCCATGGAGAGCAGCGCCCAATGAAACGCCTTGTCAAAGCGCTGGTTGTCTGTTCTGACGAAGGACCGGTTCAGGATGTTCTCCATTCGACGATGACGCTGGGCGAGGTACGTT
>QYQB01000159.1 GCA_007280275.1 bacterium | reverse complement strand
GTCATGCACTCATCCCCCCCACGACTGAAACTGATTTCTGCGTTCGCCTCCGTCTATATTGTCTGGGGTTCGACCTATCTTGCGATTCGCATTGCCATCGAGACAATCCCACCCCTGCTCATGGCCGGCTTCCGGTTCATCATTGCCGGTTCGATGATGTACCTCTGGGGGCGCCTCCGCACCAAGGAACGGCCAACACTCATCCATTGGAAATCTGCCGCGATCGTGGGACTTATGCTCCTGCTCGTCGGCAATGGCGGACTCAGCTGGTCCGAGCAGTTGATCCCCTCCGGCATCGCGGCGCTGATCGTCGCTGTCAGTCCGCTCTGGTTCATCCTGATCGATTGGATGCAGGGGGGTGCGCGTCCGACAGCCGGTGTCTTCATTGGATTGGCACTTGGGACACTCGGAATCGCCATTCTTGTTGACCCGGCCGACCTGGTTGGAGGAGGCGAAGTGAGCGCTCTCGGCGCGTCTGTGTTACTTGTGTCGTCTGTTTGCTGGGCTTTTGGTTCGTTCTATGCGCGAGGCGCGAAGCTCCCTTCTTCGCCCGCTCTCGCGAACGGCATGGAGATGCTCATCGGAGGCGTTGGACTCATTTTCGTCGGCATGATCGCAGGAGAGATGAAAGATCTTCACCTGGCAACCATCACGACCAAGTCTCTTCTTGCCGTTGCTTATCTTGTTGTTTTCGGTTCGATCATTGGATTTTCGTCGTACATCTGGCTCTTTCGTTCTACGACCCCGACGCGTGCTTCGACATACGCGTACGTAAATCCCGTCGTAGCTGTTTTCATCGGTTGGCTCGTCGGGGGCGAACAGTTGCCAACGCGCGTTGTTCTCGCGGCAGTGCTGATCATTGCAGCCGTCGCAGCGATTACAGTATTCGGCACCAGAAAGAGTTCGAAAGCGCTCGAGACTCTCGCCGCGAAAGGAAATGAGTGAGGAGTGGTGGAGTATGTGAGTATGTAAGTATGTGAGTATCTAAGTATGTAAGTAGTAGAGTAGTTCGACTTCAGAGGGCAGTTGGCAGAGAGCAGCTGACAGACGGATGCTGATAGAGCGTAGTTCAATATAGTCGGAGATCTCCGTGAGCACTCGTGTAAAGATCTGCTGCATCAGGAGTTTCGAAGAAGCTGAGATGGCAATCCGGTACGGTGCATCAGCGCTCGGGTTTGTTTCCGCAATGCCGAGTGGACCGGGGCCAATTTCAGAAGACCTCATCGCCGAAATCATCCCGCGAGTTCCGCCTGGTATTCTCACCTTCCTTCTCACGAGCAAGCAGGACGCGCCCTCCATCATCGACCAGCAGCGGCGAACGCGGGCCAACACGTTGCAGCTTGTTGATGCTGTTTCCTTTGAAACCTATCGCGAGTTGAAGAAAGCTCTTCCCGGCGTTTCGATTGTTCAGGTTATTCATGTCACCGGCAGCGACGCAATCGATGCCGCACAATCCATCGCTCCTCTTGTTGACGCTCTTCTCCTCGACTCGGGTAACCCAAATCTGCTGATTAAGCAGCTAGGAGGAACCGGGCGAGTGCATGACTGGACCATCAGTAAAACCATCTGCGCCCAGCTCGCCAAACCGGTGTATCTTGCCGGTGGTCTGAGCCCTGAGAACGTTGCCGAGGCAGTACGTCTCGTCCGACCTTTTGGTGTCGACCTTTGCAGCGGTGTCCGGACAAACGGCGCGCTTGACGAGGTAAAGCTCTCGCGCTTCTTCGAGCAGGTCACGACCCTCTAGTTTTTTTCTGTCCAATCCCCCGTTCTATCCTCTTTATCCAGTCCCAACTCCTTCAAAACCAAGGGATTACCGTCTTTCTCAGAAACCTAAGAAACTTGTGGGGTTTCGGAACTTTCTTGTTTTTGGCGTGGTTAGAGAATGATCAAATCCAATGGGCTTGCTGGTCATCAAACTGGAAACCTGAGATACCCTGCGGGTTTCCTTCCAAATACGGGATAAAGGAAATGAGCGTCTCCGACTCAGAAACTCGTGACAGAATCCTCGAAAAGGCCCGCGACCATTTTCTTCAGTTTGGCTTCAGCACCGTGACGATGAGCGAAATCGCTACGGATCTCGGCATGAGCAAGAAGACGGTGTACACCTACTTCCCGAGCAAGGAAGACCTCGCATCTGAGATGGTGAAAAGGATGCAGGAAGAAATTTCCTCGCAGATGAACGCTCTCGTCGACGACCAGGGGATGGATTTCATTGAGAAGCTAAAACGCATACTTGATATCACAGTGTCGCATCACAGCCGGCTCACGCCTCATTTCAGAATGGACCTGCAGAAGCATGCGCCGGGGGCGTGCAAATGCACGGACGAGTTCCAGCAAAACCAAACTCATACGGTTGTGTCGAAAGTCATCCAAGAGGGCATCCGAAAAGGGGTATTCCGCAGTGACCTCGAAGAACCGATCGTCACGGCAATGTTCATCGCTGCATTCGAATCGCTTCTGAGGCCCGAATCATTGGGCCGCATCCAGCGAACGATCCCGCAGATTATTGAAGCGATCAGCGGCGTGATGTTTCAGGGAATCCTTGCCGACGAAGCGCGCGGGCGATTGTACCCGCAGCCATCGGTGGCATGAGATCATTCCATAATCGTCTGTACCAGAAAACCATCACAGAACAACTAGCGAACAATATCATGAAACGATTTTTCTTTTTACTCTTGATGGTGTCGCTCGGTGTGAGCGCGCAAACAGCCTCCGCCCAGCAGAAGCTGCAACTCAGTCTTGGTGACGCCGTTCGGCTGAGCTTCGATAAGAGCAAGTCTCTTCACGCCTCACTGATGAAGGTCCAATACGCCGACGCGAAAGCCGGTGAGGTGGGAGCCATTCTGCTTCCCTCGGTGAAATTCAACGGAGGGTACACTAAGTTGAGCGACATTCCGGCTGCGCAGTTCTCCCTCCCCATTCTGCCGGCGCCAATCACGCTCTCACCGTCGATCGTCAACAACTTCAGCGCGCGTGTAACCCTCCAGCAGCCTCTTTTCACGGGATTCAAGCTTCAACGGAGCGTGGACATAGCAGACTATGCTGCGCAGGCAACACAGAAGGAATTCGATAGGGACAAGTCGGATCTCACCTTCAACGTGAAGAGCGCATACTGGAATCGGGCAAAAGCGCTCGAACTTGAAAAAGTGGTTGATGAGAATGTCGGACAAGTCAAAGTGCATTTGAAGGACGTGCAGAGCTGGCTGGCACAGGGGCTGATCACCAACAATGAGGTGCTCAAGGTCCAGGTGCAGCTTTCCGATGTTCAGCTCCGCCAGATTGACGCACGCAATAACGTCCAGCTCACCAAGATCATGCTGAACAACGTCATAGGCCTACCGCTTGACACGGACACTCAGCTCACGACGAGTATTCTGCACGAACACAAGATCTTCGATGCGCTTGCGGCGCTGATCAAGCAAGCCCACGAACGGCGGGCTGAGATCAAGTCGATGGAATATCGTGTTCAGGCAAGCGACGCTGCGGTGTCGCTCGCGCAATCCGGCTGGTGGCCGCAACTGTATCTCGTCGGCAACTATGTAACGGCCCGCCCGAACCAGCGTATTTTCCCGACGCAGGATGTTTTCAAAGATACGTGGGATGTGGGCGTTGCGGTGTCGGTCGATCTCTGGAATTGGGGAACAACCGTCCGGCAAACCGACCAGGCCAGGGCTCAACACGAGCAGACGAAGGACGGTTTGGGGCAGCTTCGGGATGCGGTTGCTCTGGAGGTTACCCGTGATTATCTCAACCTCGCCCGCGCCAAGGAACGCATCAGCGTTGCCGAGCAGGGAGTCCGACAGGCCGAAGAAAATTATCGTGTCACAAGCGGAAAATTCAAGCAGGGACTGGCGCTGAATTCCGATCTTCTCGACTCGGAAGTGGCGCTTCTGCAGGCCAAAACCAACTACACGCAAGCGATTGTCGACTACGAACTGGCCGAGGCCAGCCTCGAGCGTTCAATCGGAGAATAAGAGTGGATGAGCAGGTGAGTAGTGAAGTGTGTAAGTATAGGGATAGTTGAGTAGCGAAGCATATGAGTAGAGGGATACCATTTACTAAATCGGAGAGCATATGAAGAGGATGAAGCTGATTTCAGGGGTCTTGATAGTCCTGGCCCTCACAGTTGTCTTATTGCTGAACAATCGGAGCAAAATGCAGGCCCGGTCGAAGCCGAACGAAGTTCAATTTCTCCCAGTTACGGTTGCACAGGTTGCAAAGGAGAAACTGTCAGAGTCCGTTTCCCTCGTCGGCACGATCACCGCGAACAACGACGTGGCGATTGTGGCAGAGACGCAGGGCAAAGTGACACGGGTGCTTGCAAACATTGGCGATTACGTGCAGGCGGGATCGACGATTGTGGAGGTTGATGATGAGCTAAAAAGGGCGGCGTACGCGACGGCCGAGGTGAATTACGAAAAGGCCAGGAAAGACGTCGAACGCTACGAGTCGTTGATCAAGGACGGCTCGGTGTCCGACACCCAGCTTGAAGGCGCCCGGCTGGCGTTCAAGTCCGTTGAGGCACAGTACATCGTCGCGCGCCGACAGTACAATGATGCCAAGATCAAGACGCCGATCTCGGGCGTCGTCAGTGCCCGCCCGGTGGATGTCGGGACGATGATCCAGAACAACAACACGGTCGCAAACGTGGTCGACATCTCGAAGTTGAAGGTGAAGCTCAACGTCTCCGAGCAGGATGCGTTTCGCATCAACGTTGGAGATGAAGTCGACGTAACGACAGACGTGTATCCCGGCGTCACCTTCCAAGGGAAGGTCTCGACGATCAGCTCGAAGGGAGACGAAGCGCATACTTACCCCGTCGAAGTGGTGCTTGCAAACAGCGCCAGGAATCCTTTGAAGGCGGGAATGTTCGGGCGGGTATCACTCATCTCCGTCAAGGATCATGAGTCTGTGACAATCCCCCGCCAGGCGCTCGTTGGCAGCACCAGGAAGCCGCAATTGTACGTCGTGGAAAACGGTATCGCGCGATTGCGCGACATCGTCGTAGGCCCGCAGGTCGGCACAAACCTCGAAGTCCTGAACGGCATCGGAGAAGGCGAGACTATCGTGCTGAGCGGACAAAACAACCTGAAGGACAGCGTCGCAGTCACGGTGCTGAAATAAGAGGAGAATGACTCATGACGCTTACTGAATTAGCAATCAAACGCCCATCGCTGATTGTTGTGATCTTCTCGGTTTTCGGCGTGCTGGGACTGTTCAGCTTCGGACAGCTTAAGTACGAATTGTTGCCGAAGATTTCGCCGCCCCTTGTCACGATTACGACGATCTATCCGGGTGCGGCCCCCACAGAGGTGCAAACGTCCGTTACAAAGATAATTGAGGATGCTGTCTCCGGACTCGACAAAGTATCATCCGTTGCCGCATCGTCGGCAGAAGGAGTCTCTTTTGTCAGCATCGAATTCCTGCAGTCGGCAAATGTCAACATCGCTCTCCAGGACGCGCAGCGCAAAGTGAACGAGGTGGTTTCAAAACTTCCGTCGGGAGCGAAAGCGCCGACGATTTCCAAGTTCGCGATCGACGAGCGCCCGATTCTCCGCATGGGAGCTACCAGTTCCATGAGCAGCCGCGAGTTCTACCAACTGCTCAAGAACCGAGTTCAACCCGAGCTCTCGAAACTCGACGGCGTCGCCCAGGTGACCCTCGTGGGTGGCGATGAACGAGAGATCAAGGTGAATATCGACGCACTGAAGCTCCGTTCGTACGGACTCTCCCTCCTGCAGGTATCTCAGGTCATCAAGTCATCGAACCTTGACTTTCCGACGGGAAAGGTAAAAGAAGACGAGACACAGTATGTGGTTCGCCTCGCTGGAAAATTCAGTTCTGTCGAGAGCTTGCGCGGTCTAGTTGTGGCCCAGTCAAAGCAAGGGGGTGACATCAAGCTTTCCGATATCGCCGAAGTGCAGGATGGACAAAGAGACTACGAGACGCTCAGCCGTATCAACGGTATTACCTCGGTTGGTATCCTTATTCAGAAACAGAACGACGCGAACGCCGTGGATGTCAGTAAGGTCGTCCGTGCCTCGTTGCCCGTGCTTGAGAAGACGTTCTCCGGTACCGACCTGAAGTTCGATGTGGCTCAGGACGGCTCCACGTTCACGCTCGATGCAGCCAACGGCGTGAAAAAGGACCTTGCCCTTGCGATTCTGCTCGTCGCCATCGTCATGCTTGCCTTTTTGCACAGCATCCGCAATTCCATCATCGTGATGATTGCAATTCCGGCGTCGATGATCTCGACCTTTATCGCAATGTATATCTTTGATATGTCCCTCAACCTCATGACACTTCTGGGGCTTTCACTGGTAGTCGGTATCCTCGTCGATGACTCTATCGTCGTTCTTGAGAACATCTATCGCTATCTCGAGATGGGTGAAGAACGAAAGTCGGCAGCCCTCAAGGGGCGGAATGAAATCGGTTTCGCGGCCCTGTCGATTACACTCGTCGACGTTGTCGTCTTTCTGCCACTCTCCCTCGTTTCGGGATTGATCGGTAACATCATGAGAGAGTTTGCTTTGGTTGTTGTGTTCTCGACACTGATGTCTCTCTTCGTCTCGTTCACCGTAACTCCGCTCCTGGCGTCGCGCTTCGCGAAGCTCGAGCACCTGTCAAAGAACTCCATCCTCGGGCGATTTGCTCTCTGGTTCGAGGGAGTGTACGAGAAGCTTGCCGCGTTGTACGTGGGAACCCTGCACTGGGCACTTGCGAACAGGGGTAAAGTGTATGCGATTGCAGGCTCGATGTTCGTTGCCTCCTTTGCATTGGTTCCACTTGGCTTCATCGGCTCGGAATTCATAGCTGTTGCTGATCGCGGTGAGTTTACCGTCACTCTCGAACTGGCACCAGGGTCGACCTTTGAGAACACAAACTATGTGACGCAGCGGGTCGAAAAAATCATCGCCGGCATACCGGAGGTGAAGAAGATATTTGTCAACGTCGGTGCCTCAAGCGAAGGGTTTATCGGACAGACATCGAACAACAATTCAGAATTGAATGTGACGCTGGTGTCACGCGAAGAACGAAAGCGATCGACAGACGAGGTTGGAGCCGCGATCAAAGCGAAGGCTTCTCAAATCCCGGGCGTGAAGGTCCGCGTCAACCCGATCGGAATATTCGGAACAGCGAATCAGACGCCGATCCAGATCGCGGTCAGCGGCACACAATACGACGAAGTGCGGGGAACCGCTCAGAGACTCGCAGATGTCATTAAGACAATTCCAGGCACGGCAGATGTCCGTCTCTCGTCGGAAGAAGGAAAACCGGAGACGCGCGTTGACATCGATCGCCAGAAGCTTGCGGCGCTCGGGATTTCCCTCTCGGACGTCGGCGCATCGCTTCGGGTCGCCCTCAACGGCGACAACGATTCGAAATACCGCGAAGGGGATGATGAGTATGATTTGCGGATTGTCCTCGACGAATTTGACCGTTCGAGGACGTCCGATGTCGGAAGCCTGACGATTGCAAACCGGAAAGGGCAGTTGATCGAGCTGAAACAGTTCGCCACCATTACACAATCGACGGGCCCCACAAAACTGCAACGGAAGGATCGCAACTTCTCTGTGACGGTGTTCTCGCAGGCTGTTGGGCGACCAAGCGGAAGCATCGGAGCCGACATTCAGAAGGCAATGAACACAGGAAGCCTCATTCCGGCGGGTATCAGTATTGCCTACCTCGGTGACCTGAAGAATCAGGCAGATGGATTCGGGAGCCTGGGAATCGCCCTCCTCGCAGCCATCCTGTTTACGTATCTGATCATGGTGGCTCTCTACGATTCGTATGTTTATCCGTTTGTAGTGCTCTTTTCGATACCGGTGGCGATGATCGGCGCACTGCTGGCACTGGCGCTGACCATGAAATCGCTGAGCATTTTCTCGATCCTCGGTATTATCATGCTCGTCGGGCTCGTCGGCAAGAATGCCATCCTTCTCGTGGATCGTACGAACCAGATGCGCACCGAAAAAGGGCTGAGCACATACGACGCACTGCTGGAGGCCGGCCAGACCAGGCTGCGTCCGATTCTGATGACCACGATGTCAATGGTGGTCGGCATGCTCCCTATCGCCCTGAGCTCTGAAGCCGGAGCTGAATGGAAGTCGGGACTCGCCTGGGCGCTTGTCGGCGGACTGATCAGCTCGCTTCTACTGACGCTCGTGCTTGTACCTGTGATGTACACAAAGGTTGATGAATGGCGTGTGAAGTTCCCTGTGTTTGTACGAAGACTTGTCCCGCAACGGTCACGCGGAGAAGAAACAGGAACAATTACTGGTGATCCGATCGCAATCGTGGAGCACTCGAGCCAGTAACAGCAATTTCAAACCCCAACTGTCATTCCTGAATGCTCCTATCGGGAATGACAGTTCTTTTTGTGAGAAGGATTTCTTAGATTGCCCTAGCAAATAGATGGGCAGCAACTCCGGGAGCATCGACCCGTAGAAACTTCGTAGTTGTGCTTGGTTAGCTCATCTTGGAAAGGAGAGTACTCGTATGAGAATATCGGGCGTTGTCGTCTTATTGTGCGTTGGGATGTTCTCCGCATTCGCACAGGAAGAAACACTTATCAACGGTTCCATCGAAAACGGGGGGTTCGGGGGACCCGTTCTCAAGATGGGAAGCTTCAACGGAGAAGCGGCGATTCTCGTCGGAGGCAGAGGCGGTTGGATCATCAATCACTCGTTCATCATCGGCGGCGGTGGATACGGCCTCGTGAACAACGTGAAGGCGAGAGTTTCCGGCCCCTACGGCGAACGGTATCTGAATTTCGGTTACGGCGGGCTGGAATTAGAATATATCTCGCAGTCGGATCGGCTCATCCATTTTTCCTTCCAGACATTGGTTGGGGCGGGTGGATTGAGCTGGCGCGACGAGGATGTTCGCGTCGGGATGCGCGATTCTGATGGCGACTCATTCTTCATCGTGGAACCGGGAATCAATGCCACGCTTAATGTGACGAAGTATTTTCGAATAAGCGGCGGGGTCAGCTACAGGTTTATCAGCGGGGTGCAATCGCCCGCCTCCAGCAGCCCCGACTTGAGCGGTCCATCGGGTGTGCTTACATTCCGTTTCGGCAAGTTTTAGGCGTCT
>QYQB01000229.1 GCA_007280275.1 bacterium | reverse complement strand
TAGAAACAAAGGAGACTCGCCTCCGCAAAGGCAGATGTACTTTGGTTGTTTTTGCCCATTTCTTTCGTAAATTCACGCTGCCGGGTCAATGACCAAATGCGGATAAAGCCCGTTCTCAACTCAATAGCCTTCCTTAACTGCTCAAGTTTATGGCGTTTAAGCCGTTCAGTGAAATGACCGAAAGCGACTACGCCGCTGTCGGCTTCAAATCGGGACTCGAGATTCACCAGCAACTCCTCACAACGAAAAAGCTGTTTTGCCGTTGTCCTGCTGGCCTCTACAGCGATTCCTTCAACGCCGAAATCCTCCGTCACATGCGCCCAACCCTTTCCGAGCTTGGTGAGTATGACGGCACCGCACTGATGGAATTCAAGACCAGGAAAGAGATCATCTATCAGATCAACCACGGGACCGTCTGCACCTATGAAATGGACGATACTCCCCCCTTCGAGCTGAATACGGACGCTCTCGATATCGCACTCGAGGTCGGGCTGTTATACGGCTGTGCAATGGTCGACGAGATCCATATCGCGCGGAAACAATATCTTGATGGAAGCATTCCGACAGGATTCCAGCGAACAACGATTGTAGGGGTGGATGGAAGTATTCCATTTAAGGGGCGGCGCATCGGGATTATCCAGCTCGGTCTCGAGGAAGACGCCTGCCGTGAGGTGAGCGACGTCGGACATCGGAGGGTCTACATTACAGATCGGCTGGGGATGCCGCTCATCGAGACTGTTACCGCACCCGAGATGCGCACGCCGCAGGAAGTTGCCGACGTGGCCAACATCCTTCGCAAGCTCGTCCGGAGTACAGGAAAAGTCCGGACCGGACCCGGAGCTGCCCGCCAGGATGTCAATGTCAGCGTCACGGGCGGGACGCGCATCGAGATCAAAGGCGTACCACGCATCCCCAACATCCCTCTGCTGACGTACAATGAGGCTATGCGGCAGTTCAACCTCCTCCGGCTCAGGGACGAACTCCACCACAGGGGCGTTACACAGGAGAGCTTTCAAGCCAGAACCGATGAGGTTACCAGGCTCCTGCGCAAGACTCGCTTTCAACCTCTGAAGACTGCAATTTCGGAAGGACTCACAGTCAGTTGCGTTCGCCTGCAAGGATTCAAGGGGCTTCTCCGCTGGCAGACGCAGACGGACACTTACTTCTCCCGCGAGATCTCCGATCGCGTCCGCGTTGTCGCCTGTTTGACTACCCTCCCCAACATCGTTCACTCCGACAGTCCCAGCGAGACGCTCGCTTCATCTGAATGGCAAATGTTGAAAAAGACCGTTGGTGCGACTGATGAGGACACGATTGTGCTCGTCTGGGGAGATATTCGGGACGCAAAGACAGGCGCATCGGAGATCATCATCCGGGCAAAGGAAGCGACCATCGGCATTCCTTCGGAAACCCGGCAGGCTCTCCGCGACGGCACAAATGGTTTTGAACGCATTCTCCCGGGCCCGGATCGCATGTACCCCGATACCGATCTTCCTCCACGCCGGATCACACACGAACACCTCGCCAACATCCGGAAATCTGTCCCTCGCTTTTTTTGGGAGAATGAAGTCTGGTACCGGGAGCTCGGCATCCCTGCGGATGTCATCGAACCTCTGAGCATTTCCCCCTTTACTTCATTGTTCGAGGCGGCCGTGAAGGAATGGCATCTCTCCCCTACTCTTGTTGCTGTGGCCCTCATTCAACTTCCAAAACGCGTCGCCAAGACGCTCGCCCGACGTGTCAACTTCTCTGTAGAGACGATGCGCGAGATCTTGCTCGCCTGCAAAGAAGGGACCCTCACGAAAGAAGGCATCCTCCCAACGCTCATGCAGGTCGCTGTGGGGCGCGAGTTTTCGCGTCACCCTCTTTCTGCACGTTCCACCGAAGGAGAGTTCACCACGGCGCTCGTACGCTCAACGCAAGAACTGTCGGGAATCAGGCTCCGTCACGCGGGAAAAAAACATGATGTGCTGATGGGGCTTGTCATGAACAAAGTGCGCGGAAGGATCGACGGGCGAATAGTATCAGAGAGGCTTGGCGGCGGCCAAACGGAGAGACAGCAATGACCACGACCGACAACTACAGGGGCTATCGGGGAGAAACGCTTGAGACCCTCAAGGCCTATAACGCCCAGGTCTGGAGTGATGTCGAGATCAAGACGGACCAGGGATCGTTTACCGGAATCGTTCTCCCGCGGTCTGAGACCGCAGACCCGCATCACATCGTCCTGAAGCTTCGCAGCGGCTACAATGTTGGTGTTGCCGCGGCGAGCGTCCAATCTATCATCATCCAGGGACGGAGAGAAGCCCACTACAAGATTCCGGAAAAGGAATTCCCGTACGACCCGGCAAAGCCGCGGGTGAAGCTCATCGGAACCGGCGGCACGATTGCAAGCCGTCTTGATTACCGCACGGGCGCCGTAATTCCTGCATTTTCCCCCGGAGAGCTGTACGGGTCGGTGCCGGAACTGGCGGACATCTGCAACCTCGAGACTCAGAAGCTCTATGGTGTTTTCAGCGAGAACATGGGGCCCGAGCAGTGGATCGGAACCGCACAGGCAATCGGACAGGAAATCGAAAAAGGTGTCCAGGGAATCGTGATCGGCCACGGCACTGATACGATGCACCACACTGCCGCCATCCTATCGTTCATGGTCCAGAACTCGCCGGTTCCGATCGTTATGGTCGGATCCCAGCGATCCAGCGACCGGCCTTCGTCCGACGCCGCGCTCAACCTGATGCACAGTGTGAAAACGGCTGCAGAAAGCGATATCGCCGAGGTCATGGTCTGCATGTTCGGCCCCACCTCCGACCAGTACGGACTACTTCACAGGGGAACGCGCGTTCGGAAAATGCACTCGAGCTACCGCTCGACCTTCCGGACGATCGGTGATATTCCAATCGCCATGGTGAGCCGCGAAACGATTACTCCCCTTCGGCAGGACTACAAACGCAGGAGGGCTGACAAGAACGTGGTCGTCAATACGGCGTTCGAAGAAAAAGTCAGCATCGTCTATTACTACCCGAACATGAAGCCGGACATCATCGATTCCCTGATCGACAACGGTTATAAGGGAATCATCATCGCCGGAACCGGGCTCGGCCACGTGAACAAGCCGCTCTACCCTTCCTTGAAGCGGGCGCACGAGAAGAATATTGCCGTATTCATGACCGTCCAAACCCTCTGGGGATATGTTCAGATGTACGTGTATGACACAGGGCGCGATATGATGGAACTCGGCGTGATACCATCGGCGAACATGCTTCCAGAAGTTGCCTACGTCAAGCTCGGCTGGGCACTCGGCCAGACAAACGACCTGGCGAAGGTCCGCGAGATTATGCTGACTCCCATTGCCGGTGAAATCACAGAGCGCGAGCCAAGCAACGGATATCTGATTTTCCAGGGGGGAATTCCGGAAGTGGAGGAATTCATTTCGCGGTACCGGAAATGACCGCTCCGACGCGTTCGGTCATCAGAGAGAATCGGTTCCTTGGCTATCTTTCTCAATTACTCTGACTTCGGCTGACAAGGTGTAGGAGTTTACTGAAAAAGCGCACCATCGACTGAAGTCCGAGCCTGCCTCGATGCATCGTATAAGGCTGGCGGGCCAGCCCGCCTTCCACGATTCAAGATGGTCTGGCGGGGACGTCTTTGAAAAAGCGAGCCGTCCGATTTACCCCGTGAACGGGGTTTATCGGATGGCGTGGAGAAGCGGTTTTTCCTCAACCTCCTGATACCACGTTCTCATTTTTGATTTTACTCAACTTCTTCGTATATTTATATAATTATACAAGAGAATTCACTACTGTCATTTCGAAGTGAAAATAGCATAATGAAAAGCACTGCCGCTGTTGCTCCCAAGCAGAATCACTCCCGATTGCCCGGCCTGTCTCGCGAAACCCTCCTGAGTTGGTACGATGATATGCTCCTTGTTCGCCGATTCGAGGAAAAGTGCGCCCAACTCTATGGTATGGGTAAGATTATGGGATTCTGCCACCTTTATAACGGCCAGGAGGCGGTGTCAACAGGGGCCATCAAGGGGGCCCTGAATCCGAATGACTACGTTATCACAGCATACAGGGATCATGGGCAGGCCATTTCCAAAGGCGTTGACCCGAAGGCTATCCTGGCGGAGCTTCTCGGCAAGTATACCGGTACGACGAGGGGAAAAGGCGGGTCGATGCATATTTTCGACCGTGCAACGAACTTTCTTGGCGGGCACGCGATCATTGGTGGACACATACCACTTGCTTCCGGCGTTGGCTTCGCGATCAAGTACCGTGGGGAGAAGAAGGTGTGCCTCTGTTTCATGGGGGACGGAGCAACCAATATCGGCGCATTTCATGAGGCCTTGAATCTGGCCGGACTCTGGAAGCTCCCGGTCATTTTTATCATTGAAAACAACAAGTACGCGATGGGTACGGCGGTCGAGCGATCTTCTGCAGTTCAGGATCTTCACAAGAAGGCGATTGCCTACAACATCTCGAGCGAAGTGGTGAATGGGATGGATGTCCTCGAGATCTATCAGAAAGTGAAAGCAGCGGCCGATCGGGCCAGGGCCACATATGAGCCCACGCTCCTCGAAATCGAAACGTACCGCTTCCGCGGTCATTCGATGTCCGATCCGGTCCATGGTGTTTATCGTTCAAAAGACGAGGTCGAGAGTCGAAAGCAATCTGATCCGATCATTCTTCTCGGTGAAACGCTCAAAGAAGAGGGCATGATCACGGATCAGTATTTTGATGAAGCGGAGAAAAGGATCAAGAAAATCGTTGAGGAGTGCGTCGAATTCGCTGAGAATAGTCCGGATCCCCCCGTCGACGAGCTCTGGAAAGACGTGTACTTCGAAGGGAGGGGGGAATAACCATGGCCATCGTGAGTCTGCGTGAAGCGATCAATCAGGCTATAGACGAAGAAATGGCTCGTGATGAGCGGGTATTTCTCATGGGCGAGGAAGTCGCCAACTACCAAGGGGCATACAAAGTAAGTCAGGGATTGTTGCAGAAGTGGGGGCCCAGGCGAATTATTGATACACCCATCGCTGAGGCTGGGTTTGCCGGCGTTGGGGTCGGCGCGGCGATGGTTGGGCTGCGGCCGATCATCGAATTCATGACTTGGAACTTCTCGCTTGTTGCGTATGACCAGATCGTCAACAACGCTGCCAAGATGCTTTCAATGTCAGGCGGGAATTTTCATGTACCCATAGTATTCCGGGGACCCGGAGGAGCCGCACACGGGCTCGGGGCTACACACTCGCAGGCGCTCGAATCGGTCTATGCACATTTTCCCGGGCTGAAGGTTGTCATGCCCTCGAACTGTAAGGACGCCAAGGGTTTGCTCAAGACGTCGATCCGGGACGATAATCCGATCGTGTTTATCGAGAGCGAGGTCATGTACGGCGACAAAGGCGAGATTCCCGATGGTGAATACACAATACCTCTGGGAGTCGGGGAAATAAAGAAAGAAGGCAACGACCTTACCATCGTTTCGTGGTCCAAGACTCTTGCACACGTCGTGCTGAAAGCCGTGGACGTTTTGCAACAAGAGCTGAACGTCAGCATCGAAGTGATTGACCCCCGGACCATCAAGCCGATGGACTACGATCTCATCGTCGAGTCGGTCAAGAAGACAAATCGATTGGTGATTGTTGAAGAAGGCTGGCCGTTCGCAGGCGTCGGGGCTCAAATTTCACACGAAGTCACCTCCCGCGCGTTCGATTCCTTGGATGCACCTGTTGAGCGCGTGACTCAGGAAGACGTCCCGTTGCCCTATGCTCACAATCTCGAGACACTCTCATTGCCTAACCTCGACAAAATCAGGACGGCCGTCAAAAAGGTCCTTTACATCGACTGATCGGACAAAGGCTACTCCATGGCAACAAAAATTATGATGCCGAAGCTGAGTGACACGATGGATGAGGGTGTCATTCTGAAATGGCTTCGGAAAGAGGGAGAAAAAATCAAACAGGGTGAAATCCTCGCCGAGATCGAATCGGACAAGGCTGATATGGAGCTCGAGGCCTACGATTCAGGTGTGGTGCGCAAGATCGTTGTCCCCGAAGGAGGCAAAGCCCCCATCGGAGGCCTTATTGCCATTATCGGCGATCCCGACGAAGACATCTCTTCCCTGCTCTCCGGTGTACCGGCTCCGGCACCAGCAAAGGCCGTGGAAAAGCCGGCTCAAACCGCCGGCCAGGGGAAGACCTCTGAACAACCGGCTGCCGGGCCCGCGGCGGACGGCAGGACAAAAGCTTCTCCTCTCGCGCGAAGGCTTGCTGGCGAAAACAAGATTGACCTGACCAAGGTGAATGGAAGCGGACCACAGGGACGGGTCATCAAGCGAGACCTGGAAAGCGTTCTCGCAGGCAATGCACCGTCCGCGGCGTTCTCTTCAAAGCCCATTATCCCGGGTACTGCAGAAAACGTCGACCTTTCCCTCATCCGGAAGACGATCGCAAAGCGCATGGCGGAAAGCAAGGCGACTGCCCCGCACTTTTACGAGACGGTCGAAGTCGACATGGACCCCGCGATCACGTTCCGGGATCAAATTAACAACGTCACCGAGCTCAAGCTGAGCTTCACGGACATTGTTGTCAAGGCAACTGCAACAGCGTTGATGAAGCATCCTCAGGTCAACGCAACATATCTCGGTGACAAGATGCGCCAGTACCATTACGCCCATATCGGCGTCGCCGTCGCTCTTGAGGAAGGTCTCGTAACACCGATCCTCCGGAACTGCGAGCAGAAACGCCTTGAGCAGATCAATGCCGAGCTGCGTGACCTCGCAGACAGAGCACGAACGCGCAAGCTGAAGCCTGAAGAATACACTGGTGCCACATTCACCATCAGCAATCTCGGGATGTTCGGCATCGAACAATTTGCAGCGATTGTGAATCCGCCCGAAGGGGCAATTCTCGCCGTCGGTACTATTGTCGAGAAACCCGTGGTCAAGGGCGGACAGATTGTCATCGGGCATACGATGAAAGTGACGCTCTCGTCTGATCACCGGATCATAGACGGCGCCGTCGCTGCCCGATTCCTCCAGGATCTGAAGAAAATCCTCGAGAACCCCGCATCACTCGTCTTGTGAGAGATGCGAAGCTGTCGAACAGTTCCCATCTGAGAACCCGACCGATCGTCGGGTTCTCTTGTTTACTCGAATTGAGAACCTGATGTCCAAATCTATCCGTCAGAGGATCGCCGAGGAAATGACAGGTGCGGCGCTTCCGTTTGTCGCATTCTGCATCGCCCTCAACCTCACCGCTGGCCAGATCACCGCGGCTCTCAAGATTCCGCTCTATCTCGACTCGATTGGAACGATCCTCGTCGCAGTCCTCATCGGACCGTGGTCGGCTGTGATTTGTGGAAGCGCGGCGAACCTTCTTGCAGCGGCTCTGGGGAATCCTTCCATGATTTTCTTCATTCCCGTCGTCGCCGTCATTGGAGCGTTCACGGGTTTCCTCGCAAGATTGGGGTGGTTCCGGAAATGGTATCTGGTGGCACTCGGCGGCCTGCTTCAGGGAATCCTTGCGGCCGCAGCATCCGCCCCGATCTCTGCATATCTCTTCAGCGGCGTGATGATGGCTGGAACGGACTTTCTCGTCCTGTATTTTCGATCGGTAGGAAATACGCTCCTCAACAGCGTGCTGTACCAGGGACTTACTTCGGATCCGGCCGACAAGCTCGTGAGCTATCTCATCGTCTTCTTTCTGACGAAAAACCTCCCCCTACGGCTCGTCAGCAGGCTCCGCGGAGCGTCCAACCTGCGGACACCGGACAGACCATCGTGAGTGCCAGACAGAACCTCCCCCCGAAGCTCGCCTTCGTCGCGTTCCTCTGGGTTTGCGCCTTCACGCTTCCCTGGACCATCCAAGCCTTTCTTTGCCTCCTTCTCGTCCTCGGACGATTCACTATCCCGGCCCTCCGGCCCGGATCATCACGCGCAGCCAGGGCCTTTTCCCGGTTCATACTCTACAGCATCGCGGTGGCAACACTCGTCAGCCTCCTGAATGCGGTCCTTATCCGGGAGGGGGCGATTGTCGGCAACATTTTCGGCATTTCACTTCACCAGGAAGGGCTCCTGTTCGGTGCGAGAACGGCCTCCAGGCTGCTTCTGCTCTCCTTTTCCATATTGCTCTTTTTTGTCTCCACCCCGCTCCCCGATTTCATCCAGTATCTTCAGGAGAAGGGACTGCCCCCATATCTTGCCCTCCTGCTTCTACTGACGCTTCATTTTCTCGATCAGCTGCCGAACAGAATTCATCAGATCTTTCTTGCTCAGCAGGCTCGTGGAGCGCCGGTTGATTCAGGAATGATTTCCCGGACGAAAGCGTTGTTCTCAATCCTTTCTCCGCTTGTCCTTTCATCGATCGTTGAAAGCATAGAACGTGGGACTGCACTTGAGCTTCGTGGGTTCCTCCACAGACCTCAAGCGTCTCAACCGGTCGAACAGGGAAGGTCCCATACATACTGGTTGACTGTTCTCGTTCTCTCCCTTGCCATCGTGATCCTATCATACTCGATTGTGAAATGGCTGATCGGATAGCACTATCATCTTTCTCGCTCCAATACTCTCCGTCTGCACCGAGAGTAATCTCCTCCCTTTCGATGGAAATTCCGGGAGGGACTTGCTGCGCGATACTTGGGCCAACAGGAGCCGGAAAGACGTCTCTCCTCCACTGCCTGTCAGGGATCATGCGTCGGCATCACCCCGGGGCAGTGTCGTCCGGTCATCTCCAAATCGGGGAACGGTCTTTTGATGAGCTGCCGGCACAAATCCTCTTCCCGACTGTCGGTCTGACGTTGCAGGATCCGCACGTGCAGATTTCGGGCGTGCGCGACACCGTCTTTGGCGAGGTCCTTTTTACCCTTGAAAACACAGGCACCGTGCCGGAGAATCCCACAGACGTGATACTGCCCCTCCTTCGCAATCTGGGGATCGACCTCCTGGCGGATAGAAAGCCAACGAGCCTCTCAGGTGGAGAAACTCAGCGTGTTGCTCTGGCAACAATCCTAATAGCTCAACCACCCGTCTTGCTCCTCGATGAACCGGCCACAGCACTTGATATGGCAGCGCAACAGAAACTGCG
>QYQB01000254.1 GCA_007280275.1 bacterium | reverse complement strand
GTTCATCAACGCCCTCGAGACGGGAATCATCCCTGCTCCCGACACGGAGCAAGGGCTCGGGATTGCAGGCGGAGCACCAGGGATGAATGCGGCGCTCGAATGGGAACCGCGGCCGGGCTATGTCATCGCCGTTCTTTCGAATCTGGACCCTCCCGCCGCGGAACGGGTCGCACGCCAGATCCGCGCCTGGCTTCCCCGATAGCACGCTGGACCTTCCGAAGGTTCCCGTTTGCCAGCAGGCGCATTCGGAAGGTTTCTCTCTCAGATCTTCCAGAGAAAATCCTTGTTTTTCAGAAAGAACTTGACTTGTTCCACCGTCAAAGCAGACTTCCCGCGCAACGCTTCTTCTGAATTGAATGCGTTGTGAGGGGTGAGGATGACATTCGGATAACTCAGGAGACGTTCAACCAGAGATCGTTGCGGCGATGCAGCCTGATCTTCGTTCCGAAGTGAAGCGCCAAAATTCCCCTCATCCTCAAAGACATCGAGCCCCAAGCCACCGAGCCTCCCGGCGGCAAGTGCCCGTTCGACGTCGGCGAGCGGCGAGTGTTCACCGCGTGCAATATTCACAAATAAGAGGCCGCGGCGCGCTGTGCTGAACAGATCAAAGCTGAAGTAACCACGGTTCTCAGATGTGAGATTCATCGCGTTGACAATCACATCCGCCCACGGTACTCCGTTTTCCTTCGAGACGTACGTCACTTCGGGCTCGTCAAGCATTATATCAACGCCTTTCACCGCGAACCCGACCCCTTGTGCCAGCGAAACAATCTCCCGGCCGATTCTCCCGACGCCGACCACAAGAAGATTCCTCCCTTCGCATTCCACGCCCGTCAGTCCATCGCGATTGAACGAGGGAAACTGCCTCATCTGCTGTGGCAGCTTTCTCATCAGCGCCATGGTCAGCATGATCGCATGCTCGGCGACCGCCCGGGTCGCATATTCTTCGAGATAGCCGAGAGGGAGACGCGTTCCATTCAACGACGCATACGCCAGCAAATGGTCGTACCCGGTGCTGCGACTCAGGATCCCGTCCAGCTGCTCATCCCATTCACGCGGAATGAGCGACTGCGTCCGGATGCTCAGAAGGCGAGCCGGCGGCTCTCGATGTCCGGATTCCTGAATTGTCTTCGGCGTGAAGTCGGATGAAATGTCGCTCCCAAGCAGGGATGAGAGGACCTTTGCTTCTTCCTCAAAGGCCTCGTAGAAAAAAACATCGATGTTCTTCAATGATTCTCCTCTCCGCTGACAGGATGTATTGTAAATAAAGTTCGCGGGGTGTGCAAGGAAAGAGAGGCCAGTCGATGGCAGCGGCACGGAACGGCGACTGACAAGGAGGGTACACCTACAGGTTGAAGCAGACGACCCGGGTCTCTGTCATCTCCTGGATCATGCTCCAGATCCCCTGGCGTCCCACACCGCTCAGTTTGGTTCCGCCGAAGGGCATGACGTCAAGACGGTAATCGGTCGAATCATTGACTATGACCGCACCGCAATGGAGGCCGTGAATGGCCTTGAACGCATTGTCGATGCGTTCGGTGAAAATCGCTGCATGCAAACCGTACTCGGACTGGTTCGCGAGCCGGATGGCTTCGTCGAGGGAGGAAAAACGATACAAGGAAACGACGGGCCCGTAGACCTCTTCACAGCTGAGTTTCGCTTCCGCTGACACTCCTTCCAGAACCGTCGGCCATACGACAGACCCCTCACGCCTTCCACCGACAAGTATCCGCGCCCCATTCTGAGTTGCTTCCCGGATCCAGGTTTCCACGCGCTCTGCTTCTTGCTTTGTGATCATCGCGCAAACATCGACATCCTCATCCATGGAATGCCCCGCTTTGAGCCGACCAACGTGCGCGACGAATCGCTCTTTGAATTCATCGTACGCGGCCTCATGGGCGAATATGCGCTGCACACCAATGCAGTTTTCACCAGCCTGAGCGAAAGCCCCCGCTGATATCGCCGGCACGGCTTTCTCGAGGTTCGCATCGTCCATGACAATGACCGGCGAGTTGGACCCGAGTTCCATCAGCGCCTTCTTGATCCCAAGCCAACGGCTCACTTGCAGTCCTGTTTCGATCCCCCCCGTGAATGTCACGAGGCGGACTTTCGAGTCACTCACCAACGCTTCACCAAGGGCGGCACCGTGTCCGGTGATCACGCTGAGGCGGCCTTTCGGCAGCCCTGCATCGACAAGATCCCGGGCCAGCATCAAGACAGAAAGCGGCGTGCGCGCACTCGGCTTAAGAACAATCGCATTGCCCGCAGCGATCGCGGGTCCGATGTTGTGACCGGCCATTGCGAGAGGATCGTTGAATGGAGTGATAGCTGCTACGATCCCAACCGGAAATCGAAAATAGTAACCCGTCCGATTCTCCGATCCAATCCGACTCTCGAACGGAAGCGTCTGTCCTGTCAGTCTGCGGCCCTCCTCTGCGGCAAGCCGCAGAAGGTTTGCCGTCCGCCCGGGTTCCCGCCGGGCTTCGCGTATCGCCTTGCTTCCTTCCAGAGCGATTGTCCTTGCGTACTCTTCCTTCTTCTCATCGACCGCGGATGCCGCCTTCATGAGTACATCATACCGCTCATGCAAAGGAAAATCACCCTGGAGCGCGAGCGAAGCGGCCTCTATCGCAGCTTTGACGTCATCTACTGTGCCGCTCGGAACGTTAGCGACGAGCTCATCGTCGAACGGGTTTCGTACGCTGATTGTCTCGGCTCGGGATACCCATTCCCCGCCGACAAGCATTTTGAAGCATCGGGTCTCTTTGAGAGCTGGCGATACCATGTGCGTCTCCATGGATAAGGTTCCGTCGAAAGCGCAGTCAAAGTATTACAATCAAATCCGATAGTCAACCCATCAATTCTTCGAAGAGGAGAAGACGTCCACGAAGACGCTAAGCCACAAATCGTAATAGATGAGCTTCAATACTTGCGTAGCTCCGCACCTCGCAGTTGTAAGCGCCGAATGGCTTCCCCAAGGAGATTCGCAGCAATTGGAAAGCCCAGAAACTCAAGATTGAGACAAGACCCCTCCAAAATACAAAAGGCGCCTCGGCGGCGCCTCCTGCACTTGATGCAATCACTTTCCATCCTTATTACTTACTACTTCTTCGCGATAGATCCAATCAACGCGTCAAATTCAGCTCCAGCTCCTTCGACTGTCTTCGCGGGTCCTGTAAATTTGAAAAACAACTTTCCTTCCGGCGCTTCGACAATGGCTCCGAAGAGGCGGAAATTCTCCTTCTTACCCTGCGATTCCATCATCGGTCCGGCAGGAGCCAGGTAATTGCCCGAGATCACAACTTTTGCGATTTTGAATCCCCTTACTTCTTCGTCCTTGCGGATCGGTGCCGGCGAGCCGTCGAATTGTCCGCTCCATCGCTGGAGGTTGCTTTCGATGTCTCCACCTGCGCCGGATGGGAAGAACGATACCGCACACTCACCGGCTTCGGAGTCACCCTGAGCTGCCGGGACAGTGTACGTGATGACTCTCATCGCTCGAGGGCCCGCCTTCGTCCACCTGCTTGGATATGACCAGACGACACCCGCGGCAGTATTTTCCGCGACCTCCTTCGTCAGCGCGACATCTGCGGACCGTGAGGAGTTCTTTTTCGAGCATCCCGGCACGAACGTGAGAATGCCAACAACCAAAACGACCAGCACAACAAGCCACCTCTTCATCAGAGTCGATCCTTTCTGTTATTTGTTTGTCGAAATGGAAACCCTATAAATATAGAAGACATTGCCTAAATATCAATTAAGGGAATTCGTCCCAAGATCAGCCTTGAAGATGTCAAGACTCTGAAGTAACTTTGAATTGTCTACGAACCCCTTTCCCACATAAGGATCTCTCGTGCCTCTTCCACCGCCAATTAACCCCCAGCAAGGGCCGCCAACCCTTCCGCGCGTTCCCCTTGAACAGATCGACGTACAGAATCTGTCCAAGGAAAAGATCCGCGAGCTCTATCGTTCAGGGAAACTTCCCACCTCAGAATCGATCGTCGAAGAGGTCTTCCAGCGGGCGACGAAAATCGGTTCAACCGACATTCACTTCGAACCCATCGAAGGTGAGTTGCGAATTCGCCTGGGTCATGAGGGGATTCTGAAGCGCCTGGTGTCCCTTCCAGCCGACGTGACCGAAAGCGTCATGAGTATTTTAAAGACCCGGGCAACTCTCAACCAGTTCGAAAAGAAAAAACCGCAGGAAGGACGATTTTCAGGAACCTACCAGGGAGAATCGTATGATTTTCGGCTCAGCCTCATCCCCGTGTTGAGCGGAGAACGAGCGGAGATACGCCTGTTGCGAAAGGACAAAAACATTGCCCGATTGGAAGAACTGGGCTTCAGCCGGTCGGCGCTGGAGAGAATCCAGGGGCTGCTACGCTCACCGAAGGGACTCATTCTCTTCACAGGGCCGGGCGGAAGCGGCAAGACGACTTCCGTTTTTGCTGCCGTCAATGCAATCGAGACTCCTGAGAAATGCATCATCACGGTTGAAGACCCGGTTGAATACCGGCTTCCGTACGCCAGCCAGGTGCAGCTCCCATCGGATCGTTCCTTCAATTTCGCGGACGCACTGCGGGCCATTCTCCGTCAAAATCCGAACGTCATTCTCATCGGGGAAATTCGTGACGCGGAAACAGGGGTGGTGGCCGCTGAAGCAGCTCTGACCGGGAACCTCGTGCTGAGTACCATGCTTTCCACTGATGCGATCGGCGTGATTCCCCGCCTCGCGAACCTCGGCATTCAACCCTTCTGGCTTGCATCAACCATGGCAGGCGTTGTCTACCAGCAGCTCATCCGCAAGATATGTCCCGAATGTAAACAAGAGGCCAAACCCAAGGACGAAGAACTGGCCATCATCATGCCAAGCTTGCAGCCAGGAGGCGAGCACTTCTTCTGCGAAGGCAAGGGCTGCCAAACCTGTGGGGGGACGGGGTACCAGGGAAGGACAGTGATCAGCGAAGTCATCTCGATCAGCATGCAGTTTCGTGATCTCATTCTTCAGAATGCTTCGACGATTGAGATGCGGACGGAAGCGACCAACTGCGGGTTCCAGAGTATCCGTGTCGATGCGGCTGAAAAAGTGGCGATGGGGCTTACTTCGGTTTCCGAGTTCGTGCGCGTGCTCGGGTAGCAGACAGTTCACGCTTCTGCTCGTCCTCCTGCTGAGTCGCCGGCCGGAGCTTTTGCCTTTCCGATTTCTTCATTCCCAGTACGATCTGCTCGTACGAGTGGTC
>QYQB01000012.1 GCA_007280275.1 bacterium | reverse complement strand
GTAAACGCCCAGTTCGCGCACTCGTCGAGCGATGAGCTGCGTGTACTGCGAACCAAAATCGAGAACGAGGAGAAGTTCAGAGTGCTCCATGGACAAATATAGAAAAAATCCGCTTCAATCGAAAGACTTCCGGAGATGAAGCTATCCAGGAAGGAAGAGTGCCTGGCGCAGGAAAATCCGATCAGAGGGTCAAACGAAAAAGCCGAACCCATGTAGCTGTTTCATGGTTCGCGAAAATGCAGTGGGATCGATGGAGTGTTCTGCTACAATGTTTACCTGAAGCCAGTAGGACTGTCTGCCACCCGGTTGCAGGTTCACTTCTTAATGACTAGCCCCGCATGCTGTTCCAATAATGAGTTGCTCTCATCGAGTTGCGGGATGATGCTGCATTCACGATGTTTTCGAAATTCATAGTGAATAACTATACTGTGATGGGATGCGAGTTTATACATATTGCAAGTATCAGATTCAATATGTATATTCTTCATACACAATCAGGACATGTATCATGACGTACATTCGACGCGCGATAGAATCCCTCCTTCTGGAGGCCGCAAAACACTTCCCGGTCATCCTTCTTACAGGACCCCGCCAGTCGGGAAAGTCCACCACGCTGCAAAGACTGTTTTCAACTCATGCATATGTCACCTTTGATGATCCAGTCATACGCACACAGGCAGAACGAGACCCTGCTCTATTTCTTGCAGACCATCCTGCCCCCGTTGTATTCGATGAGATTCAATATGTTCCTCATCTTTTGTCACACATCAAAATGGAGGTGGATCGATCGAGACTTCGGCACGGATCGTATGTTCTCACTGGCTCCCAGGCATTCTCACTGATGGAAGGCGTCACTGAATCCCTTGCAGGTCGTGTGGCAGTTTTCGAATTACTGCAATTCTCCTACAGCGAACTTCCAGCCATCAAAGAAATGAATGAAGACCGGGCTTTCGAAGACATCATTCGAGGCTTTTTTCCCGGTCCTGTTGCCCAGCGTGTTCCTCCGGTATTGTTCCATGGTTCATACATCCAGACCTATTTGGAACGCGACGTCCGTACTATGCACGCTGTCGGCGATCTCCGCGCGTTTCAACAACTTATCGAGATCCTTGCCGCAAATATCGGCCAAGTTCTTAACCTTTCGAAGATCGGAACACTCTGTGGGGTGTCACATACTACAGTCCGCAAATGGATCTCGGTGCTTGAAGCATCACGACTCGTCTACTTACTTCGCCCGTACAATCGCAACCTGCGCAAACGCGTGGTGAAAAGTCCAAAACTCTATTTCACTGACACAGGAATGGTTGCGCACATATTACGAGAATCGAATCCGCGCGCACTGCGCAATGGTGTTATGGGGGGAGCGATCTTCGAAAACGCTGTTATTATGGATCTCGTGAAGGCGAATTACGGCAAAGGATCACCCTGGCAGTTCTTTTACTATCGCGACAACAACCAGGTGGAAGTAGACTTGATTCTTTTGCGAGGGAGCGAACACATTCCTATTGAGATCAAACTCAGCAGATCCCCCAACGACCACATGATCGCAGGACTGCGAAGCCTCAAGAAGCTAATCAAAGCAGAACAATCGTATCTTTTTAGTTCTCGCAAGGAGTCAGTAACGATGCCGGACGGCGTCAAAGCAGTCCATTGGTATCACTTTGTTCGGGAGGAAAGGAGCCTGAGATAACCGGGACGAAACTGGACCAACAACTCAAGCGGTCTGTTCGAAAGAGGCAGGACTAGCCATTGAGCCAACAACATGTCCAACGTGCTCGACTTCATACCTCTGTGCCCCGGAGAAATCAATCACCGCCTGCTTGATTCGACACGCTGACTCTTCAACTACGCCTATACGCTCGAGAATCGCCGGATTGGCTGCGGCCGCCCGCTTCGCACTGCTGAGAGTGAGGCAAATAATTGCCAGAGGATTGTTGATTTTGTGCTGGAACCCGTTGGCGACTTCGTGCATCGTATTCAGTTGAGTTTGCTTAATTTGCAGCTCCTGGAGATTACGAATTCTCTCCGTCTCAATGTTGTGCACTTTTGTCCTCATGTCGATAATTTTCACTAAAGCGGAAGAGAGCAACCACATAAAAGGGAGCGCATCAAAAGTATCGTAGATATCGTACAGCGTAAGTTCCCTGGACTTCACCCTGAGGAAAAAGCGCATGATGGTGATGAACAGATAACTGTAGATGATGTATCCTGACAGGACCGCGGGATATTTGGCCGAAAACTCCTTGATCGACCCGATTGTGGCGGACAAAGCCGAGTGACAACCTCTCCCCAAAGAGATGCACTTCATCCGGAGCGTTCTGATACTTGTGTGCACTTCATGCAATAGCAATGAAATCCCCGCGGATCGCTCTTGAGCACTCAACGTGGTAGTCGGCATTGCTAGTTTTCCTTTGCCATTGTTGTGGTCACGCACACCGGCAGGAATACGCGAACAGTCAGCCCCTGTCCGGAACTAATATCAAACTCCACCCGACCGCCATACAGTTCAGCAAGACGCTTGGCGATCGTGAGACCAAGCCCGGCCCCCTGCTGTTCATGGAATGCCCTGCCAAATTGAAGGTATGCCCCCAGGCTTGCTATCTGCTCCAGGGTCATTCCCCGGCCACGATCTGAAATTGTCAGCACGAACTCATGCTTATCGACAATACCCGTCACCGACACTTTGGTGCCTTTTGCAGAGAACTTGAAAGCATTGTCGAGCAGTTCGTTGCAGATCTTGTTGAAATGGTCCTCCGAGACAGCGACTTGACTCTCCGACAGCTTGAGATCAAGATCAGCTGATCGCCCGTAGAGTTCGGATACGTTTCGACCAACGCTCCGAATGCGCATAGTACTTTGGGATGGTTGCGACTTTTTCAGGAACGCCAACTTCTCCGCGTCGGTTGAGATCACCTCGATCTGAGAGAAACACACGAAATTCTCCACCATTCGCTGTAGCCGTTTTCCAGCCTTGTGCAGCAACTTTCCGCATTGGACGACTTCGGCTCCCGAGAGTTTGTCTCCGTCATCACGAAAGATTTCAGCAAAACCGATGATGCTTGCAAGCGGAGTGCGAATTTCGTGAGGCATTGCAAGGCTGATGCTCGATCGGAGTTGCGAGAGCTTTCTTTCCGCTTCGTCGGTAGTCTCCTTGTGCTTCGCCAGGCGCGACTCCACAGCCGTTAGGAGTTCGGCACCCGTGAAGGGCTTCACGAGAAAGTCATCCGCTCCCAGCGCCATTCCTTTCCGCATGGTCCCTTTATCGGAGAGTCCCGTCACAAAAATAAAGGGGATCGTGGAGTTCGCTGGATCCATACGGACTCTTTCAATGAATCCGAATCCGTCGAGATTGTCCATCATAACATCGGATATGATGAGTTCGACCGGTTGGTTTTGCACGATTTCGAGCCCCTTTTCGCCATCATTGGCCTCCAACACTGAATATCCGGACTGGCGCAATACACTGCTGATCGTGCTGCGGTACATCTCTTCATCGTCGATGACAAGAATCGGTTTCATGTTCTTCTCCATTGATAACTGGTTCGATGTGGTCTGTGTGAAAGTCATTTTGCGGCAGGCCTGGCGAGATCGATGGATTCCGAGAATCTCATGGATGCTGGGACCTGCCTCCCTTCAAATTCATCCCGTGGACTGAATGAATGCATGCCTTCAAAGCGGGCGAACGTCCTGAGCTTCTGTATTGGAGTCTTTCCTTCCAGCCACGGGACAAGCCGAAAGTTGTTGTGAAAGAAAAGAAACCGGTTGAGATCCCTCTGTAACTCGTCCGCCGAGGCAGGAAACGCCAGCCCAACAGACAAACCCCCAAAGACCATTTTCGAAGTGATCGAGAAGAGGGCATCGCTGGATTGATTCTCAACGAACGAGTGCACGTGGCCCCCTTCCGCAACCAGTGTTGGGAAGTCACGGTGTGGCCGATGATCGTTGGGGTTGTGAAATGGAGTTTCTCTTTGTGTTCTTATCTCGGATATCGGAAACGGAAAGATGTGTGATACAAAGTCGACAAAGGACAATGCTGCGGCAGACGTCAGCGCAAAATTCGCTTGTGCTACTTGCATCTGAGTGTTGGCGTCAATGGCAGAGAAGATCACAGGCTGCAGTCCGCTCAATCGCATCGCCAGCTTCGTTGTGTGCAGGTAGACGAGCCGACCAGGCGTCGGTGCAATCTGATCGGTTAAGGATGCGATTTTTTCAAGATACAACCGTCCCGCATGGCTTAGTTCCATGCAAAGGCTTTCAAATGCCAATGGCGCGGGAGGTTGAGGAGAAAGGGTCAGGACTTGTTTGCAGTGGGCTGACATACAGGTTGTGCTTTCTATTTCGTAAGAATCATCTTTTTGATCGCGACCTGGCCATCGACCTGTAATCGGGCGAAGTACATGCCAGAGGCGAGCTTTGTGCCGCGGTTGTCGCTGGCATTCCACTGTACGGAATACCGACCTTCGTTTTGAACCTGGCTTAGAAGCGTGTTGATCAGACGTCCTGCGACATCGTACACCACAAGTCGAACGTTTGCTGGTTTGTCTAGTTTGTAGGAAATCGTCGTCGATGGATTGAAGGGGTTCGGATAATTCTGTTCGAGCGTGAAGGTCGCGGGTCTTGATTCCTGATCCTCGCGCCGGTTCCAGACCAATCTCTCAGCAGAGACGTCAAGATAATTCGCGTTTGCGTCGCAGATCACCAATCCGGTCAAGAATGCGCTGATTGTGTCCGCAGCAGCTCCAGAACGAAGCGTGAAGCCAATCGTGCCAATCGCGCCCTGGCCGGACGGGAGAGCCGAACGAAACGGTGCGAGGATCACAACGTTGAGCGTTGAGTCATTCTTAAGGTATTGATAGACAGCCAGGCCTGCAGCGCCAGCCCGTTCGCTTCCTTCGTACGTTCCCCACACAATACCGCCGCGTCCTTGAACAGAGAATTGAAACCCGGCTATCGGGTCGGCGTTTGTCATTTCGATCGTGATCGAGTTGTCTGAACTCTTCTTGAGTTGCATCCGATTCTCTGCCATGGTGCTATGAAGTTGGAGCACGGTTGCCAGCATGAGACCAGTCACGATTCGACGTCTTTGGATTAGAATTGAGAGCATTGGATTCCTGCGCTATTCAGTCGTTGTGTGAGCTGAAACTGTGCATCGTTGGTGCCACACTTTTCTCCTTCTGATTGGACTGAGGCTTCATCGCTGGAAGTGACCGCAAATCAATGGGTAAGCCGATGATGATCATGGCAGACCGGGAAGGGATGAGGACCTCAACTCGATGCAATATTTACAATTGCACAATCAGAGGATCTCGAGGTCAGATGTAACTACTCAGCCACAAAGGCACTGAGCCGAAGGCTCATGCGCCTCCGGCGCAAAAGACACAAAAGCACTAGATAGAAATATCGTCATGCAAGATGTGATGAAACTACAAAGTATGTCAGGTTTGAACCTACACACACTACATCTTAAGTAATGGAAGTGCTTTCCGTAGTGTCTTAGGGACTTTGTGGCAATCACGCTGAGCAACTACGGTCAGATCACTGCGCGCAGTTGCTCGCGCGACGAGGGTTGCAAAGCTCGCAGCTCTTTAAAGAGGGAGCGCACGGGCGCGGGGGCGCCGGCACGCAGCATTGGAGTGAGTTTTTGTAAATTCTACACGCCGCCTTGATGGAAAACCCTCTTTTTCCGAAGGAATATCGTGGGTTTCTGGTGGTACCCTGTTTGCCCTCTCTTGGCATGACCAAAGAGAGGAATACCATCATGAGTTCTCCAATCCCTGCTTCCAACGTTTACGCATTCCGTCAGCCCTATTCATTGCGCGCCACCCAGGGAGCGACGCAGGTCCTTCCGGATTTGCACACGGGACCAGACTTCAGCGATCTCCTGGAGTCGGTGTGGAAGAATTCCTCCGATGCTATGAGAATCACAGATTCCGACGGATTGATCGTCGCGGTGAACGATGCTTACTGTCGATTCGCGTGTATGCAACGCGGGGCACTCCTCGGGAAGCTTTTCACGGTCGTGTACGACCAATCCATCGATCACCCGCGCTTCGTCGAGACATATTGCAGACGATTCAGTGAGAGAAGTGTGGAGCCGTTGATGAGCCGTCAGATCCAGATGGCAAACGGAAAAGAGGCGTATGTTGAAACCTCGAATTCTTTCATCGAGGGAGGCGACGGCGAGACGTATGTCCTCAGCCTCTTTCATGACATTACAGAGCGCAAGCACATTGAGCAAACGCTTGAAAGAGAGCGTGGCCTTCTGCGAACAGTCATCAACAATCTGCCTGACCGCATCTTTGCAAAGGATACCGAAAGCAGGTTTATCATCAACAACGACGCTCATCTCCACGCCCTTGGCACACAATCACAATCAGCGGTAGTCGGCAAGACAGATTTTGATTTTCGAACGCGCACTTTGGCGGAGGCGATGTTCCAGGATGATCAGGAGGTGATTCACTCAGGACAACGAATTTTCGAGAAGGAAGAACACAGAGTTGATCAATCGGGAAAACCAGTCTGTCTGTTGGTCACCAAGGTACCAATGCAAGACAAACAAGGTAATGTTATCGGTCTTGTTGGTATCAGCCGGGACATTACCGATCGCAAACAGGTAGAGGAGGCACTGAAGGAAAGTGAGCGCAAGTATCACGACCTTTTCAACAACGCTGTGCAAGGAATATTCCAGAGTTCCGTTGACGGCAGGCTCCTCTCGGCAAACACCGCACTTCTTACGATGCTGGGGTACGACTCATTCGAGGAACTTGCCTCCATGAACCTCGCTGACGTGTATGCTAACCCTGACGAGCGGCACGCTCTTTCTATGAAACTCGCCGAGCAAGGGTCTTGCTCGAACGTCGAGCTCGTCCTTAGGCGGAAGGATGGTACGATTGTCAATGCGTTGGAGCATTCGCGTGCTGTGAAGGACGCGGCTGGAAATGTCACGGCCTTTGAGGGAATTATCGAAGATATCACCGAGCGCAGAGCCCTCGAGTCCCGCGTACAGGAGTATGTTGCTGCCCTGAAGACATCGCAGGAGACTCTTGCAGAGTTGAACGCTCAGAAGGATCGATTATTTTCAATTCTCTCGCACGATTTGCGGTCTCCCTTCACGAGCATCCTCGGCTTTTGCGAAATTCTTCTCGACGAAAATGAAGTTGTTACGGAGGCTGAACGAAAGCAGTTCGTCGGTCACATGCAGAACTCCGCAAGGCAGCAGATGGCGCTTCTGAATAAGCTGCTCGACTGGTCACGTCTCGAAACCGGTCGGATCAAATTCGACATCCAGGATGTAGACCTTTCACTTGCCGTGGCAACCAGTGTTTCATCCCACCTCGGAATTGCGAAGAAAAAGGAAATCACCCTGCAATCGACTCTTCCCAAGCAGATAATGACTCGAGGCGACGTAACGATGATCATGCAGGTTTTCAACAACTTGATCAGCAATGCACTCAAGTTCACACCGGCGCAGGGCCTGATTTCCGTCGATCTCACTGAATCGAAGGATGATCAGTGGGTACTGGCGGTGAAGGATACCGGAGCGGGCATCCCCAAGGGCGATTTCAAGAAGCTGTTCAAGATCGAAGAGAAATACACACGGAAGGGATTAGCGGGCGAAGAGGGGACAGGGCTCGGCCTGTCGGTTGTCCATGAAATCCTCAAGAAGCATTCGGGCTCGATCATGGTCGAAAGCGAAGTTGGCAAAGGCACAACCTTCTTCATTCACTTTCCAAAACTGATCGAAACAATAGAACAAAGCGTGCTGGTCGTTGACGATGACGAAGGCGTGCGCGCCCTGCATTCACGGTATCTCAAACGATTGTTCCCCGACTCACGAATCATTCAGGCGTCTGACGGCAAGGAAGCCTTCGAACTCGCAAAGCGGCACCACCCGCGGATCATCCTCTCGGATTACTCGATGCCGGAAATGAACGGGTTTGAGTTCCTGAACCTCCTGAGGCAGGAAGCAACAACAAAAGACATCCCGGTGTTTGTCATAACAGGAAAGGATTCGACTGCAAGTAACGAAGCTATGCGCCTCAGCGGCGCCGCCGCCGTGCTGACAAAACCCGTCTCGTCAATGCAGCTGCAAGAGGCAATCGACAAGGTTATGGTTGACAGGATATAGCGGCGTGGGTAGAAGTCCGTCACATGTAGAAGTCCGTCTTCTTACTGAGCTTAAACTCGGTGAGAAGACGGACTTCTTACTTGGGAGACGGACTTCTACATGGTGCTTCTACTTCGGCTCGCCAAAGATCCTCTTCTCAATTTTAGCTCTCATCCTCTTCTCAGCCACGTAATCCATCACAAACGCCTGATACTGCGCTCCGGTATCGAAATACTCCGATCTTACCTTCACACAACCCTTTTTGCTGGGCGTCGAGTCTGAGATCCACTCACGATAATCTGAGTATTTCCACTGCTCAGGACGGTCCACCAGACCAGCAGTGACAGGGTTGAGATGGATGTAGCGGCAGACATGAATCAGATGCTCGTTGTTTTTGATCAGCTTGGCCTTCGTGTTGCCCTGGTAGAGATATCCGAAGCGCCCATGCCAATTATTGAAGGCCTTGACATATGACGTCGTAAACGCTCTCAAGACATTCGAGAAATCTGAGGCGCCTTCAAGAAACACGAGCGCGTGATAGTGATTCGGCATGAGGGTATAGGCAACGAGGCGAGCAGGAGGATGGTCACAATACTTGCGAAGACGTCGAATGAAGAAAGCATAGTTCTCCGGTTCCAGGAATATCCGATGACCGTTGTTTCCACGGTTGTAAATGTGGTAGTAGTTGTCGGGAAGGAATTTCATCGCTGCTAGAAGGTAGGAAGAAGCAGCGCTTTCTGCTTATAAATGTGTTGGCATAAAAAGACGGTTAGAAGTCCGTCTTCTTACTTAGCTTAAACTCGGTGAGAAGACGGACTTCTTACTTGGGAGCGTGTTTGCAGAGTTCGAGGTAGAAGTCCGTTTTCTTACCCGGATTCAACTGAGAGAAGACGGACTTCTTACTGGGACCGTGTTTGCAGAGTTCGAGGTAGAAGTCCGTTTTCTTACCCGGATTCAACTGAGAGAAGACGGACTTCTTACTGGGACCGTGTTTGCAGAGTT
>QYQB01000112.1 GCA_007280275.1 bacterium | reverse complement strand
CTTCATCTGGTGCGTCGCACTGAATGTAAAAAACCACACCGGTTCTCAGTACTTCAGTCTAACTGCACCCCAGAAGCAGCAGAAGAACACAAACGGAACAACTATTGAGCCCGGGGTGGATCGCGTGCCGATGCTGAGAAACTATTCTTTCAGTGCGCTTGCCGGTGTCGTCTGGTACATGCAGTTCTTCTTCTACACCATGGGTGAGACGCAGATGGGTGAGTACAAATTCTCGAGTTGGACAATCCACATGGCCAGCATCATCATCTTCAGCTCGCTCTGGGGGATTGCGCTGCATGAGTGGCGGGGAAGCAGCAGATCAACGAAAACGAAACTCGCAATCGGACTCCTGACGCTTGTATTCTCCACAATCGTGGTTGGGTATGGAAATTATCTCGCGGTGGCCGCCAAGCCATGAAGAAGGCAGTACGCATATTGTTTGCGATTGTTGTGCTTGGGTACGCTGTTCTGTTGATTCCCGATTCCGAACCAATCGTTCCCATTACCGATCTGACAGAGAGTCACAAGAAAGCCTTTTCCTGGAACCAGAATGAGTTCTGGACAGAACTCGAAAAGCAATATGTAGCGTCAAAAGATTCGGGGTGTGAAGAAACGCGTTGTTCAGCAGACAGCCTTATGATGCTGGCGAGAAAGGCGATTGCGTACATCAGGGATAACCGTCTTGAGCCGGGAAATCCAATCTTCAGACAACTTGAAAATCTGATATTTGGCATCGGCTCCCTGACGGCTCCATGCCACGAGAGGGTATCGACATTCAAAGAAATTGTGGAAAAAAGTCGAAAAGCAGTCAAGCGCCAGTCGGAACACTGGGATGTGAGCAAAGAGGAAGTGCGGGAAACACTCTACCGACTTCTCTACGGTAGCCGCGGTGCGATGGAAGAGGTGTTGCTACATGTTCCGGCGAGTTCTTCAAGCGATCCACTTGCGTTGGGCACAGATGAACCATCGCAGACACCGTATGCAAGCATACTTGGAGCGAAGATCCACAGCGGTGATATCCTGGTTTCCCGCGGAGGCGCGCCGACATCTGCGCTGATAGCAAGGGGAAATGATTTTCCCGGCAACTTCTCGCACGTTGCACTTGTGCATGTTGACCCCGCGACACACGTGGTGAGCATCATCGAGTCTCACATCGAGAGGGGTGTTGCGATCTCAACCCCGGAGGAGTACCTCAACGATACTAAACTACGCGTAATGGTATTGCGCCTCCGGAACGACCTGGCGCAACTTCAAGCGGATTCAATGCTGCCGCACAAAGCGGCCGAGCTTACCCTCAAGAAGGCACGCGAGAAACACATTCCGTACGATTTCAGCATGGATTTCCAAAACTCCGACAAGTGGTTTTGCTCTGAGGTAGCCTCCTTTGCATACAAGAACCTCGGCGTTCAGCTCTGGATGGGGCTCTCTCATGTTTCATCCCCCGGCCTGCGAATATGGTTAGCGTGTTTTGGCGTTGAGCATTTTGAGACCCAGGAGCCCTCAGACCTTGAATACGATCCCCAGCTTCGCGTGGTGGCAGAATGGCGCGATCCGGAACAGCTTCGGAAAGACCATTACGACAACGCTGTGACCGAAGCAATGCTGGAAGGAGCGGAAGCCGGTGACCGCCTGACCTACGCGTGGTACATGCTGCCGGTTGCGAGAACCATGAAAGCGTACAGCGTGCTCTTAAATCTTGTTGGAAGCCCCGGACCAGTGCCAGAGGGAATGTCTGCCACGGCGGCACTCAAGAACAAATATTACTCGAACAAGCATGAAGCGATAAAACGGGAACTTGCTCGCTTGGCGGAAGAATTTACGCGGAAGAAAGGATACGCAGCGCCGTACTGGGGTCTGCTGCAAATGGCGCGGGTGGCGAAGCAAACAATTGAAACTCGTTGATCTTTGGCGTGCCGCCGCAATGAACCACTGAAGTTGCGATAGCGAAAGTAGCTAGTGCCGCCTCCAAAAAGAGATATTGTGTTTTTGATGGTAATGGTTCTCAACGCAGAGCCGCCCCGACAAAGAACGTCGGGGTGAACAGAGGGCGCGGAGCAACGCAGAGTTGTTGACAATATTCCTCTGCGATTCTCTGCGGACGGAGTTTATCCCGCCCGCCCTTGGCGGGACGTCTCCGCGATAAAAAATACAACCTCATTTGGTGGAAGCAGTACTAGTCACCTTTACCCCGGAGGAGATTCACATGACATCGAAAGATCGCCTGATGACCGCAATCCATCGGGAAAAGCCAGACCGTTTACCGGCAACGATTCACCAATGGCAGGGATATCACCTGGAAGAATATATGGATGGCATCAGCGATCTCGAGGCGTTTCAGCGGGTTGGTCTTGACGCACAGATTCAATACTTCGAGGAAATGGCACAATTCTGGTTGGTTGATGCAGATTTTACAAAGCTGAACACGTTGACCTGGAAGGACATTCCAAGCGTTATCAGCAAGAGTCCGGATGATCGCATTATCCATCACACCATTGAGACGCCAGAAGGAATCCTGACATATAAGACCAGGGGCGATCGAAAAACGACCTGGATAACGGAGTACCTCATTAAACACGACAGTGATATTCAACTCATCGGGAAGTACATGCCGGTTCCGAAGTTGAAACTCGAACCGATCAGGAAAAAGTATGATGAACTGCGGGATCACGGAATCTTGCGCGGATTTGTCTGGGGCGATCAAGCCGGATGCTGGCAGCACGCAGCATGCCTGATGGATATCAGCGAGCTCATCGTTTCAGCCATGGAAAGACCGACATGGGTACACGAGCTGCTTCATGTTCTGTTAGAAAAGAAATTGCAGTTCATCGAATCGATGAAAGGGGCGGCATTCGATCTCATTGAAACCGGCGGTGGCTCGGCATCGTCAACAGTCATTTCGCCGGAGCTGCATAAGGAGTTTTGCCTGCCGTATGATACAGCAATGCACGAAGCGCTTCACGGCCTAAATTTTCTGGTAACGTACCACACATGCGGCGGTACGCATGGCATAGAAGAATACATCGTACAGAACGGTGCAGACGCCTCGGAAACGGTCGCTCCGCCAAGCGTTGGAGGAAACCAGGAGCCCTGGGAGCTGAAGCGGAAGGTGGGTGCACGCATTGCACTCATTGGTGGGGTTGATCAACACAACACGCTAACAACTGGTTCGCCGGAGGATATACGGAACAAGGTGTTTGAGCTCTTTGAGAAAGTCGGTGTCGACGGGGGGTATGTCTGTTCTGCCTCGGACCACTTTTTCGATACTCCTGTTGAAAATCTAAAGGTCTTCGCAGCCGCTGCAAAAGAGTGCGCCTACTAAATGAACACAATGCGCCAGCTTGCACAGATACACTTGACCGCAAACGAAATACAAAGGATCCGTCCATGAGAAACGTTCGCACAACGATTGCCATTTTTATGTTTGTCTTACCCCTCACCCTGTTTGCGCAAAAAGACCAGCCAAGGGTCGATTGGGATGCCGTGGCAAAGATCCGCGAGGAAGGATTTCAACGTTCGCAGGTAACGGATATTGTTGGATATATCACGGATGTGCTTGGATCGAGACTCTCCCTCTCCGAACATATGAAAAAGGCCCAAGGTTGGGCAAAAGTGAAGATGGAAACGATAGGTCTGACAAACGTCATCATAGAACCATTCATGGATTATGGTGCGGCGTGGGACAACGAGTACTTCTCGCTGCACATGATCGAGCCTTCGTATGTTCCCATGGTGGGATTTCCGCTCGCATACACACCCGGGACGGCAGGGAAACTCGTCTGCCCGGCGGTGATCGTCGACATTCAAGTAAAAGCCGATTGCGAGAAGTACCGCGGGAAGTTGAAAAATGCCGCGGTGCTGATTTCCCCAATAAACACGATAGACCTGGCCAATCTCCCAAAAGGTTTTTCCCGGCTCACCGATGAAGAATTGAAATCGCTTGAGGGCATGGCCGTACAACCGCCGCGTGTCTTCACGCCCCCCATACCGAATCTTGAACTGCTGAAACCCGAAGAGCGGATTGAATTTCTCAAATCGGAAGGTGTTGCCGTCATCCTCCAACATGACGGCGGCACCTTCGGACTGGTACGGGGTTTCAGCCGGCCGGGCTCGAACAATGATAAATGGTCCCGCGAGAAAGACCTGAACTCACTTCCCATTGTCGCCGTGACGCCGGAATACTATAACCGAATGTATCGCATTCTGAAGCGCGACATCCCGGTAAAGATCGAGGTGGAGGTAAAAACCCGCATTGGTGAGTCGGTCGAGAAAGCGTGCAATGTGATAGGCGAAATTCCGGGGACCGATTTGAAGAACGAAATCGTTATGATTGGCGCTCACCTCGATAGCTGGCATGAAAGCCCGGGTGCCAGCGACAATGCTTCAGGTTGTGCTGTTGCTCTCGAAGCTGCACGAATACTCAAGGCAATCGGTGTTCACCCGCGGCGCACAATCCGGATAGCCTTATGGAGCGGTGAAGAACAAGGGCTTCATGGATCGCGCGAATACGTCCTTGCGCACTTTGGCGACCCCAAAACAGGAACCAAGCCGGAGTATGAGAAGTTCAGCGTCTATTTCAATCAGGATTATGGAGCGGGAGCGTATCGCGGCATCAATCTGCAGGGGAATGAGTTCGTCCGGCGGGTTTTTAGCGCGTGGATGGAACCATTTCGCGACCTTGGCATGACAACGCTCACCATCCAAAGCGTGGGCAGCACGGATCACATCCCGTTTGACAACAACGGATTGCCCGCGTTCCAGTTTCTTCAGGACCGGGTTGGCCTCGGTGGTCATTCGAACATGGATGTTTTCGACACGCTGGTGCCGGATGATCTGAAGAAGAACGCTGTCATCATGGCTGCGTTCGCATACCATGCAGCGATGAGCGATCAGCGTATTCCACGTAAAACACCCAAGTGAAAACGGCTCAATTCGGCATTCCCCGGTCGCCCTAAAAAGGATCGCTGGTTTGCGTTTGTTCGGAGACACGAGCCAACATCAAAGGTACGATCACTGGAACAACGTGCAACACAAGACTTCGAGCGTAATGCCTCATACCGGCAAAGCTCATGAAATCATGATTCGCTGTTCGTTATAGAAATCATCAAAGGAGAACACTATGCGAGTCCTCCTCTTAGCGGTGACACTCTTGGCGATGACCAGTTTGCTCGTTGCACAGGAGACTAGGACAGAAGTGACGAAACCGACCACGCCCGCAGACGACGCGAAAGCCAACAGCGATTCCATCCCAGATGTTTATGCGCTCAACGGCCAGTTCGAGCGAGTCGTAGTGCTTCGTTTCAAGTATCAGGCCGACCTGCTTGCCGGTATGGAAAAAATGGTCAAGGAGCAAAATATCCGCAATGCGGTCATTCTTGCCGGAGCCGGGTCACTCACAGGTTACCACTTTCATCTGGTGAGCAACCGTACGTTTCCGTCAAAGAACATTTTCATCAGGAATCCGGCGGCCCCGGCCGACCTTGTAAGCATGAACGGATACATTATCGACGGCCG
>QYQB01000187.1 GCA_007280275.1 bacterium | reverse complement strand
CTAAAGAACCGTCCCCAAGCAGCTCCTCGTCAGAAAGTAATCAGCGAGGTGATGACGGGGGTTGAGCGGGTACGCATTGACACCGAGCGCAACTTCCTCGACGTGCTGGACAAGGTTCAGGACATTAGTGCTGAGACTGTGGATCCAACTCACGTCTTCACCCTCTCCCAGGTGTACGAGGGACTTCTTCTTAAGATGGGCGAGAAAGGCAACGACGGCGGTCAGTTCTTTACACCACGCGAAGTCATTCGTGCGATGGTGCGAGTTATCGACCCGGGCATCGGCGATACCATCTACGATCCAGGCTGCGGCACAGGCGGTTTCTTGGCGCAAAGCTACGAATATATTAAAGTGAAGGTCGGTGCAACCGCATCGGCAGACCAGCTCCAAACATTGAAGGAGCACACTTTCTGGGGTCGCGAGAAGGAGAATCTCATCTATCCGATTGCGCTCGCCAACCTCATTCTTCACGGAATTGACAAACCGAATATCTGGCACGGAAATACGCTCACGGGGATGGAGACCTACGGCGGACTCTTTGAGGGAGCGCCGGCGCAGTTCGATGCCATTCTCACCAATCCCCCGTTTGGCGGCAAGGAAGGCAAAGAGGCACAGACCAACTTCGATTACCAGACGAGTGCAACGCAAGTGCTTTTCTTACAACATGTCATCCGCAACCTGCGCGAAGGCGGCAAGTGCGGCATTGTGCTCGACGAGGGGTTACTCTTCCGCACGAACGAGGATGCCTTCACGAAAACCAAGCGTAAGCTTCTTGATGATTGTAGCGTCTCGTGCATCCTCAGCTTACCGGCCGGTGTCTTCACTGCCGCGGGTGCCGGAGTAAAGACTAATTTAATCTTTTTCACCAAAGGTGGCCCGACCCGCAAGATTTGGTACTACGACATGAGCGATGTGAAGGTAAGAAAGAAGCTGCCGCTCACATTGAAGCACTTCGATGAATTCTTCCGCCTATTGCCGGATCGCATCGACAGCGAAAAGAGCTGGATTATCGACATCGAAGAACGCCGCAGGAAGGCCACTGAAGAGGCCCGACCCTACAAAGAAGAAGCGAACTCAAAGCTCCGAGATGCAGATGCCTTAAAACTCAACCTCAAGGAACTCAAGCAGGCAGATCCAAAAGATGATGCTCGAATCGCGGAGACTGAAGAGAACCTTAAGCACATTCAAAAGGCAGCGCGTGAGGCCGCCGCGAAAGCCAAGGAAATTGAGGACGCCGCATTCGACCTAAAAGCCGTGAATCCAAACAGGAAGAGTGTGGTTGATACTCGAACACCTTCGCAGCTTCTCGATATCATTGAACGGAAAGGGCGCGAGGTTGATGAGGCGTTAAGGCTGCTCAGAGGATTGGACAGCTGAACCGCGCATTCACAAACATCAAAGCCTATAAGCTTCTCAATATCAACGAATGATGAGATGTTGCGCCGACACGGTAAATGCAAATGAAGCAGTTCGAGAAACGATACATCTTGTACGGGAGACTTGAGAGCGGCGGAACCGATTTAGGCACCGGAAGATGCGAGTTGATTACAAATAAGCTCGATACCTCTTCCATGACGGCTACAATTAGCTCGTCTTCAGGTTCCTTCGCCCTGATGCTCAATCTCGTGGGAACATCCGACAGCCTCAAGTTCTCGTCAGAGGACGAACAAGAATCTATTCTGATTGAGGGTCGATTCCCAGCAGTCTCCTCCCAAGCCTACAGTGACGAAATTCTCAGATTCAAAGTGGATGATTGCACATTTCGACGCAAGTATGAGGAAGGAGCTTGTGATAAGGTGCAGCTTTCGTACTACATTCCAGGTTCGCAAGTTTACAGCAGGAAACGCGGACCGACCAAACATTTCCGAAGGGGTCTCCTCTACGGCTGGGAAGGTTGGAAGAAGGAGATGGGGTCCCATGAGACCTCACCCGAGTGGCTCGATGAACGAAATTTCGTCCCTTGTGAGATCGGATCTGTCTCCTTTTCCCCCATTACCCTTTTCCAGGAGTGCGTCATCGATGGCATCGAGACGATTCTCGCCATCGATCAATTGACTCTGGAATGCGAGGTTTCGGGATCCTCCCTCTCTCTCTCCGACACAAGCGAAAAAATGAATCAGTTGGTCGAGAAATACCTTTCAACCTTGGCAGTTCTTGAAGGCGACTTCTTCAACTGGTCCTATTGCTCATACACCAGCTCCTCGGGAGGAACGACTCTAAAAGAGGTCAAACATTATAGAAGAGTCCCCGGAAGGAAGAACTCGAAAGATCGTTCCCCGATCTTAACAAACCGCAAGAATCTCCAACAACTCCACATCGATCTGACCCTATCCTACGCTGCCATGTCCGACGAAAAGAGAGGGCGGATCGACAAGGTCATTGAGAGGTTTCTCATTGCTTCCACGACTCGGGAGACCGACACCAGGCTCGTTTATTGGCACTCTTGCCTGGATGTTCTGATTAAGGAGTTTGACGGATCTGGAAAATCGTTCAGTCATAGACTCCTCGACGCCTGCTGTAAGGCAAAAGTGGATTGGACAGACCTCTATCCCGGGATCTCCGAAACCACCCTGGACGAGAAGGCGGAGTTCCCAATAAACAAGGTCCGAAACGATATGCTTCACCACGGCGTCTATCCCGACGATTATGATATCATCTTCGGGGAAACGAGAAAGGCACGTGCTCTCTGCGAGAGGCTCATAGCTTCGCTACTGGGTGTTCAGCTCAAGGAGACGGGATTTGGTTCATTGCGCGCGCCCTAACCACACCCGAGGACCGTTGAACCCCAGTTGTAGGGCAGACGATAAATCGACACCATCTTGGATATCAACCAAAAGCACGGCCGCTGAGAAAGAACAAACCTTCAAGAAACAAAATGAAGAGAAAGGAGCTGGAGCATGACCAATAGCCACCCCCTTCTGAAGTTTAAGGAGCCGGTGTTCACTCCCCCGGTGGATAATTCATCCCATCCTAACTATGATTTCGAGCTTGGCTATTGGATCGCTGAAGACGGGGAGCCTTATGTGCGAAAGCTCATCAATCACTTTGACGACAAGCTTTTTGGCCAGACCACAAAAACGGCCACTCGCGAGGGTGCTGACCAGTCAGAGTCTCTTTTCGGACAAACAATAGTCACTCGGACGCGCGAGAGCAGCGATCAATCGGAGTCCGTCTTCGGGCAGACGATCGCTACAAAAACCCGGGAGAGCAGTGACCAATCAGAGTCTGCCATTCCTCTGTATGGTCAAACACTCGTGACTGAAACAAGAGAAGGTGTTGACCGATCTGAGCGTTCGACATGATTGAGAGAACACCATCCATTCTTCTTGTCTCGAATCTAGAGGACTTCACAACCGACTACGTCGCGGCTCTCTGCAAGGACAGGAATTGCGACTACTTCAGAATCAATTCGGAAGACATCGTCCAGAACAGGTTTACTTACATTCCTTTGGAAAAGACCATCATAGCGAATGACGAAACCGTCATCGACTTGAGGCAAGTAAGATCGATCTATTTCCGTAGGGCACCTTCGCAATTTCCAGCAGGTGAACCAACTGAAGATGATTCATTCCTGTTCAGGGAAAGGCGAGAGTTTCTAGAGGGGCTGCTAATGTCTCTCGACGCTCGATGGATGAATCCGATTGCCGAAACCATTCTAGGCGAGCGGAAGATCAGACAACTCTCGTTGGCAAAATCAATCGGCCTGCGGATACCAAAGACACTTGCCACAAATGACTCGAAGCTTGCCCGAGATTTCATTGACTCCACCGGCAAAGTGATTGCAAAACCCGTCTCGCATGGATTCCTGCAGGGCTCATCCACATCGTACTCGATTTACACCAATGAAATCAAGCCTGCGGATCTTGACAAGACGCTACCCTTAATGGAAGCCCCGATGTTGATGCAAGAGATGGTCCCCAACAAGGCAGACATCAGAGTCACCCTTGTGGGGGAGGAGGTTTTCTCTGCGTCGATAATCAAAGAAGACACCTCCGCGGTAGATTGGCGGAGACCGGAGGGCAAGAAAGTTTATGAATCTCACACTCTGCCGCAGGCATTGTCTGAATGCTTGCTGTTGCTAAACAGAAGAATGGGGTTGATATACTCTGCTATCGATCTCATCCTGACGCCCGATGAAGAATATGTATTTCTTGAAGTGAATCCCGTAGGCGAGTGGTTATGGTTAGAGCTCGAATTAGGACTCCCTATTTCTGATAGAATTCTGAGACATCTCATGCGGTGAGGAGGTCTTCATGACTTGGCAGGATGATTATCTAGTACCGCCGATTGAAGGCAGAATCGTTTCCTGGCGGTTTGTTAAGAAGCTGCTGAAGGATTTTTGGGTCTTAGTGCCCCACGCTCTGCGACCTCACCAAGAGGCAAATGAGCCTCGCCTGCCCCTTCCGGAAAGACTCAAATACGATGAGGCTACTCTGAGAGCATGTGAGAGGATCTATGATGCGTCTTTGGCCAGGATCGATAGCCTTGAGAAGAAGGCTTTTGGACTATTGTCTTATGTGACGGCGCTCTCGGCTGTTTACATTTTTTCCTTTTCCCAACTTGGAGCCTTCTCTGGAACATACTTCTTGTTGGTGCCTTCGGTTCTCTTGCTTCTTGCATTGATCATTTCGTTTCGCTGCCTCAGGGTCAAGACGATAAAGCAAGTCTTCATCAATGATATCTTCAGATTTGATGACACAAACAAGCCAATCGGAAAGCTCAAGATTCATAATAACTACCTGTCTGCATCCATTTTCAACGAGTCAAAAGCTGATAACACTGCCGATATGTTGAGGGCAGCCAGAATGGTCCTGGCGTCATCTCTTTTCCTATTTGTCCTAATCTCTGGAGCCGTTCTCGCCGCGGGTAATAGGCCCGAGCAACCAAATACAGCAAGAATCCTCAAAGAGCAAACTGTTGCCGTTCTTCAACTGGGGTATTCAGTGCAGGCATTGGGCAGCCAGTTTTCAAAATATGATTGTCTCGTTGATCGTATGGATACCCTGCAAAGAAAAACTCGATTTGCGTCAGACCGGCTCGATTCAGTCAACGCAAGACTGACACAGCTTGCCCGAACGGTACAACGAAATCAATCTTCACCTCGCAAGACAGCGCGATGATCTGATTAGGCATCGCTCAGCGACCCTGACTATGAGATGATTATGAGCGTATCCACTTCGATGCTGACTTTGCTTCAACGAGTTCAACCTCTCGATACCGAGCTTCGGCAAGTCAATTCGCACACTGCGACCATCAAGTCTCGATTGGAAAAGGGATTTCAGCTACGCAAATTCGATCTGATCGGTAGCTATAGTAAGAACACTGCCATCAGAAAAGCCAGTGACGTTGACTTCCTGGCCATCCTTGCGCGAGACGATGTCCGATGGGGCGGGAAGTACGTCGATTCTCGGACCCTCTTAACCAGGGTCAGGTTTTGGCTCTCTGGGCTATTCCAACAAACTGTGATGCGACGCGATCAACAAGCTCTCGTTATACGGTTTGCGGGTGGCGCATTTGCAGTGGACGTGGTGCCGGGATTTTTCGAGACGATGGAAGACGACGGAAAGGTGAAGTATCCCGTTTATTCGATTCCAGACGGGAATGGTTCTTGGCTACAGACCAGCCCCGAGATGCACGAAAGATATCTTCGCCAAGCTGATGAACAGTCGGGGTCAATGCTCGCGAGAACTATCCAATTGATGAAACAATGGAAATCCTCCCGCACGCCTCCTATCCCACTCTCATCATTTCATCTCGAATTGCTACTGGCGTCGGAGGGAGTCTGTGTTGGAATCAAGAGTTATGCTCAATGTCTCGCGGATGCCTTCCAGCTCCTTGTCGAGAGGCAATGTCGTCCTCTAAGGGATCCTGTCCGAATTTCAGGCATTGTTTCCGCCACAAACACTGAGCCTCAGCGACAGGATCTTCTTCGCTGCGCTCTTTCCGCAAGAGATAGGGCGTATCGCGCACTGGAAGCGGAGGGGAATGGTAAAATCCCGCAGGCGAAACAACTATGGAACCTCATTTTCAATTACAAGTTCCCACTCTATGGATAAGATCGTCGATTTGGTTCAGCTGATGCGCCGAGAGTTTGCGTCCAGCAAGCGATGGATGAGATACAGCATTCTCTGCAACGTGGGCGTTGTTCTCCTCAGCGTCGTAGGTTCAATTTACAATGGGTCCCAGAACAACAGTCTAATTCCGCTCGTCTTGCTGTTTGTCCAAATGATTGCTTTCCTCACACGAGAGAAATCAGGTCGAGACTACGGACGAGCCGAACGGATCCGACGACTGACTCTTGTGCAGGATGGCCTGGGCATTCAGTTACCAGATATCTTGATCAAACGCATCGCTTCAGCTTCCAGTGATATAGCTGATCCGGAGCCTCCCATCATCGGCACTTACTATACTTCAGACCTGCCGGCGAGCCCTCAAAGACTTTTAGCAATCCTAACCGAGAGCTGCTTTTACACGGAACATCTTTCTGACCGAGCTTTCAAACTGCTCGCTACGTTGTCACTTACCGGTCTTGCAGCGGTTGTGCTACTTGTCATATCATTGATCCAACTATACATCGATCCAGCTCTACTGAAGACTGTCACAATGGTGTCTGTTACCTTTCTCTCCTTTTGGGCCACCGGCGATTTGGCGCACATGACTATGAAATTTCGGGCCCTCCACGTGAGCTGTGCTTTGATCTTGGATCGATGTGAAGAGTTGGAAGCAACGCACCGATACGACTTTACTGAAATTGTCTTGTTATTGGACGAGTACAATTGTGCGTTGGCGGCTTCATTGCCCTTGCCATCGAGATTCTATGAAGCCAGGCAAGCGCGACTCGACGAAATGTGGTCGCTCCGGTCGCGACAAGAACAACTATAGGCCTTAGGCCACCGAGTCCCTGCTCGGAACCAAATGTTTCCCGAATTCCACACCCTCGCTTTTCGCATATTCTCACCGAGCCACCCGCTGACAAACCACTCGAATCCACAAACCTAGGCACAATCGGTCCCGATTCCGACTTACTTGAGCGATGAAATACGTCCACTAGCTGTCGTTATCAAATGCTCACTTCAGATCAGTCATTCGATCAAGGCAAAAATCGCCTGTTTTAGCTCAGTTTCTGACGCACTTCCAAGTGGGATTTCTTGAATTATTGGCTTGACTCTCAAACTGTTTTATCATATGTTAGTTGTGCAATTGTATTAATCACATAGTCATATTATCAGGAGGTCACAATGGGGAATAGACCATCAATTGCTGAGCTTGAAGCCATTTTGGACCAAGAGGAAGAGATCCCAATTGAGATCCTCCCAAATGGAGAAATTCGAGCTATGGGTCAGACCAACAGCAATGAACTGGGAGGACAAAAACCTCTCACGATGAGGGAGGACTTGGGAGGAGAGTACGCAAAAAGGAGAAGGACATGAATATCAGCCGGATTCGTACTGAGTTCGAACTCGCCCGAGAGCACTTTTCGTATCTTGAGCTATATCCAACTCTTGATGGAAAAGTCTTTGTAAAGGCAGCTCTCCAACCAACCTCGAAGCAACTGTATGTTGTGAGTGTCCTTTTTCCGGACACCTACCCGAATGAAATGCCCACCGTTTTCATAACGAAGCCTGAAATTGGCCAGTCTCCTCATCGATACACCAAAGGCAACATTTGCTATTTGCACCCAACCATGTGGAATCCTGGAGTGCACAATCTGCAATTCGTCATTCAGCGGGCTGTAAAGTGGCTTGGAAAGTACGAGGTTTGGAAGCAAAGCAATGCGTGGCCTGGCGCAGAAATAAAACATTAAGGAGAGCCCATGGAACTGGATTTCAAGGTTTTATCAATGATGGATCTCAGGAGCTCACCTGGAGAGATTCTTGACAAAGTGTGCGACCAGGGTGAAGCATATATTATTGAACGAAACGGCCAACAGAAGGCGTGCCTCGTCCCAATTTCTCTCTTTTTCCCCGACATACCGAAAAGCAGGCTCATTCAAGATTTCAACGCGCTTCGTGAGTCGGGTGAGAATCCAACGCTCAGGTTTTCAGACAACAAGGAACTAGAAGTGTTTCTGAAGAACGAGATCGCCAATTCTGAAGTCACTCTGAAAATAGTTCTGCCACATAGATATCCAAATGCAGCGCCCAGGGTATATGCCTCACCTATTCGTGCTGACTCTCCGCATCGGTGGCAAGACGGCGCATTGTGCATATTTGGTACAATGACTAACTGGAACCCTGGAAAGCACGACCTGGTCTCAGCCCTGAACTTATCAAGAAATTGGCTTGCAAACTACTCGGAATGGTGTGAAACCAGCAAGTGGCCAGCACAGAAGGAAGCCCCCAATGAACAATGAGGAAGTCTTTGCAAGAATACAAAAACTCTTCGACGTTGAATTGTTTTCTGAGGCAAAAGTACTGGTTGTAGGGTGTGGTTCCGGTGGGGGCGGGGTAGCACTTCAATTGGTAATGTCGGGCATTAAACATCTCACGCTCGTCGACAAGGATGTCCTAGAGCCCGCAAACGTAATAAGACATGTGTGCGGTCGAAGATTCATAGGTGCGAAGAAAGTCGATGCTCTTGAAGAAGTGCTTCTCGATAGAAATGTCTTGGCGGACGTAAGGAAACTCCCTGTCGACATCATGAAGTTCAATCCCCTGCAATCTCTGATTGAAGAACATACAGTTGTGGTCTTGGCAACTGACAATGAACCTACCCGGTTTCTGATCAACGAACTCTGTGTCCAGACCAGGACACCATTCGTTGTCGGTCGCGTTTTCACACGTGGCATAGGTGGAGAAGTATTTAGCTATCGGCCCAAAAATGGTGGATGCCTTGCGTGCCTAGAAAGAGTTTTGGAGAGAACTAAGTTCCGCAACGGAATTAGGGAGATTGACTTGGTCTCGCAGGCCGAGAGAGATTTGATGTATGGGCTTGAAGTCTCGGAAATCAAGGATTCACCAGGTCTAAATGTGGACATATCGTTTATCACATCCTTTCACACTAGGTTTGTTCTTGAATCAATTGCTGCGACTTTGGCTGAGAGACCTAAATACATGGAGCCTATCCCAGAAAACTACCTTGTTTGGGGTAACCGCCCCTCTCACCCATTCGACAGACATTTTCAGATTCAGCGTATCACTCTCGATCCACAGGAAGGATGTCAGGTATGTTCAAGAAAAGAAGAATAGCAGATTTCACGGTGAAAGTAACTATTTCTCGCGAAGTCTTGGAATCAATTTTTGATGAATGTGATAGGTTTGAATCAGACGAAACAGGAGGACGCCTGGTTGGCTTTTACAGACATCATGGGTCGACACTCGAGATAGAAGCGTGCGGATTAATTGGCCCAGGCTCAAATGCACGGAGGTCTCGGGTCAGTTTCTTTCAAGAGGGTGACTATCAAGAATCTGTGTTCCGGCAAATTGAAGCCGTCCATCCAGAAGTTGAGCATCTTGGCAACTGGCATACTCACCACGTAAATGGCTTGGACACATTAAGTTCTGGAGACGTGGGAACTTATACTAAGATCGTCAACCATGACAAGCACAACACGGATTTCTTCTATGCGATTCTAATAGTCGCAAAAGCATCTTCCGGACGAGACCGAGAGAGGTACCGAGCAAAACACTTCCTATTCAGGCGGGGGGTTCCGGGACACTATGAAATCCCACAATCACAAATTCGTGTTGTCGACAAACCACCTATCTATCTCGAACCAGAGACAATCGAAAACGATCGCCAAGAACGCGCCGGGCCCTTACCGCCACTCCCAGTTGCGAACGAAATCAGGGCCACTGACAAAATCGTTTTGTCGGAAATGTTCCCTACCCTAAAGCCGTTTTGCTCGAAGGGAACAAAGAGCCTCTACTGGAAGGGAAATATCCCGCTCATCGACGCATCCTTAGCGGAAATCCTGATTCTTGAAAGTCTCCAAGGCGACAAGCCATCATACTCTATTACGCTTGGCGGACCCGATGCCAGACGTTTTCAATGCAGGGAATTTTATCTGCATCGCACCTTCGCCTTTGCTTGGAAGGCTGCTTATTCTTTCGAGCGAGATCTAAATCGTGAGCTTTTTCAATCCCTGAAAGGTAATCGAATTCAGAGCCAGGAGGGACAATTGTAATGGACATCGTGACTGTGAATGTCGGGCAAGGATCGCTTGCCTTGGTTCGGCACAACAATGAGGCGATCGTCATCGATTCTCGCATTCCGCCATCTGGCGACGAAACTGTTGTACATGTCAAGAGCACGCTTTCCGCATACCTGAAAGATCACTATGTAAGGGGGCTTATTCTCACGGGTTTTGACGAGGACCATTCGGATGCTAGGGGCGTGGCGATAATTCTCAAGAAATACCAACCGCGGTGGGTGATGTACCCCACATACTACAAGAACACCGACCAAGCAACGAATGTTTTCAAAGTGATTGACGAACAGGTCGATTCTAGGAGAGGTACGAGTAATCCGCTTGCCAAGAAGCCAGTTCGTCTCGACAAGCTTGACTCCCGATTTCTGACCGGGCTTTCAGACAATTTCCAATTCGAACTGTTTTCTCCTCACATTGAAGATATGGACAATTCCAACAACTCCAGCATTGTTCTTCGACTAACTGGAAATGGTCACGGTGGCTTTTCCTATCTGATTACTGGAGACACTGAGGCGGAAAGGTGGACGAGCATCAACAAATTCTTCAAGAGCTCATTGCGCTCTGACGTGATGGCTGCCCCTCATCACGGATCTCGCAACGGCGTAAACGTTGAGACTCTGAAACTTGTGGAACCAAACACTATTCTAATCAGCGCGGGTGTCGACAACATGTACGGACATCCAGACTCTCGGGCTGTTCGCGTCTACGAGCTTCTTGCAAAACATGTGTTCGGCACGCATGTAAAGGGTGGGGTCACTCTCGTGACAGAATTGGGCACAAGCGACTTTGTTACGAAGATCTACAAATGAACGGTTTGTAGGCAACACTAGATATCGTTCAACAATCTGGAATTCACATCATAACATCACGTGCGGGGATCCAGCGGTCAATTCCATCGCACGAATCAGTTTCTATAGTTGAACCGACCTGAACACTCACAACTCTTACCAAGCCCATCACATAAACAATACCCATCATCACTATTTCCTATCTGCTAGTTCTATGCACGACAAGAAATCGATTGGACTTGCTCTCTCAGGAGGTGGCGTACGAGCGGCTGCTTTTCACTTAGGAGTATTAGAAAAGCTTTTTGAGCTTGGGATGTTAGATAGAATAGATGTCATCTCGACTGTTTCGGGCGGGTCAATTGTTGGTGCATTCTTCTGTTCTCATCGAGAGAATTTCCAAAAGTTTAAGGATTTGATGATAGCAAATTTGCAAAAATCAATCGAGCTGAGGGTGATTCTCAATCCAAAGATTTGCTTCGCATTTGTGAACCCGTATTATTCTCGATCCGACATAACAGCGGACGTATACGACAAGCTATACTTCAGTGGCCGAAAACTCGCAGACGTTCCAAGCACGCCAAAACTAATCATCAACGCAACAAACTTGGCCACTGGTAAGAATTGGAAATTCTCCCAAGAATACATGGGGGACTGGAAAATAGGCTATGGAGGTAATCCGAAGAACTTCGCTCTTTCAAGAGCTGTTGCCGCCTCCACAGCTGTTCCTGGCCTGCTTCATCCGATCAGAGTCAGGGTAAAAGACCATTTCGACAACCCGGGATTCCCTATCAAACGGATCGGTCTTTGTGACGGCGGGCTATACGATAATCAAGGAATACATGCGTTGACTTCAAATTATGATAGAAATGAATTATGTGAATACATCATTTGCAGTGACGCCTCTTTCCCATTTGAAGATACACCTCACAAGATATCCTTAAGGCTATTCAATGTTCTTCGAAGGCAAAATGACATAATGATGGCTCGGATAAAGAATCTTCAATTCCAGGACCTGATCTATGGGAAACTTAGGGGCGTTGTCACCTCTGCTTTCTTCTCAATCAACTGGTCGATCGACAATCTGCTAAAATCTTTCGTGGCGCAAGAAGAACTCTCTCGAAGTCTCGATATCTGGGCCTACATTAGTACATTCAAAGGCAGAGATTATCGAGGTATCACTGATCAGGAATTCTCAGTTGCTAAAGATAAGATTCAGAGCGCGCTCAATTATCCTGAATTTAGGAGGTATTTAGGCGAAGAAGACGTGGGAACAATCTCGAAGATTGGCACGAGACTCTTCTCGCTTTCGAAAGAACAGATAGATTTATTGTCGCTTCACGGCGCTACTCTTTGTGGATTTCAAGTTCGAACACATTTCAAGGAATTGTTGTCTTCCATCAAGATTCCAAGTTGACTCCGCGGTTAGGCAAATTCATTTGAAGCCCAAGAGCTTACTTGGGAATTGAAATACATTTTCGAGATGCGCCTACCCACTGGAATGGACTTGGGGTTGATTGAAAACCATTGAAAGGTCTTGGATATGCATACCGTAAGGTTTTTTCCACTCGGAAATGCTGACACCTGCATGCTTGAGCTTGCCGATGGCAGAATTCTTCTCTTTGATTACGCCAATATGCGTGATTCCGATGACAAGAAAGACAAGAGGATTGATCTTCCAGAAGTGCTGGGCGATCGCCTCAAAGCCTTGAAGAAGACCGAATTCGACGTGGTAGCTTTTACTCACGCAGACGATGATCATATCCACGGCTCATCCGAATTCTTTTTTCTCCAACACGCGGAAAAGTACCAATCAGAGGACCGTGTCAAAATCAAGGAGCTATGGGTCCCTGCTGCGATGATCATTGAAGAAGGAGTTGAAGATGAAGCCAAGATCCTTAGAGCCGAAGCGAGGCATAGATTGAAGCAGGGCAAGGGCATCAGGGTATTTTCGAGGCCGGAATTGCTCGAGGACTGGTTGAAAGCGCAGAAGCTTACACTTGAACCAAGGAGGTCACTCATTTCTGATGCCGGCACGTTGGTGCCGGGCTTCGACAAGTCCAAAGACGGAGTCGAGTTCTTTGTTCATTCCCCCTTCGCCAAGCATGTCGAGGATGGTGTTGAGGACCGGAACGCGGCGGCCATTATTCTCCACGTCACCTTTCTTGTCGACGGTGTGGAAACGCGAATGTTTCTTGTTGGGGACACCACATATGAAGTTTTGAAAGACATCGTTGCGATTACGAAGTCCAAGAAGCGAATGGACAGAATCCAATACGATATCTACGACATTCCGCACCATTGTAGCTATTTGGCGTTGAGTGATGAAAAGGGTGAGGATGAAACGAAGCCGGATCCCGACGTGGCCTGGATGATGAGTCAGGGAAATGAAAAATGCTTGCTGGTTTCCTGCAGCGACCCGATTCCTACCAAGGACACGACTCAGCCCCCACATAAGCAGGCGGCAAAGTACTATCAGAAAATCGCCGATGAGAAGATGGGGCAATTCAATGTGACGATGCAGCATCCATCAACTGAGAAGCCCGAGCCTTTAGTTATTACAATTGGAAAGAATGGATACGAGATCGTCAAGGCAATAACGGCCCCTTTCATAGCGGCCTCAAAGCAAGTTGCACCTCGCGCTGGGCGAGCATAGTATGAAGCCCAACATGAGGCAAACTTGGGGAAATCAGGTATCGGCATCTGAGCTACGCCTCTCGAGGTCGCGAGCACTGGCCATCGCGGCAAACGATCTAGATTTCATCTCACTCCGAGAAATCTATCAGGATCGTGCCGAAGGATCTGACGATTGTGAGGAAACCTTGATTCTTGAGGTAGAGCCTCAAATCCCCCAAAAAACCGTTCATGACATTCGATTCAAGGAGCATATAGCAGTTGTAGTTCGGGATGAAATTCGCGTGCCTGAAGTGTATGCCCTCCGGAGTGATTTCCCCAAAGTACCACACACCAACCTTAAGGAATATGACACGCCAAAGAGCCTTTGTGTATACGAGAATCAAGACGAGGAAAAGCTCAGATTTGCGCCAGGAAGATTTCTCGAGGACGTGAGGCTCTGGTTCTCCCGGACGGCTAGCGGGGCATTGCACCAGGAGGACCAGCCGTTGGAGCCATTTGCACTTACCAGCAATCCGCGCCTGATTATTCCCAGAACCGTCATTCAGCAAGCCTCAGCAACCGGATACATCGATGTCAACATACGAAAAATCGAGGACGAATCCGGTCCCAAGGCGCTGGTTTGTAGAAGCCTGGCAGCGGTCACGCTACAACGCGGTGAATCGATTTTCCGACTTGTGGACGTCGTTGTTCCACCTCAGACGCACGGACTATTGAGCCGCGAGCCACACAATTTCATTACGTTGAGGAATCTATTCAAGCCAGCGGGGATTGATTTGCTCGACGTTGTACGTCGATCACTTGCTGGTTTCAGAGATTTGGACAAATCCAAGCGGCCGAATTCTCTCGCCCTGCTGCTGCAACTCCCACGACGAAGGACCGACGATGCGGCATCAGAGAACTTGGAGATTTGGGCATTTTGGCTACGGCCCGATGTCGAACAGTTGGGTTGCGAGCTGGGAATTTGGCACAAGCAAGACGGTCAGCTTGGGGCTTTGCTCAAACTCGATGAAACGAAGTCGGGAGATGAGATCGAAATCCTCAGTCTCAATACATGTCTCGCGTTCGACAGGATCATTGCTCAATCAACGAGTGGTACCGAACGAGTTCCGCTGAAGAAGATTGCCCTGGTGGGATGCGGTGCCCTTGGTTCCCAGCTCTTCATGAACATGGCCCGTATGGGAATTGGCGATTGGCGACTTATTGATGACGACATCGTGTTACCCCACAATCTTGCCCGCCATGCATCGATTCCAGGCTCCGAGGGCGTCAACAAGGCGCAATCTCTGGCAGTCATTACTGAGGGCCTTCTACCCGAAGGGGAGGTCATTGCAGTCCCCGGACGAGTTCAAGTTGACGGCGTCCTTTCGGAAGAAGTGCTCCAAGCACTACGATGGGCAGATCTCATTATTGATGCTTCGACATCTGTAGCCACTTCACGTCTCCTGTCGACCGACGAGCGAATTACGGCGAGACGGATTGCCGCATTTCTCAATCCAACCGGTACCGACGCCGTTCTGTTAGCAGAGGATGCTCACAGGACCGTTACGCTTGACATGCTTGAGATGCAATATTACGGATTGATTCTCAATGATCCCCTGCTGGAGAAACATCTGGATAAGCCACGGGGTGCTCTGAGATATTCTACCTCCTGCAGGGATTTCAGTTTTGTACTCCCTGAGAGTCAAGTATCGACATTCGCAGGCATCCTAGCGGGTGCAATCGCCGAGTCAATCGTAAATGACACTGCGGTGATCGATGTTTGGCGTCTTAATACTACCACGTGGTCCGTTAGCAATGTGCACGCTCCTGTCGAAAAAACGCACTCAACAACTGTAGGGGGCTGGGGGATTAGACTTGACAACGGCCTGCTTTCAAGAATCTCTTCACTAAGGAATGATCGACTTCCCAACGAGACGGGAGGCGTATTACTAGGCTCGTTTGATGTGCTCCGGCGCATCATCTACATCGCTGGCACCATCCCATCTCCACCGGACAGCGAGGAGAGGGTGACTTCATACATCAGGGGCAAGAAAGGCCTGATGGAAGCACTGGAGCAATCTCGAGCCGCAACTCAAGGTCAGCTCGAGTACGTCGGCGAATGGCATTCACATCCGCGCGGAGCAACAGCCGATCCGAGTGATTTGGATTACGATGTTCTTTCCTGGATTGGGGATGTGATGCAGCAATATGG
>QYQB01000047.1 GCA_007280275.1 bacterium | reverse complement strand
CATGGACCTCGTTCTTCCCCAGTACCACCCTACAACTCACTTCACTTGATCCTGTTTCTCCACCCACACCCGTCTTCACCAAGGTTCTTCCTCTCCAAAATCAGTTCCCGATAGCTTGGCCTATCTATCGCGGATTTAAGGTACATATCTTGGATGGCCCGCAATTTTCTGAATGGTCGGACAACCGAGACAGCTCCCCTTGATGGATCAAACTCCAGAACAGACTGGTCAAACCCTGGCATCGATCGCGATCGTAGACAAGACAATAGCCAATGGTAAGCTTGCGGAAAAGCGCGACAGGCTCCTGTTGATGGTGAAGGTGGAGACTGCCTGTGTCAGATTCATGTCAATGAGGCTTCGGGAGGGATCAGAGGAAAACCCGCGTGCGCCGAAAACGGTGCTAACTTCTTACGGCTAATTGGGTTTGTTGTGCCAAGGATGGGACTCTCCGCCAAAGGCGGATGGGCCTATGGCCCAGAACCCATTCGAACTTTGTGCCGAGGGCGGGATTTTCCGCCAGCCTGTCCGCCAGCTTTTTGGCGGAAGGCGGATCAGCCTACGGCTGAGAACCCGCCTTCTTGATTGTGCCGAGGATGGGACTCGAACCCATACGCCCTTTGCAGGACACAGGATTTTAAGTCCTGTGCGTCTACCAATTCCGCCACCCCGGCGTTTCGATTGCTGATTGTAGAGTGTAGATTGTAGAATGAATGATATCGTAGCCAGGGCTAAGTTAAGGAAGTTTGGGAGGGAAGGCAAGGAGACCTATGGAAAACACCGATCGATCGTTGAGACTCAGAGAGCTCGGATTCAAACTAGCCGGCGAACACCAGCATTTTGGCTTTTGGACTAGAATCCGATCCGCCTCGCCGCCTTCTCGGGGGGCCTCATCAATTCGCGGATTGCGTCGAAGATTCCGTGTATCTGTCTGTCATGCGATTCGTACTTGTTCTCCAGCTCGGCAAGCTTTTGTGCGAGGTCTTTATGCGCTGCCAAGACCTCTCGAAGCCGGACAAATGCCCTCATGATCGCTATGTTCATCTGAATCGCTCTTTTGCTTCTTAGCACTGAAGAAAGCATGGCGACACCCTGCTCCGTGAAGGCGTACGGTGGATACTTCAAGTGACGACCTTTTTCTAAGGTCACAAATTGTGACCTTAGACCCAGCACATGGGAAGTCACAGACCGCGATTCTGTGGAGGTCAGTCTGAACATGAAATCCCCTGGGAACCTTGTGAGGTTTCGCCTCACCGCTTGTATCAGGACCTTCGGGGCGACGCCGTAGAGATCCGCAAGGTCCCTGCTCAACAATACCTTTTGACCCCGGATCAGGAGAATGCGCTTGTCAATGATGGAGGCTGCAACAACAATTCGCTTGGACATGAGAAACTCCCCGCCAATCTGATAAAGGAATCCGAACTCCTATTGAGGCCTAATAAGGGGAATCCAGAAATCAGACACAATGAATTTGAATTGGCGGAATGCTTCGATTACACAGAGAGGACTTGGGAGTGTCAAGGACAGAGGAAATCATATCTGTTCTCTGACATCTATCGATTGATCATTGCCGCTTGACCACTCTGCCTTCGGTCGCCCTTTCCAGATCCAGAGTACGAAGTCTAATGTGGGAGGCGTCCCTCCAACCTCTCTTAGTCTCGTTGCGTTTTGTCCCCGATGATACTGACTATGCATCGCCACTTGAACTAGGGCCTGCGTTGTGGTCACAATGAACGTCGGGTCTTTGAACCATGGGATGAAAAGCTTTTCTTCCAGTTTCGATTCAGGAAGATCGGCCAGGAATTTCGCCAACTCCCGATGTGTCTCGATTGCATTCTGCTTGACAGTCTGGATCGGAACTGAATCGCCAAATCGGGAAATAAAGCTTCGGACATCTGCCTTCTCTCCTCGCAACAGCTGGAGGTATGCGTACTGCGTAGAGTGAAAATGACGGAAGCGCTTTGAGATGTCCTCCTGGTCAAGGGCACCCGGGCAGGCTTCAACAGCCTTCCACAACTCAGCATCTGCCCATTCCTGGTGACCAAAGAGATCCTGGATGAATGATTTCATAGGATGTCCCTCGAAGTGTTGGAGCCTGCGTGATAGGCATGTCTTTCTGAAAGTGAGTGGGACGAATCACCGCATCCTTGTTCGTTTTACCTGACAGCGAACTGTCAGACAATTCTCACTTTTATAGTGTGGTCAACGCGGACAAGGTCGTCGAAAAGAGAATCCTTGTATTCTTTATCGACATCGGCGATTGCATAGCCGATGAGTTCATTGGTACGGAGATACTGCGACAGCACGTTGACATTGTTCTTGGCGAAGATGCCATTGATTTGCGAGAGGACGCCGGGGACGTTTCGATGGACGTGCAGCAGCCTGTGCGTTTGCGAGTCGTCCGCTTTGGGAAGGTTTATCCGGGGGAAATTTACACTCGTGAAGGTGCTGCCGCTGTGCACATAGTCCAGAAGTTTGTTTGAAACAAAGTCCGCTATGTTCTCCTGGGCCTCCTCTGTACTTCCCCCGATATGCGGCGTGAGCAGGACATTCGGCAGTCCCTGCAACGGAGAGGAAAAAGGTTCTTTGCCGTCTCTTGGTTCATCCGGGAACACGTCGACCGCGGCGCCGGCCACTTTACCGCCCTTGAGATGACGGGCCAGGGCTTCAATGTCCACGATGTGCCCCCGGCTGAGGTTCAGCAGGATTACGCCATCAGTCATCAGCCTGAGCCGCCCCTCATCAATGAGATTCTTGTTGGAGGGATTTCCATCGACGTGGATGGTGACGATATCCGCGATATGCAACAGCTCATCAAGCGAGGCGACCTTTGTCGCATTACCGATTGTCAGCTTATCGACGACGTCATAGTAATATACGTCCATCCCCATCCCTTCGGCTAACGTTGACACCTGCGAGCCGATATTCCCATAGCCGATAATCCCAAGTTTTTTCCCCCGCACTTCTCTTGCATCCTCGGTCGATTTGTCCCAGACGCCTTTGTGTGCCTGGACGACCTTGTCGTGAAGCCGCCGGATGAGGAAAACGATCTCAGCGATAACCAATTCAGCGACGCTACGAGTGTTGCTGTAGGGGGCGTTGAATACCGCGACTCCGTTCAGAGATGAGGCGTCAAGATCGATTTGATTGGTTCCTATGCAGTACGCTCCGATAGCCTGGAGGTGTTTCGCCTTTTCAAGAACACGTACCGTAATCTGCGTCCGGGACCGGATACCGAGGACGCAAACTCCGTCGAGCGCTGCGATGAGATCGTGCTCATCGAGGCCTTTCTTTTCCGTAACGACATCCATCCCACAAGCCTTCAATCTTGCGACTGCTGCAGGGTGGATGTTTTCCAGCAATAGAGTCTTCATAGCTTTAAAAAGGGGAGATTGCGACGCGGGCCTGGCCCAAACCGCCAGTTGCGGTGAGACGTCTGGTGAGCAAAAAAAATGGCCCTCTATGAGAGCCATTCATACTCCACGCATCAGTTCACTTTTTGCTGTTCACTGCTTGTATCAGCCCTGTCACAGCTCTCGAGGCGCCGGGCGGATTCGAACCGCCGCATAAAGGTTTTGCAGACCTCTCCCTTACCACTTGGGTACGGCGCCGGAATAATTGCCATTTGAGATTTGTGAACGGCCAATTGTCAATTGATCGTTATTCATTGACCATTGACAATTATGCCTTCTCTCGAACAAAAAAAAGACCCCGTTGCCTGGTGGGAGTTTGGGGCAACGGGGCAATATCATAGAGGAAGTGATTCCGACATTCAGAGTGCTTGACAACTGATTGCCGGATGTCCCTTCCCCCTCATCGGGGAGTGGGACAGAGCGGGAAACGGGACTCGAACCCGCGACATCACCCTTGGCAAGGTTGCGCTCTACCACCTGAGCTATTCCCGCAATCGGTGATCAAAATATAGCAAAATCCTTCCCTCGAGGCAAGAAATTTATTTCTGTCACCGTGCGGGCCCCTTCCTCATGGGGCACTGAAAATATAGACTCCTGCAATCAGAAAGTCAAGCGCGAAGTTACAGCGAGTTCTTCTTTGATCTACACGATTTGTACCACACTTATGCTTTTCGGCGAAGCAGGTCACTGTACGAGCCCCCGACAATCGACCTCGGATCGACGCGGAATTCCTTCCGCAGGAACTGCATCAGTGCACGTGCCTGTTTCTTGCCCCGATTCACGACAACTTCGAATTCGATGAAGGTGCCCAAGCGTTCAACGCTATCTATGTGTATGCGAGCATTTTGGTAGAGAAAAAGGGTTCTCTTCTTCCGAACCACAACAAAAACACCGAAAAGTACCCGGAAGAGATCTCTTGCCGAGCGCGGCTCAGTTAGCGGCACAATGCGGTAATCTGAGTAGCGGCTCGTTTTGGCGTTTGCCCGCTTATAGTAGATCAGTTCGAACTCTTCTCCGTCAATCTCCCGAAGCTTCAGCCTGCCAGATCTCACGTTGAAATACGTGTCCACTTGCCGCAACGTTCCTTGGTGAACAGCCCCGATGGCACGCGCAATGCGATTTCCCCTCGAAAGGGAATCATAGGGAGATTTTAGCTCAAGGTTTTTCGGCATGCTGGCAGGGCGCGTCAGTTGGGGATTCCACATTCGGAGGAGGGGCATATTCCGCAATCTCGCAGCATTTGCGGATTTCTGCCATTGCGCGACACACGCAAGGCAGCCTCAGCGGGTGATTTCCAGGATCTTGTACTTCAGTTCTCCGGCCGGTACTCGAATAGACACCACATCTCCCTTCACTTTCCCCATCAGTCCCTTACCGAACGGCGAAGTGACGGAAATCTTGTTCTTCTCGAAATCTGCTTCTTCCTGCGATACTAGGCGATACTCGCTCGTTTCTCCGTTCTTCAAGTCCTCAAGTGTCACCACCGAAAGGATGTAGATCTTATCGTTAGGAAGCTGGGAGCTTTCGATAATGCGGGCATGCATCAGGGTCTCTGCAAGCTTCGCAATGCGTAGCTCCAGATGCTGCTGCGCCTCTTTCGCCGCGTCGTACTCAGCGTTCTCGCTGAGATCTCCGTACGCTCGTGCCTCCGCGATCTTCTGAGCGACGTCTTTCCGGCCGTTGATCTTCAATTCCCGGAGCTCCGCTTCAAGCTCAACGAACCGCTCTCGCGTCAAATACACAGTGCCGTTGTTCGTCTCTCCCATGGATTCTCCCCTTCAGAGTTGGTGCCCTTTATACAATCTCGACTCTACAAGACAAAAAGAAAAGCCATCATCTCTTTGAGAGATGGTGGCTCCGCTTGCTTCGTCAGCAAGCTATTACAAAAATCAGTGAGACGCAAGATAAAAAGTACTGCGAATGATCTTTCCTGGACATCAACATGCGCCCTACGCACGCTCTACCAGAATGAGGTGGCCAAGCTTGTCCCTCTTCGCCTTCAGATAATGCTCGTTGAAGAAGTTCGAGTTGATTTCCAGCGGAATCCGCTCTACAATCTTCAACCCGTATCCGTTCAGGCCCACGACCTTTTTCGGATTGTTCGTCATCAGCCGCATCTTCCCGACACCGAGGTCCCGAAGGATCTGTGCCCCGATGCCGTAGTCTCTGAGATCGGGCCGGAACCCCAGCTCCTCGTTCGCCTCGACCGTGTCGAGCCCCTCATCCTGAAGTTTGTACGCCTTGATCTTGTTCATCAATCCGATCCCTCTTCCCTCCTGCCGCATGTACAGCACGACCCCTTTTCCCTCCTTCTCCACGAGCTGCATCGCCGAGACAAGCTGTTCATTGCAGTCACAGCGCAACGAACCAAACACATCACCTGTAAGACACTCGGAATGCACCCTCACCAGCGTTGGTGCATCAGGAGTGATATCGCCTTTGACGAGCGCGATGTGCTCCTTGTTGTCCGTTTCGCTCTTATAGAGATAGAGCTGGAAGTCTCCGTGCCTCGAGGGAAGTTTGGTCGACACGACCCGGTGAACCAGTTTCTCCCGTTGCATCCGGAATTCAATCAGTCCCCTCACGGAAATCACCTTCATTCCGAATCTCCGCGCCAGCTGCAGAAGCTGGGGGACTCGAGCCATCGAGCCATCTTCGTTGAGAATTTCACACAGCACTGCGGCAGGGTTCAATCCCGCAAGCCGGCACAGATCGACTGCGGCTTCGGTGTGCCCGGCCCGCCGAAGGACTCCCCCTTCAGACGCTTTGAGCGGAAAAATATGACCCGGCCTCCCCAGGTCAATCGCTTTCGTCTTCGGATCAGCCAGTGCACGGACAGTTGCGGCCCGATCGCCCGCAGAAACGCCCGTGGTTGTCCCGTGAAGGTAATCCACAGAGACTGTGAAGGGAGTCTCGTGCAATGACGTATTCGACTCAACCAT
>QYQB01000050.1 GCA_007280275.1 bacterium | reverse complement strand
GCAGCAGCCACCATCGGTTGACAGGCAGCCCGCCGTTGCAGGGCAATTCTATCCTGGCGACGCCGGCGAGCTGCGATCCGCTCTGAAAGACCTGTTCGCTCACGCAGTACCTTCGAAGGGAATTGAGAATGTACTCGCCCTCATTAATCCGCATGCCGGATATGTTTTTTCGGGCGGCGTTGCGGCGTCGGGCTTCAATCAGATCGATCCAAAACACCATTACGAGAACATCTTTGTCCTCGGTCCCAGCCATCACGTTGGGTTTGAGGGGGCTTCCATTTACACGGAGGGCAATTTCATTACTCCGCTGGGAGTCGTGCAAGTGAACACGAAGCTGGGCAAGCAACTCGTGGAGAAGAACAAGATTCTCGTTTCGCGGTCCGATGCTCACCAGCTTGAACACAGCGTCGAGGTGCAGCTTCCCTTCCTTCAATCCAGGTTGGGAAAAGACTTCAATATCATTCCGATGGTGCTCGGTGCAAGCTCGCCTTCGACCTGCAAAAAAATCGCAGATGCGCTTCGCCCGTACTTCAACGATCATAACCTCTTCATCATCAGCACCGATTTCTCTCACTATCCCTCCTACGAAAATGCCAAACGGGCGGACAAGGCAACTGCTGACGCAATCCTCTCGCGATCGCCGGACAATCTCATCCGCGCAATGCGGGACAACGAGGAAAAGAGAATTCCGAATCTGGCGACGAGCCTCTGCGGATGGCCATGCGTGCTGACACTTCTCTACATGATTGAGGACAAGCCTGAAATGGCCCTTCAGGTCATCGACTACAAGAACTCGGGTGATGCGGCGGTTGGCGAAAAGGGAAGAGTCGTGGGCTACTATTCGATCGCTGTCTCACTGCGCAGTGAACAGAAGAAGGAGTCGTTTCATCTCACTGACAAAGACAAAAGGGATCTGCTTGTGCTTGCACGCAGGACCGTGGAGCAAACGGTCAGGCAGCAGGGGACCTCCAAGCCTGACCCACCCGGCCTCTCCAAGGCGCTCACGACGAACTGCGGAGCGTTTGTGACGCTTCGGAAAAACGGCGACCTGCGCGGCTGCATCGGCAGATTCGATGCAAGTGAACCGCTCTACTCGGTGGTGCAGCAGATGGCAGTCGCTTCTTCCACGGAAGACGATAGATTCCCTCCTGTCGCTCCTCAAGAAGTCAATCAACTGGAAATTGAAATCTCCGTCCTTACTCCGATGAGGAGAATCAAATCAATCGATGAGTTCGAGCTGGGGAAGCACGGGATCTATATGAAGAAGGGGATGAGAGGAGGAACGTTCCTGCCGCAGGTGGCGACAGAGACCGGCTGGACGCGAGAAGAGTTTCTGGGCCACTGCGCTCAGGACAAAGCCGGAATAGGTTGGGATGGTTGGAAGGACTCCGAACTGTACGTGTACGAGGCGCTCGTCTTCAGCGAAACAGAGCTCAACCTTCGATAGCGCATCCCGCGTTTCTGTGCTTTCAGCGCGTGAGAGATTCAATGACGAATGCGAACCCAGATCATCTCGTACGACAACCTTCGGGTGTCGGGTGGCGCGTGACGGCTGTCGCGGTCGCACTTGGAACGACGTCTCTGGTCACACAAGTTATCCTGCTTCGTGAATTCCTCTCTGTGTTCTATGGGAACGAACTTGTTGTTGGCGTTCTCCTTGCGAACTGGATGTTGCTCACGGGGCTTGGTTCCTACCTGGGCCGGTTTGTTTCAAGGGTGACCGATGGCGCCCGGATTCTGATCGCGCTCCCGCTCTTGCTTGGGACAGTCCCTTTGTTCACGGTCTTCTTGCTCCGCCTTCTGAAAAATGTTGTGTTTCCCGTGGGGGCGATGGTCGGCTTCGTGCCGATGATATGGAGCTCTTTCATCCTCCTCATTCCGTACTGTATCCTTTCCGGCATCTCCTTCACACTCTTGTCCGCGCTCGCACCGGGCAACGATAGAAAATCCATCGCTGCGGTGTATGCCCGGGAAGCGACGGGAAGCCTCGCGGGTGGAATTGCCTATAGCCTTGTTCTGATTTTCATTCTCAGTACTTTTCAGAGTTTGGCAGCATTGATGGCGTTCAATTTTGCTGTGGCGCTGGCCATAGCCCGAGATAAATCATCTGTCGCTGCATTCGTCTGGCTTTTATTGATTGTGTTTCTTGTACCCTCTCTTGTTCTCAACCTGGACATTGAAACGAAACGGTTCCTTTTTCCTGAGCAGGAAATCCTCTATAGCAAGGACACACCATACGGTAACCTGACGGTCTCAAGACAATCTGGCCAGGTGAACTTCTACGAGAACAACGTCTTGTTGTCCTCCACGGGCGATGTTGCAGGAAGTGAGGAGCCGGTTCACTATGCAATGGTGCAACATCCGGGACCGAGATCGGTCCTGATGATTTCCGGAGCGCTCTCCGGTGCCGCCCGGGAAGTGTACAAGTACGGTGTTGAGCGGCTTGAGTACGTGGAGGTGAATCCCTCCGTGATAGAGGTAGCGAAACGCTATACTGATGTGCTCAGCAACGGCAGAATCACGGTCATCAATCAGGACCCGCGCTTGTTTGTAAGGGAGCCGGGAACCAGTTACGACGTCATACTTCTGAATGAGCTGCAACCGGCCACCGTGCAGGCCAACCGCTACTACACCGTGGAGTTCTTTGAAGGACTCAGGAAGAGGATGAATCCCGGCGGTGTTCTGTCGTTCGGGCTCCTCCCGGCGGCAGACTATCAGAGTGAGGACGCCCGGCGTATCAACTCAACAATGATGAATACGCTCAAATCACTGTTCAAAGAGGTTCTTATCGTTCCAGCGCTGAAAACATGTTTTCTCGCTTCGGACGCAAAGCTCGATATCAGAATCGGGAAACTGGTGGAACACAGCGGCATCAACAACACCTATGTGAACAGGTTCTATCTCGATGACGAAGACCTCGCCCGGCGGAGTGAGCTGATCCATCGCAGCTTGTCGGCAGACGCTCCGGTCAACCGGGACTTTACACCTGTATCATACTATCGTCAAATAGTGTATTGGCTGAGCTACTTCCGCTCGACTATCTGGGTGGTCGCGATTCTCGTACTCGCACTCCTCGTCGGTGTGACAACGAAGTTGAACGCAATCAGTGCCGGCGTCTTTACCGGCGGTTTCGCGGCTTCATCGATCGAAATTCTTCTGTTGCTGGCGTTCCAGATCCTCTTTGGTTACGTCTACCAGGCTCTTGCAGTAATTATTACAGTCTTCATGGCCGGCTTGGCTGCAGGTTCGTACCTCCGTGCCCGGATAATTCCCCGGCCCGGAAAAAACACCTATGTATGGATTCAGGTTGCGATAGCGGTGTACTGCTTTTTGCTCCCGTTGATTCTCCACCTCACGAGCAGTGTCCAGAGCGTCCCGATTATCGTACACGCCGCTTTCTTTCTTCTTACATTCATCATTGCGGCGTTGATCGGACTGGAGTTCTCGATTGCTTCGGTACTCCGGCAAGGTGGTGTCAAGGACGTGGCGTCGGAGCTGTATGGGGTCGACCTGATCGGATCGGCTCTGGGGGCACTTCTTGTCGCGACCTTTTTCATTCCGGTTCTCGGTTTCTTTGCCGTCAGCCTGGCTGCCGGGTCGTTGAGCCTGATCTCTGCTCTTGTGGCTTTCGTGAACAAGAAAGAATTTGATATCTCAAACGCCTGAGGCGAAGCGATGGAAATGAGAGCGATGACGAAACGCGAATTCCTGAGGCGCTGCATGTGCTGCTCAGGCGGAATTGTGCTCGGTGCCGGTGGGCTGGGCGTGGTCGCCCGGGCTGCAGAAAATCTCGGAAGACCTTCCTGGGAATCGGATGATCTCTGGAAATGGAGCAAGGAGGCGCTTTTCTACAGAGGAACCGATGGCGGCCTTGAATGTCTGAAATGTCCCAACGGCTGCATCCTTGCGCCCGGCGACACGGGGATTTGCCGGAATCGCGTCAACCATGAAGGGAAGATGTACTCCATCGCATACGGGAATCCAGCGCGGTGCACATCGATCCGATTGAAAAGAAGCCCTTTTTCCACTTCCTTCCGACAACACGAGCGTTTTCTATTGCCGCAGCGGGATGCAGTTTCTCATGCCTCAACTGCCAGAACTGGGAGATTTCTCAGTTCAGTCCGAAGGAAACACAAAACATCGATCTCATGCCTGACCGTGTGGTTGCCGCGTGTCTGAAGTCCGGCTCGGAATCGATCGCCTACACATATTCCGAGCCAACGACATTCTATGAATACGCGTTTGACACTGCGACAATCGCAAGGAAGAGCAAGATTCGAAACGTTTGGAAGTCCAACGGATACATCAACGAGGAGCCGCTCCGCAAGCTCTGCAAAGTGATGGATGCCGCGAACATCGATCTCAAGAGCTTCGATGATGAGACATACAAGAAACTGAGCAAGGGGCGCCTCGCTCCGGTTCTCCGCACGTTGAAGATCTTCAAAGAAGAGGGAGTCTGGCTGGAGATCACCAATCTTGTCATCCCGTCTTGGACAGACAACCTCGACATGATCAAGCGGATGTGCGAATGGCTCGTGCACAATGGTCTGCAGGAATGTCCACTGCACTTCAGCCGGTTCAATCCTCTTTATCAACTGACGCAACTGCCTATGACGCCGGTCTCGACCCTCGAGAAGGCGAGGGAGATTGCCGTCGGGGCAGGAGTTCAGTATGTCTACATCGGAAATGTCCCCGGACATTCAGCTGAGAACACGTTTTGCCACAAATGCGGCAAGATGATCATTGAGCGGCGGGGGTACCAGATTCTCGCCAACAACCTTGAACGGGGGAAGTGCAGGTATTGCAGCGTGCGTGTGCCAGGTGTCTGGTCATAGCCACACGCGATATAGTCCCATCTGACATTTGAACTCTACTTCTTGTCTCGAAAAATCATTATTATCGCAAGCAAGAGATATTGTTTGTTCGATAATCTTCCGACAACAGCTGCCTGAACCCAACCTGACGGAGATTCCCTCTATGCCACGGCCCATGAGTCCCTTCATTGCGATTTCCCTGTTCTTGAGTGCCCTCTGTGTCCCCTCGTTGCTTCACGCCCGGCAGGCGACCGTGACAGAGGCAAAGCAAGTATTCCGGACCTATCCGTTTGGCGATCCCGATCCGGTAGCAAGGATGACGAACATCTATCCTTACTTCAGGTTTGAAGGATACAGTGTGTCGCCAATCGATCGGGAATGGAAGGTCGTGACACTGGAGAATCCCTATATCAAAGTGATGATTGCGCCGGAGATCGGGGGGAAGATACTCGGTGCAATTGAGAAATCGACGGGGAAACCGTTTATCTATTTCAACAGGGTCGTCAAGTTCCGCGAGATCGCGATGCGGGGCCCATGGACCTCAGGAGGCATTGAATTCAATTTCGGCGACATCGGTCACACGCCGGCGACGGCGACACCGGTGGACTACCTGACACGCACGAACGAAGACGGCAGCGTGAGCTGTATCGTCGGCACGATCGACCTTGCTTCAAGAACGGAATGGAGGGTCGATATCCGCTTGTCGAAGGATAAGGCATACTTCCAGACGGAATCGTTCTGGTACAATCCGACGGATCTCAATACCTCACTGTATCACTGGATGAACGCGGCTGCTGATGCAAGTCAGGATTTGCAGCTCATCTATCCGGGGACCGGATACATCGACCACGGCGGCGGAGCGTTCCCGTGGCCTGTCGACCATACGGGTCGGGACATCTCACGGTACGCGAACAATGCTTTCGGTCCGGCCAAGTCGTATCACGTCCTCGGTTCCTATACGGACACCTATGCTGCATACTATGCCGGAAGTGATTTCGG
>QYQB01000210.1 GCA_007280275.1 bacterium | reverse complement strand
TGAAAAAGGATGGCTGTCGTGGACTGCATCGTCTCTTTCAGCAGCAGCGGACAAGCCCGTTATTGCTCTCTTTGACGCGTAGATCGCAGTCAACGTTCCCAAAATACAAAAAAACACCGCTCCTATCTCGGGTTTAAGGGAAGAAACAGTGGTTGTATCTGATGACGTCGGCATGTATATTAATCCGCAAAACCAGAAAGGATCACCCCATGAAGTCAACTGTCTGCTTCGTACTCCTCGTCGCGCTGCTTCTTGTATCCCTCGGACAGGCACAGCAACAAACCAGCTCAAATGACCTCGAGGGCTCTCTCGAAAGACTATCGAAGGACGCAGCGAAACAGTACGTGGGTCCGGTCGTTTCGGGAATCGGCTCCGATCTCAACGCGGGTTGGTTCCATCGCGCGCCGAAGGCCACAATGTTCGACTTCGACCTCGAGTTCGGTGTGGTGCTCATGGGCACTCTCTTCTCAGACGAACACAAATCGTTCGGCACCTCCGGGGTTTTTCAATTCGATTCGTCGCAAGCCTCCTACCTTACGAATACCATCAACGATGCTGCCTACAACAGTCTCCCAACAACCCAGAAAAATCAGGCCCGGCAGCAGATCATCAATCAGATACGCGGCAAGGATTACACGGTCGGTATCGGCGGCCCGACCATCATCGGAAACAAAACTGATAGCGTGAAGATCACCTTCAAGGGGGGGCAGTTCACGTTTACAGACCCGCTGGGAAGCCAGCGCACCGTTGCTATACCGTCAACGAACATCGCATTGCCTGTGACGGGTCTCCTGGGCGAGACACAATTCCTCGGGAAAAACATGATTCCCCTGGCCGCACCCCAGCTCACCCTCGGAACCTTTCTTGGCAGTCAGTTCACGTTTCGCTATCTGCCAAACTATAAAATCAGCGAGGAGTTGGGAGAGACGAAGTACTTCGGCTGGGGCGTTCAACACAATCCCGCAGTATGGTTCCCTGGGGAGTTTCCTGTCGATATCTCGGCAAGCTTCTTCAGTCAGAAGATCAATGCCGGTTCCATCTTCGAAGCGAAGACGACAGCCTACGGCATCAACCTCAGCAAACGACTCGGGTGGGGAGTGCTGAACCTGACGCCGTACGCGGGATATATGGTTGAGGCTTCATCGATGACGTTCGTACGACTACACCCTCGATACACCGACGGGCAAGATTCCGCAGAGAGTCGTCTTCGAGCTCGAAGGGGAGAACAAGAGCCGCATCACGCTTGGACTGAGCGTCAAGGTGCTCATCGTGAATGTCAACGCCGACTACAACATCGGTACGTACAATTCCTACAGCGCCGGGATCATGATTATTATCTAGCGCACCAGGTAGAAGTCGGACTTCTTACTGAGGCGGGTGCCGGACGCCTTGCGTGGCACACCTTTCTGATGAACGCTATTCCTTGACTCTGTATTGCAAATGTCTTACATTGTGGCAGAAGAAAGGATGATGTCCGATGGCCAAAACAGCGATGATAAATGCCAGGATTGAACCGAAGCTCAAGAAGGAAGTGGAAGGAATCCTGCAGCGGTTGGGACTGAGCACCACACAGGCTGTGAGCTTGTTTTTCCGGCACGTCAAGAACTACCGGGGATTGCCTTTTGAGGTCAAGCTTCCCAACGCTGCCACGCGGCGCGCAATCGAGGCGGCGCGAAGAGGAAACGTGCGACGGTTCCACTCTGCGAGTGAACTTGCGAAGGAGCTTGAGCGTTCGTGAGAACTCTCGCCAGAACCAATCAGTTCAAGCGGGACTGCAAGAAGGCGAACAGGCGCAGGCAGGACATTTCGAAGCTTCTTGACGTAGTCACTCGCTTGGCAAGCGGCGAGAAGCTGGAGCCGAGGTTCGGAGACCACACACTCCGGGAGTATCTTGACTGCCGCGAGTGCCATATCGAACCGGACTGGCTTTTGATTTATAGATTGACTGAGGAGGAGCTCGTCTTGATACGAACGGGGAGTCACTCGGACCTTTTCGAGTAGCTCCCTTGCCATCCCGGAGAAATCGCGAACAGACAACAAGGATTGCCCGGTAGAAGTCGGACTCTAACTCGATGGTTCATGCGTACGGACAGCCTTGCCGCCTGATCTGGCAAGTAAAACGGAAAATTTCTATCTTCCTTCAGAGAAGAAAGGAGAATGTGCAATGAGGCAAGTGGTTCTATATCCGGGGGAGGATGGTTTCTGGGTGGCCGAGTGCCCAAGCCTTCCTGGTTGTGTAAGCCAGGGCGAGACGAGAGAGAAAGCAATAGCCAACATCCGCGAAGCTATCGAGGCGTATATTGCAGTCCTCCAGGACGATCATCTACCTGTTCCTCCAGAACGATTTGAAGCATTGCTTCTGGCCGTATGAGTGCTCTCCCCATTGTCTCTGGCCGGGAATGTGCTAAAGCGCTGTCCAAAGTGGGATTCCAACTCCTCCGACAGCATGGCAGCCATCTCATCCTTCGTAGGAGTTCCCCTTTCGCACAGTTGGTGGTTCCCGAACACAAAGTCCTCGATCGTGGCACGCTCAGAGCCATCATCCGACAAGCAGATATCACTGTCGAAGAATTCCAGAAGCTTCTTTGATCTTCTCTGATCCACAACGTTCGACCGAAATTGTGTGCCGGTGATCTTACCAGCGAAGTGAAGTGTCCGTCACCTCGCAGGTTTAAGTCCCGGTTAGGTGACGGGCACTTACATGTCGCCGTACTCTCAAGACGACCTGCCCGGTAGTAGTCCGGCTTCTCCTTCTTTCACCTTGGGGCCTCGTCCTTGGATTCCTCGGCTCCCCTCAGGGTTTCTGATTTGCTTTTTGTCTACTTTCTGCCTACTGCTAACTCCAAACTCCACTACTCCATACTTGCTACTCAAATACTTACATGCTCAGATACTCCGCCACTCATTCACAAATCCGACTCACCTCACTACCTCATTTCTCCACTGCCCCACTACTCAAATACTTCTTTGAAATTCCCCCTCTCTTTCGCTATCTTTGAACGCTTGTCGAACGATCCCCATCATCATCTAACGATTGAACACAGGATACTATGAGACTCTCAGTCATCGGCACCGGATACGTCGGACTCGTCCAGGGCGCTTGCTTCGCCGACACCGGAAACAACGTCATCTGTATGGATATTGACGAAAAGAAAATCAATAGTTTGAAGAAGGGAACAATCCCGATCTATGAACCGGGACTTGAGGAACTGGTCAGGAAAAATGTCCAGGAGGGACGGCTGGAGTTCACAACCTCGATCAAAACGGCCGTTCAGAAAAGTGACATCATTTTCCTTTGCCTCCCCACGCCCCCCTCGGAGGATGGCTCAGCCGATCTGACGCACGTCTTGAGCGTCGCGAACCAGATCGCCGAGCTGGCGAATGGCGAAAAAATTGTCGTCAGCAAGAGCACCGTTCCGGTTGGGACCGTCGACAAGATCAGGCAGGTCCTGAAGAAAAAAGCGAAACACCCGATGGAGGTGGTCTCGAACCCCGAATTCCTGAAAGAAGGCTCGGCTCTCCAGGACTCCCTGAAACCCGATAGGGTCGTCATCGGAACGAGGAGCAAGAAAACGGCCGCGACCCTGCAGGAGTTGTACGACCCGTTCGTTCGGACAGGGAATCCGATTATCGTGATGGATGAACGGAGTTCGGAGATGACGAAGTACGCTGCGAATGCGTTTCTCGCTACAAAGATATCCTTCATGAACGAGCTCGCAAATCTCTGTGAGGAGGTCGGAGCGGACATCGATTCAATTCGGAGAGGCATCGGCTCGGATCCGAGGATCGGAAAGCAGTTTCTTTTCCCTGGAGTAGGATATGGCGGCTCCTGTTTCCCGAAGGATGTCAAGGCACTTGTCATGACCGCTGAACAGTACGGAAACGCGTTGACCATCCTTCGCTCTGTGGACAAAGTAAACGAGGAGCAGAAAAGGGTCCTCCTGAGGAAGCTGAACAAGCACTTCAAGAATCAACTGAAGGGAAAGACCATCGTGTTGTGGGGACTCTCCTTTAAACCTCAAACGGATGACATTCGCGAAGCTCCTTCGCTTGTCGTGATTCGTGAGTTGCTGGACGCAGGGGCAATCGTCAGAGCACACGATCCGATCGCGAACACCATGGTGGAGCCGCTCTTCCGCGGAAAGGTCGAGTTCTACGAGAACTCCTATGACGCCCTGAAGGATGCCGATGCCCTTCTCGTCGTGACGGAATGGAATGAGTTCAGACGTCCTGATTTCTCAAAAATGAAAAAACTGATGAAGAAGCCTGTCATTCTTGACGGACGTAATATCTACGATCCTAAAGAGATGAAGGAAAAGGGATTCATTTACTACAGCATAGGACGCTGAATCGTCAAGTTTCCACGAAAGTCCCGGTTGATGAGAGTCGGCCGGGACTTTTCATTTGTATGGCATACTTTGTGTAATTTTCTGTGCGGGGTCCAAGTTGTTCTTCGACAGTTGAACTCTCGAAGATGGGTCATGAGGTTGTCGCTTCAGCCATATTTATCATTTCGAAATGACAAAGGCACTTTTTAGACAGCCCCAACAAACGGTGGTTGCCAATTCACACGATCCAGTGGGAGGAATACATGGACAGACGGACCTTCTTTCGAAACTCGCTTGGTGCTTCGGCGCTTGCAGGATCATACCTGGCATTCGGCGGACCGAGGGACCTGCTGGCAGGCGCGGCGCCACGGATCTTAGCCGGTCCTGTTGACCTCGTGGCGGTACGTGGAGGTGAAGCCGCACAGATGTTCCAGAAGGGGATCGAGGCATTCGGCGGCATGAGTGCCTTCGTGAAAAAAGGACAGAAGGTCGTCATCAAACCGAATATCGGGTGGGATGTTCTTCCGGAACGCGGCGGGAACACGAATCCAAAACTGGTCGGCGAGATTATCAAACAATGTCTCCAGGCCGGAGCGAAGGAAGTCATGGTGTTCGACCACACGTGTGACGAGTGGCAGCGCTGCTACAAGAACAGCGGCATCGAGGCTGCCGTCAAGGATGCCGGCGGCAGAATTGCGCCGGGCCACGCCGAGGGATACTATCACGACGTTGCAATCCCGAAAGGAAAGGTGCTCAAGAACTCCAAGGAACATGAACTGGTGCTCGGCGCCGACGTGTTTATCAATGTTCCTGTTCTCAAGCATCACAGCTCCAGCCGCATCACGTGCGCCCTGAAGAATCTCATGGGGAATGTGTGGGATCGCGGGTACTGGCACGGGAACGATCTCCATCAGTGCATTGCGGATTTTGGCACGTTCCGAAAGCCAACGCTCAATGTCGTCGATGCGTACTACGTCATGAAGCGAAATGGTCCGCGGGGCGTCTCGGCTGAAGATGTTGTCACGATGAAGGCGCAGCTGCTCTCAACCGATATCGTTGCGATTGACACGGCGGCGGTCAAGATGTTTGGATCCGATCCGAAAGAAATCCGGCACATACAGTACGCTGCAGAACAGGGTGTCGGTCGTATGGATCTCGAGAACCTGAATATTAAACGGATTACCTTGTAACTGGTTTTGAACTGTCGAAGAACAAGGGAATCAATAACGTCTTTGGATTCTGTCTCCCTCAAACGTAGTGCCCATCAATCCCGCGGTGAGTTGTTGCAGTACATCAAAACAATCAGAGTAGTCGTTGCGGTTGTCATTCTCATTCTTGTTTCGGTGATCTTTCTTGATTTCACCGGCTCGATTCCCGCGTCTTGGACATCCGGTTTCGTTGCCCTCCAGCTTGTGCCTTCGCTCACGAAACTCTTCACCGGCCTGACACTGACCTCTCTGGGACTCGTCTTCGTACTTCTCCTGACGCTTCTGGTCGGACGGGTCTATTGCTCAACTATTTGCCCGCTGGGAACGCTTCAGGATATCGTTATCCGCCTCACCCGCCGGATGAAGCGGAAGAAATGGTATCGCTATAAGAAGGCTCCTCTTCTGATCCACTATGGCCTTCTTGCGTTGAGCGTGCTCAGTGCTTTTGCCGGAAGTATGTTGCTTGTCGATCTCCTTGAGCCCTTTAGCAACTTTGGAAGAATCCTGACGAACCTCGCCGATCCCATCGTTGTGTCAGTGAACAATGCGACTGCTTTCGTGCTGGGCCGCTTCGGGATCTTCAGTCTGTACCGAGTGCCGCTGATTCACCTGCAGGTGGTCGTTCTCCTTTATACGCTTGCCTTCCTCGCGTTCATCGTCTATCTCTCTGCACAACACGGTCGGCTGTTCTGCAACATGCTCTGTCCGGCGGGAGCTCTGCTTGGATTGTTGTCGAAACTCTCGCTGTACAAGATCACGATCATCGAAGAACGCTGTACCGATTGCGGTTTCTGTGAGATGGTGTGCAAGGCAAACTGTATCGACAGCGAGGCGAAGAAGGTCGACTTCCATGCATGTGTCGGCTGTTTCAATTGCATCGATTCCTGCCCGACCGTTGGATTGACGTTCGAAGGCTTCTGGAAGAAAAAATCCATTGCAGCGCCCGAGCCTGTTAATGCGCCGCGGCGTGCGTTCCTGGGCGCCCTCGTCGCAACGACTGCGGCAATGATCGTGCCGGCCGACACCACGAAGAGCGGGGGAGCACCGAATCAGGTCAGCTATGACGACAGCCGTTGGATGCCCGTCACGCCACCCGGCTCCCGCGGGAGAGAGAGATTCTCGAACCTCTGCACCGCCTGCCAGCTCTGT
>QYQB01000031.1 GCA_007280275.1 bacterium | reverse complement strand
GTACGCACTCTGGCAGGTTGTCGGGGGCGTGGAGTTGTATCGTGGAAGACCTCTCGATCCGATGGGTTGGGGATTCTATCGGGCTGTTGGATTCTACGGCTTCTATCTGACCTTCGCAGCGCTTGCGATGACGGTCTTCTTCTTCGCTTCGAGTTTTTCCGTCGAATTCAGGAAGTGGCCTACCATGGTGCTGGCCGGATTGAGCTTTCTTGCTGTCCTCGGTACGTTTGCCCGAAGCATGTGGCTTTCCTTCGTGGCGGCGATTCCATTGTTTGCCTTCACACGCGGACGGAAGGCCGGAATCGTTGTAACGATTGGCCTTCTTGTGGTGATTGTGGGCGGGATACTGACAATACCGGCTCTGCGCTATCGGGCTGAATCCATAATCGAACCCGGGCAAAATGAGACGCGGCTTAACCTCTGGAAGACGGCGCTAAAGATCGCTGAGCACAACGCAATTCTTGGGGTAGGGGAGGACAACTGGGATCTGGTTTTTGAGCGGTATCGTGTGGAAGGATTCTATGACACCACGGTACATCCGCACAATGATTACCTCACGGTCCTCGTTTCTTCAGGTGCACCGGGATTCCTTGCTTTTCTCGCTATGTGGGTGATCTCGATGGTGACGGGATTCAAGGCTGCAAAAACAACTCGAAGCCCGATTCTCCGCGCCATAGCGTTGGGAGCTACATTCTCTCTGCTTGGCTTGATGATTGGAGGGATGTTCCAGAACTACTACGGGACGTTCATAAATTGTCTCGGATGGTGGTTCGTCATAGGGTTGTTGCTTGCCGCAGACAAACTACGTTCTCCTATGCAAGAACCTGCGTAGCCCGCCGACCCTTTTCAATGTCCCGCTGTGGCCGGCCCCTGAATTGTCTCTTGCTTCCAGTCTTTCACCTTGAAGCTTTATAATCCTCGAACGATTTCGTTTTGTAATGATCCTCACCAATGAAACTAAGTACTTTGACGAATTCCTTGGACTCCATATACCCGGCGATCTTCGTTATCGGTTTGGCTTCGGGGTCAAGGAATACAGTTGTCGGATACCCGGTCGCTCCTAATGCACCGGCGACGGACGCTTCGTTCATGAGAGTTTCACCGTACGATGCCCCCTTTTGAGATTCCGCATCCAATTTCACAGCGATGAAGTTTGAGGCGATGACCTGTCCAACTTTCTCGTCGGTGTACACCTCCTTGTCCATCTTCTTGCACCATCCACACCAATCCGTATAGACATCGATCAGGATCTTCTTGTGTTCCTGGCGGGCCAAAGCGACACCTTTGTCGAAGCGATGCCATGCAATCGCTTGAGCCGCCGAAATATCTGATCCTGATGACCCATCGGAGGTGCTTAGGAGAGCGATAAGGCCGACGGCTAAGAGTGCTACAACGACGATGATTGATGCAATCCGGGTGGTCATAATCTATTCCTTGTCTGTCTTGGCTCAAATCCGTTTCTGGTGGATGTTGTCATTTGCCTCGAGCCATTTCCAGCAGAAGGGGAACGATGTCTGTTCCACCTTGTCTATGCGATGCGAGAATGCATCAAAGGATCCTCCAAAGATGGAGGGTCGTTTTCTAAGGGTAAAGAAGGTATTGTTCGCGGATTGCGTCGAATTGAAGAATGTCACTGTCCCAGTGGTCTGCGATCTGTTTCGGTGCCGCTCCGTCGAGGATCGCTCTCCGCACTGATCGAGTCCCGACGAGCTCGTCGAGGCGCCGAGGTTTCATCGAAAAATCAGCAGGATAGAGTTCTCGAAGAGAGCAGAGGATGCTGATTCCCGTCCTGACCGACCGAAACCTTGCCCGTTCTGTTACTGTCAGAAAGACCCCTTCGCAGTGTTCTCCCTCAAATTTGGAATCTGTCGTCGCCGCCCGTGTCGATCGGGGAGTAAAGGTTGTGGCTCTGAAATCGACGCCGGGCAGATGGAAGGATCGTAGCTTCGACGCGAGCTCTCTTGCTTTGATCCAGGGAGCTCCAATTTGCTCGAACGGATGCTCTGTCCCCCGTCCTTCGGAGACGTTCGTTCCCTCGATCAAACAGGTGCCTGGATAGACGAGAGCCGTTTGCAGACTGCGAATGCTTGGCGAGGGATTGACCCAGTGGAGTCTGGTCTGGTCGAAGAATTGGACTCTTTTCCATCCTTTCATTTTCACCACGTGGAGGCGCGCGGTTTTGCGGTTTCTGAGCCATCCTTCGCCGTTTATCATCAACGCCAATTCGCCGATGGTGAGACCGTGGACGATTGGAACAGGAAGCCAACCCACGAACGATCTGAGGTTCTCCTCGAGAATTGGACCCTCCACATGCCGTCCACCGATCGGATTCGGTCGATCCAGGACGATGTAGGGAATGCCGTTTTCCGCTGCCGCTTCCATCGTGAGCGCCAGAGTCGTAGTGTAAGTGTAGAATCGAGCACCGACGTCCTGAATGTCGAATAGCAGGACATCGATACCTTTGAGCATCTGGCGGGTGGGCTTCGTTACCTTCCCAAACAAAGAGTAAACGGGAATGCCGGTCTCAGGATCCACTTCATGACCTATGCTCTTCCTATCCGGTGCTTTCCCGCGAATCCCGTGCTCCGGTCCGAAAAGGGCTCGAAGTCTGACTGCTTTCTGTTTGACCAGAGCATCCACCAGATGCTCGCCATTACTCAGAAGTGCCGAGTGGTTCGTTAGTACACCAACATTCTTGCCAGCGATCAACTCAAGCTGATCGTGAAGCAGAACGTCGGCTCCAACTCGTACGCTCATGATTGTTCCTATTTCACTTCTTGAGCAATTCGATGATATATGCTTCGTGAGAAGGGACATCGATTGAAACCTGACCATCGACGCCCACCCTCCCAAAGTCCTTTTTCCCGTTCTCCTGAATCAAAGAGATCCGTTCACCGCCTTTGAACCCATATTGGCGAACGTCAAATCGAATCGGAAGCGTGGTTGGTCCCACATTGGAGATTGCAATCCCAACATTGCCGCTTTTCGCCTGCCAGGTTCCGACAACGAATGGAGGCGAGGTCGATTCAAAAGACGATTCTCCCTTGTCCTTTCCGGTATCGTCAATCCCACCGTCGCTGTGCGGCTTGTCCTTGGTGGTCTCGACGATGGTCTTGCCTTTCCGACCCGCATAGATGTTCTCCCGGGAAATCGGGAACGAGATCACAGCGGCCGAAATCTGCGGCGGGCGCATGAATGTCCCATACAGCAAATACTGCTTCCCTTGTTCCCTTACTCGTGCGAGCTTCAGGAGGAACGAGATCTCTTCACTGCGCTGACTGCGCTGTGTGGTGCGATAATTGGCTATTGTGGGTTGATTTCCCCACAAGACTGTGCGGGCCTGCTCAAGATAGAACTGCGTGGCGAACTTTCGATCCAGTAGCTTCAGAGGTTCTTTTGGAGCGAATTCATCTGGCCAAAGTTCGTCGTAGGGGGGAATTGTCAGGGAGGAGTAGTTGCCATAAGTCACGCCGAAGGCATGATAGACGGCCTGGAAGAAGGGGATAACGTCCCAACCGTTATTCGGACGTGCATACCGCTCCTTGCTGACTTGCAGCGTCAGCATGAGGTCGAGGTACGGGAGCCAGGCTTCTCCGGCTCCTTCGCCCGCCAGGAGAGTGTTTCTGGCCGATCGGGTCCTATCGCGAATATCAGTTGAGAGGAGTCTGAATCCATTCATCCAGAACGTGCCTCCGCCGAGCGGATGGCCGTGGGTCGGATCATAGCACAACAAGCTGCTGCAGGCCTGGTCCATGTAGACGCCGTCGACACCAAGGTCCCGGACGGCTTCTGAAGCGATCCCTGCGTACGTGTTACGCCAGAATGGAGTGGCCATGCACATGGTGGCGCACGCCTGTTGTGTATAGGTGTTGTAAATTTCGGGTCTCACTTTTCCGTCCAGGCCTTTTACTGCAAAACGCTCTGCTCCTTTTTCTGCCCAGCTCTTCGTTGTCATTCCCCACAGACGTTGGTTCATATACACAATAGCTCGAACGTTGTTCTTGTGTGCGGACGACAATGCTGCTTTGAGATGTTCGGTTCCTTCTCTCGGGGGGAGGTATTCCGGGAAACCGGCATCATAAGAGCATCCATGCCACCAATGCCAGAAAACGCTCACCGGGAGTTTCAGCTCTTTCTGAATATCCACTGCCGGTTCGAGTACACCATCCGATTTGCCGCGGTTCCAGACCCAAAGTGATGTCTTGAGGAGCCACTCCGGCACGACGCCTCTATTCAGCCGGCTTCGGACAGCCCACGGTTGTCGTGTCCCCCACGCCCGATATCGTTCAGCAGCTGTAATCCAATCTCCGCTAAATGTGCCGATCACCGCCCGGTAGGAGGGGCCATACCTGGTTTGAGGTGTCGACTCGTTTTCCGGATAGTGGATCATTTCGTAGTTGACGCGCTCCGGCGATTCGCTCCAGAAGGCGAATGCTTTCCTGAAAGCCGCAGTATCATCACACGAGAGGTAAAGACCGGGACCGTTCTCCCGGTAGAGCGCAAGGCACTGGAGCGACATCGTGCCCGGATAAGGCCATTCGAGCCTTCGGTTCGGGTTCTCAGGCCCGGCAATAAGTTGTCTGGGTATTTTTGTCATCTCGCCCATCCAGATCGGCGCCGCAAGTCGTTCCTCAGGTTGCTTTGTGATTCCCGGAACCTCCGGGAACCGTACTTTCTCTACATGCAATTCCCCCGGCTTGTCGATTGCGATGCTCCAGTAACTCAATGGCTCCTTCGAATCAAGAACGACAGTGACCACAACTTTCAACGGCTTGGAAAAGGGAAGGTTGAACCCCTCCCAGACCATCATCAGTTCATTCTCCCGCTTGTTCGGGTGCTCCCAACGGAACTTTCCTGCCATCGATGGAGTAATGGTCGCGGGCTCGTGGCCAGGCAGCATTTCAATTCTCCAGAGCGGGTTTTTTCCCACAGCTTCTGAGACGAAATTCATGCCTGTTGCCTTGTCAAGCAGCCCAACCAGGTCTCCATTTGTTGTGTTAACCTCGAGACGAAGAGTTTTGCTGCTGAGAGCTACGGGCTGAGCCTGAGAATTGGCGGAGTAACAGAAAAGAAACAGCAACAGACAGATCGCGACTCGTTGATGCCGAGAGACAGTATTTCTGTTCATGACTGAACCTCCAAGAATTGTAAAACGATACGAGGCCACGATGGTCTCGTCGACCGATTACTTGTTCTTCGTAGC
>QYQB01000201.1 GCA_007280275.1 bacterium | reverse complement strand
GATTTTGTTTTTTCGGCTCATGCAAAACATTAGGCTACTTCTCGAGTACGACGGAACAAACTATGTGGGTTGGCAAGTCCAGCCTACCGGGCCTTCCGTCCAGGCGGAGCTTGAAAAGGCTCTTAGCCAATTGCTGCAGCAACCCGCCGCAACAGTAGCGGCCGGGCGAACAGATGCCGGAGTACACGCGAGAGGGCAGGTAGTCTCGTTCAATATCTCGAAATCAGTACAGCTGCCTCAACTGCTGAAGAGTTTGAATGGACTCTTGCCTGAGGATATTGTTGCTTTATCGATCGAGAGTGTCCCCAGCAACTTTCACGCACGATATAGCGCATTATGCAGGGTTTATCGATACTATCTCTCTTTTCGGCCGACTGCGATCCAACGGAACTACAGCTGGTACGTGGGCGGTTATGACATCGATCGAAAACTACTCGATGCTTGTGCCCGCTCAGTCATCGGAGAGTTGGATTTCTCGTCGTTCTGCAAGAGGAACACGAATGTCGATCATTTCAGATGCACCGTTGGGATGTCGCTGTGGACTCCGAATGACTCTGGTATGGTTTATGAAATCCGCGCTAATCGCTTTCTTTACGGAATGGTACGGGCTCTTGTTGGGACTATGGTTGAGGTCGCAAGAGGCCATCGAAAGTACCAGGAATTCGCCGAGATCCTGAATGCCAGGGATAGAGAGCGAGCTGGAATGGCGGCACCAGCCAAAGGACTTTTCCTGGAGGAGGTCATTTATCCGGAAGAGCTAGCTTCAATTAACCAACAGCATAGGCAAATGGCACGTCGACGACGATGATTCGCGAAGCAATACGGAAACTGGCGTCCAAGGAGGATCTTTCCCGCGACGAAGCATTTCAGACAATGAACGAAATCATGTCTGGAGCCGCGTCCGAAGCTCAGATTTCCGCCTTCTTGATGGGCATGCGTCTGAAGGGAGAAACCATATCTGAGATCGCCGGATGTGCCCAGTCGATGAGAGAAAAATCGACTCCCATCATGAGCCAGCGTGCAGAGATCATTGACACATGTGGAACAGGGGGGGATGGTTCCGGAACCTTCAACATCTCCACCAGTGCAGCGATCATAGCAAGTGCGGCAGGGGCGTGCGTTGCGAAGCATGGGAATCGGGCGGTATCCAGTCAGTCGGGAAGCGCAGATGTGCTTCGAGCTCTGGGAATAAGCCTGGACATCTCCCCCGAGAGGGTGTCGCAAATTCTCGACGAGGTCGGCATCACCTTTCTGTTTGCCCCGCAGCTTCACGCCGCTATGAAGTTCGCCGCACCTGTGAGAAGGGACATGGGGATCAGGACGATCTTCAACATCCTCGGGCCGCTGACGAATCCCGCCGGTGCGCGCAGACAACTTCTCGGAGTTTTCAGTCCTTCGTTGACGGAGGTACTTGCAGGTGTGCTCCGGGAGTTAGGGTCTGAGCACGCCCTTGTTGTTCATGGCGAAGGGGGACTTGACGAATTTTCGACGCTCGGGTGGACAAGAGTGAGCGAGCTCCGGAATGGGGAAGTATCGACGTACGAAGTACGCGCGGACTCATTCGGCTTTCGCCCTCCCTCGATTGCAGAATTGAAGGGGGGGGACTCTGTGCTCAACGCTCAGATTATTCTGCGGATCCTGGAAGGACGCGACGGAGCTCAACGTGACATCGCCGTCTTCAATGCTGCAGCTGCCATCGTTGTCGCGGGGTTGGCAGGGGATTTGACAGAAGGAATCCGCCGGGCTCAGGAAGCACTCATGAGTGGCGCCGCAATGAGGAAAATGAATCACTGGAAGGAAGCTTCGAATAGCTGACTCTGACATGAATCCAAACCGAAACATAGTGAAAGACCTGCTGGCACGGTGGGGTCTTGTGAAAACGAGGCTCTCAGAAGAAGATCTGAAAGAAGTTCTCGAGGCGAGCACGATCAGCGGAGCCATCGATAGGGCCGAGCACGAGCTTATCAAGAGCATCCTCGAGTTCACCGACACGACGGTCAAGGAGATCATGGTCCCCCGGCCCGACGTCGTTGCGCTTGACATCACGATGCCACGCGAAGTCCTGGTCCGCAAGGTGATCGATGAAGGATATTCTCGGCTTCCTGTCTTCCGCGAAAGTATTGACAACATTATCGGCATCATCTACAGCAAGGATCTGTTGAGCCTGCTCGAACACAGAGATCTCATTCTCCTGCAGGATATTATTCGTCCGGTGTTCTTTGTTCCCGAGTCGAAAAAAATCAGCCAGTTGCTGCGTGAGTTTCAGCAGAAGAAGGCCCACCTTGCGATCGTGACTGATGAGAATGGAGGCACCGAGGGGATCATCACGATGGAGGATATCATGGAGGAGATTGTCGGAGAGATCCATGACGAATATGATGAGGTCAGCAAGGCGATCGAACCTGCCAAGGATGGTTCTGTTATCGTTGATGCGCGTTTGAGCGTAAGCGATTTCAATAGTCAGTTTGTCACAGATTTGCCCGAAGCGCCGGAATACGAGACTCTTGCCGGATTCATGCAGAAAGTACTGGGGCGCCTGCCGGAGATTGGCGAGAGCATCGCTTTCCAGGAATTCCAATTCACAATTCTCTCGAAGACTGCCCGCCGGATCAGGCAGGTGCGGGTTGTTCGGCCTACAGAAGGAACGTCTCGCGGGGAGTTGCAGCCGTGACGATTCTTGAGACAATCCTGGCGGAGAAACGGAATGAGGTCGCGAAGGCGAAGAAGGCCATCTCGAAAGATCGAATCATCGCAAAAGCAATCGCGTGCCGGGCTCCGCGGCCGTTCAAACGGGCTCTCCACCAAGTGCCTTTTGCGTTGATTGCTGAGGTCAAAAGAGCATCCCCCTCAAAAGGAACGCTGGTTGAGGATTTTGAGCACACGAAGATCGCTGCTGAATTCCAGGCAGGTGGAGCGCACGCCCTCTCCGTCCTGACAGATAGGAATTACTTCGGTGGAGATGAATCGCATATAGAGCAGGTGAAAGAGGTTGTCGACCTTCCGATTCTTCGGAAGGACTTTATTGTCGATGAATACCAGGTGTACGAATCACGTGCGCTGGGCGCGGACGCGATTCTGCTTATTGTCAGGGCGCTTCCAGTGAGTGAACTACGCCAACTCTATGAATGTGCTGCTTCTCTCGCGATGGCAGTCCTCGTCGAAACGCACACGGAGAAGGAGATCGAGATCGCAAATTCCATCGGTGCCGAGATCATCGGTGTCAATAATCGGGACCTCTCCACGTTCCAGGCGAACCTCAGCACATCCGTGGCTCTTTTCCCGTTCATTCGGTCGGATGCCCTTGCGGTCAGCGAGAGCGGCATCAGTAGTGTCGCTGACGTCCTGGCGCTTCGTCAGGCGGGGTTTCGCGCCGCACTGATCGGGGAAGCGGTAATCACGCGTGCGGATAGGGCGGCAGCAGTCCGGGAACTCATACCGAGGTAGGATGCAACAAGATCTCTTCGTCAAAATCTGTGGGATCACGAACATGGAAGATGCCCAGCATGCAATTCAGTGCGGAGCGGACGCCATTGGCTTCGTCTTTTTTGAGGAAAGTCCGCGTTTCATTTCCCACCGGCGGGCGGCTGAAATCGTGAGGAGCCTGCCGAAGCGCACTTCCAAGATCGGTGTGTTCGTAAACGCTGATTTGAAGTTCGTTCGCGACATCGTCAAGCATGTGAACCTGAGTGCCGTTCAACTTCTGGGCAATGACGGTCCGGACGACTTAGTCGATTTCGACACGAGCGTCATCAAGGTATTTCGAGTCGGTAGAGAATTTGATGTTGAAGTCATGAAGAACTACATCGTCGATGCGTTCCTTCTCGATGCTCTGAGCGAAGGCACCTATGGGGGAACGGGGAAGACGTTCGATTGGAACATCGCAATCAAAGCAAAGGAGTACGGGCGCATCATTTTGTCAGGTGGTCTGACTCCGGAAAATGTTGAGGACGCCGTACGCTTCGTTCGGCCGTATGGAGTCGATGTGAGCAGCGGTGTGGAGGCAAAGCCGGGAAAGAAGGACCGCGGAAAGGTTCGGGATTTTATTTCGCGCGCAAAGAGCATTCCGGTTTCCTATCGTGACGATGAGCAACTCTAAGAAATATATCGGTACGCTTCCCGACCAACACGGGCACTTTGGTGCTTACGGGGGTCGCTATATTCCGGAGACGCTTATTCCGGCAGCCGAAGAGCTCACGCTCAAGTATCTTGAACTGAAAGATGACACGACGTTTCAGGATGAGGTGAACTACTATCTGAAGTATTTCGTCGGACGACCGACTCCGCTCCTTTATGCGGAACGGCTTACAGAACATTGTGGCGGACCAAAGATCTATCTGAAGCGGGAGGACCTCTGCCATACGGGAGCACACAAGGTCAACAATACTGTAGGTCAGATACTCATCGCACGACGGTTGGGGAAGAAACGGATCATCGCTGAGACCGGCGCCGGTCAGCACGGTGTTGCCGTAGCGACCGTGTGCGCCCGATTCGGATTGGAATGTGTTGTGTACATGGGTGAAGAAGACATCGATCGGCAGGCACCCAATGTGGCACGTATGAAACTTCTGGGGGCTGAGGTCCGTGCAGTAAAGAGCGGAAGCCGCACGCTCAAGGATGCAACGAGTGAAGCAATTCGGGACTGGGTGGCAAACGTAGAGAACACCTTTTACATCATCGGTTCTGTGGTGGGCATGCATCCGTATCCGATGATTGTGCGCGATTTCCAAAGCGTCATAGGAAGGGAAACCCGCGAACAGATTCTCTCAGCGGAAGGCCGGCTCCCGTCGTCGATCGTCGCTTGCGTCGGGGGTGGCAGTAATGCGATGGGGATTTTCTATCCTTTCCTCGACGATGCAGACAAGGTCAGGATGATTGGGGTTGAGGCTGCAGGTTTGGGGCTCTCGAGCGGGAAGCATGCCGCACCCTTATCAGCTGGCACACCGGGTGTGCTTCATGGGGCGATGCAATATTTGCTTCAGGATGATCAGGGACAGGTAAAGATTGCTCATTCCATCTCAGCCGGGCTCGATTACCCCGGCGTCGGTCCGGAGCATTCATATCTCAAGGACCAGGGGCTGGTTCAGTACTCTTCGGTCACAGATGACGAGGCGCTGAACGGCTTTCATATGCTTTCACGCTTGGAAGGAATTCTCCCTGCTCTTGAATCTGCTCACGCCATCGCTTATGTCCTCAAGACAGCTTCGAGTCAGTCGAAAAGTGACGTCGTCATCGTCAATCTTTCAGGGAGGGGCGACAAAGATCTCGCGACTGTTATGAAGGCCTTCCGCTTGTAGGGATTTTCCCGGCAAGAACCTCTTCAAAGATGCCAAGGACTTCCCGCGCTTTTGTGGCCCCATCAAAACGTTTCACTCTCTCCAGTCCTGCGTTCGATAGCCTTATCCTCAAAGAGTCATCCGTGAGCAATCTCTGGAGTTGTGCAGCGATTTCCTCCACATTGTACGGATCGACAAGGACTCCCGCATCCCCGACTGCCTCTGGTAATGAGGAACTATTCGAGCTCATGACAGGTGTGCCACAAGCCATTGCCTCGAGCGGAGGAGCTCCAAATCCCTCATAGACTGAGATGTATGCAAAAAGGGAGGCGAGGCTGTAGAGACCTGGCAGGGTTTGCTGGTCCACATACCCAATCATTCTTATTCGATCCCCCATCCGCAATGCCTCAATCTCCCTGATGATGCCCGTGGAAAACCAGCCCGGAGCACCTGCCAGGACAAGCGAAAACCGATCACGGATGTCTTTCGAAAGAAGCGAATATGCCTTTGCAAGGCGGGCCACGTTCTTCCGCGGTTCGAGGGTGCCGACGTAGAGAATAAACTCGCCTGGAAGATGATGCCTTGTTCGAATGTTTGCCAGAACGCTGGGATCAAGGATGCGGTGGAACTGCACGCCGACCGGCAGGTGCACGACTGTAATGCCCTCAGGGGGCAGGTCGAAGAACTTCAGAATATCACGTTTCGTTGCTTCGGAGTCGGCAAGGATGCGGTCCGCAACCCGAACGGCATTGCCGACAAAGAGCCGCTGCCACAGTCGCATTTTGAGCGTGAAGGTTTTAGGATAGATGAAGCCAACGAGGTCGTGTATTGTCACGACGAATTTCGTGCCGTCTGCAGGAGAACTGCGGTTTCTCGACCTACGCAGTACAGGTAATACATATGCGGGGGAGAAATAGACATCGACCTTGTGCTTCTTCAGGTATCGGGGCAAAAGAAAGTTTTCCCAGAATCGATTGGGGCCTATTCTTGTGTAGCCGGTGATCATGACCTTCTTCAGGTTCGCTCCGGCGAGGGATGCGTCGTCCTCGACAAGAAAGAGGGTGTATTCATTGTCCGGGTCGATTTGCAGCAACGAGCGAACCAGGCGTTCAGCATAAACGCCAACGCCCGTTCGGGATTGCACAATCGTTCGACCATCGATGGCAATGTGCATGATTGGAGAGCCCGTTAGAATTTGGCAGGTGATCTCAAAGACAGGAAGAGGCTTTTTATTTCACCGATCGTGAGTACACCGAGCATGAGCAGGGCAATGAAGTATATGAGGATGCTGCTTCCGAGCTGCAGCAGCACATGCACGTCAGGCTTCAGGATGAGGAGTGGTACGATGGCGATGGAGGCAAGAAGGATCCGAAGAAGCGGAACGACGGGAATCGAGGACGTGATCTTCTTCCGCATCTTCGCAAACAAAAACCCAAATCCCATCAGAGCCGTCAGCACCGTGATGATTGAAGCACCGAATTGCGCATACCTCGGAACCACAATAAGGTTTGCAGCGATATTGAAGAGGGCACTGACGATCGTCACTTTCAGAACATATGGTTGCTCGTCGATTGCACCGAGCGTGTTTCCATAGAATGTGGTCAGGAAGACCACGGGAAGAAACCAACCCAGGATTGAAAGGCATTCCGCGGTTCCGGCAAATTCCGGGGCAAAAAGGAATTGAACAATCTCTGTCGAGAGAAACGTGGTGATGACAGCGATCGGTAGTGCGATCATCATGAGCTGCACGATGCTTCGGCGTACGACGCTTTCGACTTCGCTCCGTCTTTCCCTGTAATTCTGGCTGGCGAACGGAAAAAAAGCCCCGGTGATTGCCAATCCAAACATCGTAAGCGGAAAAATCAGGTTGTAGGCCGCTCTGTAAATTCCGGCAGAATCGTCCCCAATGAATTTGGAGATGAGGACCGTGTCGAAGTTGAAGTAGATAGCTGAGAAAATGGTTGCAAGGGCAAAAGGAAGGCCACCCCGGAGCATTGTCATCATATGAGCGAAATCGCCGACAAGAATCGAGTGTGTGAACCTTCGTCGCACCAGGACATGGGTCAGAGAGACGAAGAGAATGTTGACGACTGTCATGACGGCAAGAAGAGAGAGCAAGCCTGTATCGATGGTGATCGAAACGATGATGACGACAAACTCCGCAATTCGTGCCAAGGAAAGCATCCCAGTCTCAAAACCCACCTTGTTTATCGCCCGAAAGAAGGATGCGAAGGTTGTCCAGTACGTTCGAAGAAGGGTAATCAGTCCGGCGAGCACCACCATAAAGAATCTATCTGTACCGAAGGAATCGAGAAGCCCTGTCGTCACAGACATCGCGAGAAAGACAAAAAACGTCAGGAGTCCTTTCCACGACAGGACAGCACCGAGTTGCTTTGGGATATCCTGTTCGTTCAGGCGCGGCACTTCTCGCATGAGGTACGTATCCATCCCCAGATCGCAAAGCGGAATGAACAAGGCGGTCAGGGCGAACGCGTAGTTGTATACACCAAACAACTGAGTGCCTAGATACTTTGCGAGAAGGATGAAAGAAACGAATGCGAGAGATTTTGTAAAAGCATGGAAACCCAAAAGGAGGACGGAATTTCTCAGAACAGAGG
>QYQB01000144.1 GCA_007280275.1 bacterium | reverse complement strand
GTTCGTCGAGACATTCGCGAGAATTGCCCAACCCGACTATCTTCCATACGCATTCTTTGTCGACGGTGGAGCGCTTGCTGTCGAAAACGCTCTGAAGACCGCGTTCGATTGGAAGACCCGCAAGAACTTCATCAAAGGCTACACCGAGGAACGCGGTCGTCAGGTGATACACTTCCGCAAGGCATTCCACGGCCGAAGCGGGTACACGCTCTCGCTCACGAACACAGACCCGGTCAAAACCAACTACTTCCCGAAATTCCGCTGGCCACGGATTCACAATCCGGTGATAGAGTTTCCGCTCAACAAAGAGAACCTCGCCCGCGTGCAAAAGGCCGAGTCGGTTGCGCTCCAGCAAATCAAACAGGCGATCATCAACAATCCGGATGATATCGCCGCGATCATCATCGAGCCGGTTCAATGCGAAGGGGGAGACAACCACTTCCGGAAAGAATTCTTCCTCCAGCTGCGAAAGATCTGCGATGAGAGCGAGATCCTCCTCATTTTCGACGAAGTCCAGACGGGAGTCGGGATAACAGGAAAAATGTGGGCCCATGAATACTACGTCAAACCCGACATGGTGGCGTTCGGGAAGAAGACTCAGATATGCGGATTCATGTGCAGCAAGCGGATTGACGATGTGCTCGAAAACGTGTTCCATAAGCCCAGCCGGATCAACTCAACGTTCGGGGGAAATCTGGTCGACATGGTGCGCTTCCAGCGGATTCTCGAAATCATCCAGGAGGAAAAGCTGGTGGAGAATGCGCGGACTGTCGGAGCGCATTTGCTGTCGAAACTGGAGGATCTTCAACGGGAATTCCCGGACCTTGCCTCCAATGCACGAGGACTCGGATTGCTCTGCGCGATCGATCTCGATACCGCCCAAAACAGAGACCAGCTCAGAAGCAAGGCGTACGAAGAGGGGCTGATCCTGATTGGCTGCGGTGATCGCTCGATCCGCTTCCGGCCGCCCCTCAGCGTCACGAAAAACGAACTCGATGACGGGCTCCACATCATCCGGGCAGCACTGATAGAGATCAACCAGGGCAACTAACGGCACAAGTTAACAAGTGAAGGGTAGGATGTGGAGACCAATCAACCGGTAACCGGAAACGGGCTCGATCTCAATGTGGCGATGGTACGAGAACTCCTTGTTCAGTTTTTGCGGGACGAGTCGAAGAACGCTGGTTTCCACCGGGGTGTGATAGGAGTCTCCGGGGGAGTTGATTCTGCGGTCAGTGCGTTCCTGACATCTGAAGCCCTTGGGAACGAGAACACCGTCGGTGTCATCATGCCCTACCGGACGAGCAGTCCGAAAAGTGTTGAAGACGCGCAGACGGTGATCGACCGGCTGGGTATCCGATCAGAGGTGGTAGATATCTCATCGATGGTTGACGGGTACTGCGACACCTGGAAGGTGACCGACAAGGTCCGGCGTGGGAACATCATGGCGCGGATGCGCATGATCGTACTCTATGACATCTCGGCCGGAGAACGTGCGCTCGTAATCGGCACGAGTAACAAGACCGAGATCATGGTAGGGTACGGGACTCTTTTTGGTGATACGGCCTCGGCGATTAATCCGATCGGCGATCTGTACAAGACTCAGGTCTGGCAGCTTGCACGTGCGCTCGGAATTCCACAACAGATTGTTGAGAAAATCCCGACAGCCGACCTGTGGGAGGGGCAGTCTGATGAGGAGGAACTTGGGTCAACGTACGCTCGCCTTGATGCGCTGTTGTATCATCTGGTGGATGAGCGGCGGAATGACGAAGAACTCCAGAAGTTGGGATTTGATGCCGGGTTCGTCGATCGCGTAAAGGCGCTGATTCAGAAGAACCAGTTCAAACGCCGCCCGCCGTTGATCGCGAAAGTCTCTTATCGCACGGTGAATGTCGATTTCCGGTATGCGCGTGATTGGGGAACCTAGTCCTTCCGAAGGTTTCATTTGTCAATCCGCTGACTTCGGAAAGATCCGAAGCAGTACCGGCACAGGTCATTGTTTGAGGAGGCGCAGTGGACTTTTCGAAGACTGAGATGGAACCCATAGATCCTTCGGAAGGTCCAGTCTCCCCCGGCACCCTCTACCTGGTCGCAACGCCAATCGGCAATCTCGACGACGTCACCTACCGCGCGATCAAAGTTCTTGCTTCGGTAGATCTCATAGCGGCCGAAGACACAAGAAAAACGAAGATCTTGCTGGATCACTACGCCATCAGCAAGCCGATGGTGAGCTATTTCAATTACAACGAACGCCAGCGGACGCCTCAACTCATCGAAAAGCTTCTCCAGGGACAATCGATTGCTCTTGTCTCTGATGCAGGTACGCCGGGTATTCCCGATCCCGCTTATCACATTGTCCATTCTGCGCTAGCCTCCAGCATTCCAATCATACCGATTCCCGGACCTTCTGCCTTCATATCTGCGCTGATTGTGAGCGGTCTCCCCACAGACCGGTTTGTTTTTGAGGGATTTCTGCCGGTGAAAAAGGGGAGGAAGACGAAGTTGGGGATCCTCAGCACGGAGCCCAGAACCATAATCCTCTACGAGTCCCCCCATCGAATTCTGAAAACCCTCGGGGAAATCCAGTCCGTTTTTGGTGACCGCAACGTCGTGGTGGCCCGCGAGCTCACTAAAAAGTTCGAGGAAATCGTGAGAGGGCCCATTTCATCCATTCTCCCGCAACTGACTGCCAAGCCTACCAGGGGCGAATACGTCCTGGTGGTAGAAGGCTACACTCCTTCCTGAGAATTCCAGTAATTCTGGCCCGCCAGATCCATTTTCGAGGCGCTTGGAACTTCGAAAAGCCTCTTGACAAAGACGGGTATTTCATCTATATTGTTAGCACTCGAAAGCGTAGAGTGCTAATATGGGGCACATTCCATAAGTCTTTAACTTTCATAACCTTACAATAGGAGGTATATCTTATGAATCTGAAGCCATTGGCAGATCGTGTGATCGTCAAGCCGTCGGCCGCGGAAGAGAGGACCAAAGGCGGAATCATCGTTCCTGACACAGCAAAAGAAAAGCCAGTGTGGGGCGAAGTGATTGCCATCGGACCGGGAAAGATCTCAGACGAGGGAAAGCTGATTGCCCCCGAAGTGAAGGTTGGGGACCAAGTCCTGTACGGAAAGTATTCCGGGACGGAAGTGACTATCGACCGTGAGGAGCTCCTCATCATGCGAGAGAGCGACATTTTTGCAATTATGCCGAAAAAGTAATTTCTGACGAAAGGAGATTCAAAGCTATGGGAGCAAAGCTAATTAATTTCAACACAGATGCCCGAGCTGCTCTGAAGCGTGGTGTTGATCAACTCGCAGATGCGGTGAAGGTAACGTTGGGACCGAAGGGTCGCAATGTAGTGATTGACAAGAAATTTGGTGCGCCGACCATTACGAAGGATGGCGTCACAGTCGCGAAGGAAGTCGAACTCACAGATCCCATCGAGAACATGGGAGCCCAGATGGTTCGCGAGGTTGCCTCGAAGACCTCTGATGTTGCCGGCGACGGAACAACAACGGCCACAGTGCTCGCACAAGCGATCGTTCGCGAAGGTCTCAAGAACGTAACAGCTGGCGCCAATCCTATGGATCTCAAGCGCGGTATCGACCTCGCTGTCCAGAAGATCGTTGAGGGTTTGAAGGAGATGAGCAAGACCGTTGGCGACGACAAGGAAAAGATCGCACAGGTTGGCTCAATCTCTGCCAACAACGACCGCGCTATCGGCGAGTTGATTGCGAACGCGATGGAGAAGGTCGGCAAAGACGGCGTGATCACCGTTGAAGAGGCAAAGGGGACCGAGACGACGTTGGATGTAGTCGAAGGTATGCAGTTTGACCGTGGCTACCTCTCACCGTACTTCGTCACGGATGCAGAGACGATGGAAACGATCCTCGAAGATCCTTACATCCTGATCCACGACAAGAAGATCAGCGCTATGAAAGATCTTCTCCCGTTGCTCGAGAAGGTTGCACAGTCAAGTCGTTCCATTCTCGTCATCGCAGAAGAAGTTGAGGGTGAGGCGCTTGCAACGCTCGTAGTCAACAAACTGCGTGGCACGCTCCGTGTTTGTTCCGTGAAAGCCCCTGGCTTCGGCGACCGCCGCAAGGCGATGTTGGAAGATATCGCCGTCCTGACAGGTGGCACCGTGATTTCAGAAGAAAAGGGCTTCAAGCTTGAAAACGCATCATTGGCGTACATGGGTACGGCCAAGCGTGTGACGATCGACAAGGACAACACCACGATTGTCGAGGGTGCTGGCAAGAAGGAAGACATCAAGAAGCGCATCAACGAGATCAAGCAGCAGATCGATAAGACGACCTCGGACTACGACAAGGAGAAGCTGCAGGAGCGGTTGGCGAAGCTTTCCGGTGGTGTCGCCGTGCTGAAGATCGGTGCATCGACCGAAGTTGAGATGAAGGAGAAGAAGGCACGTGTTGAGGATGCGCTGCATGCCACACGCGCTGCTGTGGAAGAAGGTATCGTTCCCGGCGGTGGTGTCGCATACCTGCGCTGCCAGAAGAAGCTCGAAGAAGTAAAGGCTGCCAACGAGGATCAGAAGATCGGCGTCGAAATCATCCGTCGCTCAGTCGAGGAGCCGATTCGCCTGATCGTTGAGAACGCCGGTCTTGAAGGCTCGGTTGTTGTCAACAAGATCAAAGAAGGAAAAGACGATTTCGGCTTCAACGCTCAGACAGAACAATATGAAAACCTGATCAAGGCGGGCGTTATTGACCCGACGAAGGTCGCTCGTATCGCTCTGGAGAACGCTGCCAGCGTCGCAGGCCTTCTGCTGACGACAGAGGCAACGATCGTCGAGAAGCCTGAGAGAGAGAAGTCCTCTCCAATGCCTCACGGCGGCGGAATGGGTGGGGACATGTACTAAGCCATAGGCGCAATTCCTCTGGCGTACAAGGTCCAGTTTGGGAACCCTCCCGTTCATAAAGAGCGGGAGGGTTTTTTGTTGTGATTGTGGATTTGCAGATCTTCAACTGCCGGCCAGACTTTACTGAAGAAACAGGTATGCTTGCTGGCCCGCGATGTCGTTGTTGCTTGTCCTTCCATTATTGGCTAAATTCCAGCCGCGAATATGAGATTCTCCCCTGAAAAAATAGAAGAAATCCGTTCCTCCAATGACATCGTTGATGTCATTTCCCAGCACGTCCGGCTGAAGAAACGCGGGAAGAACTTCGTTGGTTTGTGTCCATTCCATCAGGAAAAGACCCCTTCTTTCACAGTCAGTTCCGAGAAGCAGGTTTTTCACTGCTTCGGTTGCGCGAAAGGGGGCAATGTCTTCACGTTTGTGATGGAGTTCGAGAAAGTCTCTTTTACAGAAGCCGTCCGGTCACTCGCCGAGAAGGCTGGTATTACGATCACCTTCACTGAAGCCGACCAGGATCAGCAAAACGAAGTTGAGAATCTGTACAATGTCTGTCGCTTCGCAGGGCTGCACTTCTACACAAATCTAACCAAAACAGACGAGGGGCGAACCGCTCTTGAGTATTTCCATGGACGCGGCTTTTCCGATGAGACCATCAGAACCTTCGGTCTGGGATACTCTCTGCACTCGTGGGATGGTTTCATCACTCGAGCCAAAGAAGAGGGACTTAACCGGGAAGACCTCCTGAAGGCCGGACTAATCCGAACCCGCGAAGACGGATCCGATTACGACTACTTTCGCGGCCGGGCGATGTTCCCCATTTTCACAGCCACGGGGAGAGTCGTCGGGTTTGGCGCCAGGAAGCTCCGGGAAGACGACCCCCTGGGGAAATATATCAACTCCCCTGAAACTCCGATCTACAACAAGAGTCGTATCCTGTTTGGTCTCTTCCACTCAAAAGATGCCGTTCGGGCGGAGGACAATTCCCTGATGGTGGAGGGGTATGCCGACCTGATCTCGCTGTACCAGGCGGGGATTCAAAACGTCGTTGCTTCGAGCGGTACAGCGCTGACTGAGGAACAGGTGCAGCTCATTTCGCGTTACAGCAAGAAGCTGACCCTGGTCTACGACGCCGATTCTGCCGGATCGAATGCGACAATCAGGGGAATGGACGTCGCGCTTGCCCAGGACCTCGATGTAAGCGTCGTCGAGTTGCCGGAGGGTGAAGACCCCGATTCTTTTGTGAGAAAATCGGGAGGGAAGGAATTCCGGAAACTTCTGGAGCAGGGAGTTTCCTTCATAGATTTCAAAGCCAAACAGTACCTGCGCTCGGGAGCTTTTGCGACCCCCGAAGGAAAAACACAGGCGGTGCGGTCGATCGTCCAGTCGATAGCGAAGATGAAGGATGAACTGAAGCGCAACTTCTACATCAAGGAAGTGGCATCGAAGTACGATGTGTACGAATCTGTCTTGTATCGTGAATTAGATCGGTGGATCGGAGAGCGACACCGCATGGGATTTCCCCGCGCGGAGGCTGATCTGCGACCGAAGCCGGTTGGTCCGCCCGCGCATGGCGGATCGTCATCGCCCTCAAACAAAGAAGCCCCGGTTGTAGAACGCGACATCGTGAAACTCCTCCTTGAACATCAGGCGGATATGATCGGGTTCATGTTTTCCCATATCACCATCGACGATATCTCTGATCCGCAATTGAAGAAGATTGTGGAGTTCCTTCTGGCTCGATTCGATGAGCGGGGGCCTCGAAGCGTCGTGGAGTTTCTGGATGAGATCGAGGACCCGGTGTCGAAAGGGATCGTAACGGACATCGTCATGAGCAAGTATGAAATCAGCAAGGGATGGGTAAGTGGTGACGTCGAGTTCCAGGACGTCGATCCGTGGAGGGTTGCCCGCGATGCGATCGTCGCCATGACGAAACGGAAACTCCACAAACAGATCGAGCTGAATCAGCGAGCTCTGAAGGAAGCGTCCGAACGAGGCGCCGACGCTCAGGCGCTCATGGTGCGTCATCAGGAGTTGATGCGGCAAGTGCACGACGTTGATTCTGGGGTGATCTTCAAGCCGACTTGACTATGAAGTGCAGACGTTCGCGACGGAATTTTCACATTTCGTCTGAACGTTTCCAGATATCTGAACTCACTACTCAAAGAGGTTTTGTTTGACCCGTACCACGCCACTTATGATTTACCTCGTTCCGGGGAAATGCGATTTCTGCGGCTGCTGCGTTGGTGTTTGTCCCGAAGACGCCATTGAGCTCCTGGAGTCGGAGATCCGGATCATCGATGAGCGCTGCACGAATTGTCGCAAATGCGTCTGGGCTTGCCCGTGGGAAGTCATCGAGTTCCATCGCGAAGGCATCGAACATCTCCCGAAGGAAGTATCGGTCCCCCAGGAAAATCCACCATCATTCTGAGATTGTCGCTACCCCTTTATGAAAGATCAATACGACGTCATTGTCGTTGGTGCAGGGCCAGCCGGGTCGACGGCCGCTCGATTCGCCGCTGCGGGAGGCGCCTCTGTGCTTCTCCTCGAGAAGGACCGTGATGTCGGGTATCCGGTTCGATGTGCGGAAGCCGTGAGTCACGAGGGGGTGGCCCAGTTTATCGAACCTGATCCGCGATGGATTGCCTCGACCGTCAGCAAATTCCGTATCGTCGTCCCGAACGGGAATTCAATCGTGCCACGGCTCGACGGTATCGGATACGTCCTTGAGCGACGCATCTTCGACTACGAGCTGGCCAAGCTTGCTGCGAAAGAAGGGGCCGAAGTCATCACAAAAGCCTACGCCTATGATTTGATCAAGGAAGACGGTGACGTCACAGGTGTGAGGGTCTTGATCAAGGATCAGAAGGTCGACCTCCGGGCAAAGGTCGTCATCGGTGCCGATGGCGTGGAAAGCCGTGTGGGAAAGTGGGCTGGGATTGACACGACGTGTCATATTCATGACATGGAAAGTTGTGCACAGGTAACGCTTTCGGGGGTGGCTGTTGATGAAGGCATCCTGGATTTCTATTTCGGTGATCAGATTGCCCCGGGAGGGTATCTGTGGGTGTTCCCAAAAGGGAAAGACAGTGCGAACGTCGGCATAGGCATCAGTGTCGAGTGCGCAAAAGAAAAAGCGGCAGTCCGTTGGCTGGATGAGTTCGTGCAGAAAAAATTCCCCAACGCCGCGATGCTGACACGAATCGCCGGGGGTGTCCCGTGTGCAAAGACGTGTGATGAAATCGTGAAAGGGAATGTCCTTCTCGTTGGCGACGCAGCTCACCAGGTGAACCCGACAAGCGGGGGCGGAATCATCAGTGGGATGATCGGGGGAATGATAGCCGGACAAGTTGCCGGCGAGGCGATCTCGAAGAAGGACCGCAATCATTTGAGCGAATACGGGAAGCGATGGCACAAACGCCTTGGATGGCGGCACGAAGTCTTTTACAGGATCAGGGAAGCGATTACATCGTTTTCAGATGAAACGCTCAACAACCTGTGCGACAGCGCGGTCAAACTGCCCGAAGAGAAGCGGACTGTAGGAGGCCTGTTCCGGACGGCGATGTGGAACAAGCCGTCGATCCTGCTCGACATCGCGAAGGTTTTCATTTCCTGATGATTCCGGTTCTGCGTCTAGCAATGCACACATCTGTTGTGAACGTCTGAATACTCTCGCGTTGATACCCCCGCACCTTCCAACCCTGCCTTGATACTCAGGGCGCCTTGCCGTATATTGACGAATAACCATTGATGCGACGCAGTGAAAGAACACAAATTCGAGAATGTTCTGGTAGTTCGGACCGATCGGATCGGTGACGTAGTTCTGACACTCCCGATGATACTTGTTTTGCGCAAGAGCTTCCCGGGATCAAGAATCTCGATGCTGCTTCGCTCGTATACCATGGGGCTGGCGGAAGGATTCGCAGGACTGGACAACATTCTCACGTACGACGCCTCGGGGGAGCAAAAAGGATTTGTCGCGATTCTTGCCGAGCTTCGTGCTCAGCGATTTGATCTTGCCGTCGTTTCCCACCCGACTTTGCGAATTGCAGTGTTGATGTGTTGTGCTGGTGTGCCAGTGCGTGTGGGGTCAGGGTACCGGTGGTACTCGTTCCTCTTCAACAGGAAAGTGTTCGAACACCGGAAGACTGCGGAGAAGCACGAGGCAGAGTACAATATATCCTTGCTGCAAGTGATCGGATTGGCGGCTTATGAAGTCCCGCGGATTACTCTCGCCATATCGGAGAGTTCACAGTCTGCTGCTGCCGCAGAAATCAGTCGACTCGGGATGAAGCCTTCTGAGAAATTCGTCGTGCTGCATCCGGGCAGTGGCGGATCCGCGAGGGATTGGAGTGCTGAGAACTTTGGCGATCTCGCCCAGGAGTTGGTGAGGGATGGGTTCAGAGTTGTCGTCACCGGAAGTGCCGATGAAGCAGGGCTTGTCGAAACAGTGCTCAAACGGTCGGGCGGGGCAGCCCTCTCGAGTGCAGGACGGATGCCGCTCAAAGATCTTGCGGCTTTCATCGGCGAGGCACGGCTCTTTGTATCGAATTCCACAGGGCCGTTGCATATCGCTGCCGCCATGGGGACGCCGGTGATTGCGTTCTATCCCCCGATTCGAGAGTGCAGTGCCCGTCGTTGGGGACCGCTCGCTGACGTCAAGACTATCTTCACGGCCGACAACGGTTTGTGTAAACGCTGTAAGGGGGGGGCGTGTCAGGGGAACGATTGCATGCAACAGATCAAAGTCGCAGATGTGCTGGAGGCTGCGCGATCACTCCTCGTGTCGAAGGAAAGATCGAACTCATGGTGATGATGGCCGGGCGCTTTTCAGCGGTTCTTCTCATTCTTGCGTTGGGGGTCTTTCATCCTGCTGATGCGCAGGATTCGCTCGCTCAGGCACTCCTCTCGCAGGGGGACATCTACAGGACGAACTCGACGCTTCGCTCCCTTCCCCATGCGGCGTTCGCCGCCGGAGAGCGGCTCGTATTCGACGTTGGCTTCAGTTTTATCACGGCAGGAGAGGCTGTGATGAGTATCCCGAAATCGGACACGATCTTCGGTCGACCTGTTTATCAGGTGCTCTTCACCGTCAATTCGACTCCGACATTTGCCTGGATCTACAAGGTTGATGATCGATACGAAACCTATCTTGACATTCAGGGAGTTTTTCCGTGGCGATTCACGCAGAAGGTACGGGAAGGTTCGTATCGCCGTGATTTCAAAGCCTGGTTTGATCAGGTCAAGAATATCGCGTACGCAGACAACAAGCAGTATCAGATTCCTCCGTATGTCCACGACGCCGTTTCAGCATTCTACTTCGTGCGAACGTTGGATTTCTCAAAGTCCCGCGTCGGTGAGAAGATTTTGCTTCAGAATTTCTTCAAGGATACAACCTATTCGCTCGCGGTCAAGTTCCTGGGCCGACAGAGAATCAGTGTCGATGCGGGAACATTCAATTGCATCATTATCGAGCCGCTGATGAAGGAGGGAGGGGTCTTCAAGAGCGAGGGAAGGGTTGTCATCTGGCTGACGGACGATGAACGCAGAATCCCCGTCAAAGTCAGCACAAAGGTTGTCGTTGGATCAATCGACGCGGAACTGAGAGAGTATTCCGGTATCAATGGCCCCATCGGGGGAAAGGTTCGGTAGCTTCCATGTCAAAATACAAACAGATCAAGCTTTCGGGCATCAAGACAATTTCCATCAAGAAACGCAGGAGCAAGGTATCCCCGAAGGACTTTGCCCGCGTCGTCGATGCAACAAAGGCGCGCCTTTCGGATTTTGTTGACTCGCTGCCGCATATCCTGATGGCGGATGAACTCCGTGCGCTCGTGCTTGATGTCGAGCGCTCGCGCCGTCGAAAAAAGCCGGTCATTCTGATGATGGGAGCCCATGTCATCAAGGTCGGACTCTCGCCCCTCATTGTTGACCTCGTTCGCCGCGGGGTCATTACTCACGTCGCAATGAACAGTGCGGCGGCAATTCACGATGTCGAAACGGCAATGTGGGGCCAAACCTCGGAAGATGTGGCTGCGAACATCCTGGAGGGGAAATTCGGGATGTGGAAGGAAACGGGTGACTTCATCAACCGGGCACTCGTGAGGGGATTTGCCGAAACAACCGAAGGCTACGCCGAGACTGTTGCGAAGAAGATCATCGCCTCAAGAGCTCCCCACCGGTCCGTGAGCATACTTGCGTCGTGCTACGAACAGAATGTGCCGGTGACCGTGCATGCGGCGATTGGAACTGACATCATTCATCAGCAACCATCGATGGACGGCGCCGCGACGGGTGAAATGAGCTTTCGGGATTTCAAGATCTTCGCAAATTCAGTGAAAGATCTCAGGGGGGGTGGAGTCGTCCTGAATGTCGGTTCCGCAGTCATTCTGCCCGAAGTCTTCTTGAAGGCGCTGACCATTGCGCGCAATCTCGGCTACAAGGCACAGGGATTCTCCACCGCCAACTTCGATATGATAAGGCAGTACCGACCGCAAGTCAATGTCGTTGAACGGCCGACGCAAGGCTCCGGCAGGGGATATTCATTTACCGGTCATCACGAAATCATGATCCCGCTGTTCGCAGCGATGATCAAGCTTCGTATGAGCAAAGGATAGAGGCCTGTGACCGGGCAGACAGAGAACACACCGCAGCCGTTGGTCCCGCCGTCGGCGCCGCTCCCCTTTGTTGAGCGCTATAGCATCCCGCCTGTGGTCTTCGCGTTTCTCTGCCTCCTTGTCGTCTTTGTTCTCTATCAGGTCATCGGAGGATTCCTCACCCTGCTGTTCGTCGGCAGCAAGGTGACGGCGGAAAACGTCATGATGCACAGGGTCTTCACCATGTGTGGCCAGATCCTTTTCATCCTGATTCCGACACTTCTCTTTGCGCGTCTCCTCGATCACCGGTTTTCGCGGGTTTTTCCGTGGCGCGTGCCGCACGCCGGTGAAACGATCTTCGCGGTGCTCAGCCTCTTGTTCCTTCAGCAGGTCCTGCAGGTCTTTCTCTTCTTTCAGGATCGCATTCCACTCCCGGAGAGTCTGAAAGAGGTTGTCGAGCCTGCGCGTCAGATGGTTGAGGAAATGTTCCGGACGCTCGTCTCTGCCAAAGGCCTGCCAGAGCTCCTGTTTGTCTTGCTGGTGGTGAGCATAACGCCAGCGATCGTGGAGGAACTTTTGTTCCGCGGTCTGATCCAAAGCAGTCTTCAGCGAAGACTAAAGCCGATACGAGCTGCGATCTGGACTGGCGTCATCTTCGGGCTCTTTCATTTTAATCCATTTGCACTCGTGCCCCTTGCTGCTCTGGGATGCTTCTTTGGATTCATTCGAATGCGGTCGAAGAGCATCGTCATCGCGATGACTGTTCATTTTCTCAACAACACACTCGCTGTCGTAGTGTCCTTTTTCCACGTGGACGACAAAATGGTGATCGGAGCAACGGAGGGGGTGGACATCAACATAGCGGCCATTCTGGCCCAACTCTTCCTCTTTTCGATGCTCTTTGTTGTGTCGTTCTCTTCGTATCTGCGGGTGACGAATGACATTCACCCTGCCGGCGACGAGGGAGCGTGATCTCGAGCTCCGTCTCTCGATTCCCGGAATTCTGTTGTGACCGAAACTCTCTTTGATCTCAAACTGTTCTTTCCAGTATGGAGTTCTCTGTGGAATCATCTCGTTTTAGCTTGCTCCCGGCGCGTTTCGCGGTAGCGGTCGTCGCAATTCCAGTTATCCTTTGGACTGCGATGCAGGGGAGCTATTTCTTCTTTACCTTCGTCGCTCTTATATCTGGCGCGTCATTGTACGAGTTCTACATGCTAGCGGAGAAGAAGGGGGCCTATCCGCTGAAGACGCTCGGCATCGTTGGCGGATTCATCGTGAACGGAGCGTTTATCTACGAGCGACTTCAGGTGGAGGTGTTCAGCTTTTTCGCTTCCCTCGGCATTCATCTTTCGATGTTCTCACAACTTCAGTTCCTGCTGGTGACCCTCCTGATATTCGTGCTGCTCGTTCTTCTGGTCGAGTTGTTTCGTCAGAAGGGATCTCCAACGCTCAATGCCGGAACAACAGTGTTCGGACTCATGATCGTCTCTCTCTTCTTCGGCACGCTTATCTCGATCCGCGAACTTTTTCCATATGGATTCCCGGTGTCAAAATTCTTCAGCGTGAGCATTGCCGGCGAAGCGGAGCTCGCGGTGATCGCGCGATGGGGCGGCTGGACGATCATCTCACTACTGGCCAGCATCTGGGTTTGCGACACGGCAGCATATTTCGGCGGTCTCACATTCGGGCGTCATCGGCTGTTTGAACGCGTGAGCCCAAAGAAGTCATGGGAAGGCGCTGTGTTTGGTTTCTTCGGTTCCCTTATCACGATGCTTGTGGCACGATCGCTCGTCCTTGACTACCTGAGGTTCCAGGACGCGCTCATCATCGGGATGATCGTCGGCGTGTTCGGACAAGTCGGGGATCTCGTGGAGTCGCGGTTCAAACGAGATGCCGGAGTGAAGGACTCTTCAACGATCATTCCGGGTCACGGTGGAGTGTACGACCGTTTCGACAGTCTGGTATTTGTCGCCCCCATTGTGTATCTTTACATCGATTTCGTGGTATTATCGTGACGTCTGCCAAAAGAAACCATAGGCCGAGAATCAGCGTCGTAACGCTCGGATGTTCAAAGAATACCGTCGACAGCGAGGTGCTCCTTGGACAGCTGAGCCAGGGGAAGGCGCACGTTGTCGACAATGTTGACGACGCCGATATCGCTGTGATCAATACGTGTGGCTTCATCGAAGCTGCAAAGCAGGAATCCATCGATGCCATTCTTGAGGCTGTCGAAAGGAAGAACCAGGGGAAGCTGAAGAAGGTCATTGTTATGGGATGCCTTTCCGAACGGTTTGCCAAAGATCTCGCCGCGGAAATTCCCAGCGTTGACGCATATTTCGGCTCGCACCACATGGCGCAGGTCGTTTCCGAATTGGGAGTCGACTACCGTGAGGAACTTCTGGGCGAACGACAGCTCACAACTCCTCCGCACTATGCTTATCTCAAAATTTCCGAAGGGTGCGACAATCCCTGCTCGTTTTGCGCAATTCCCCTGATGCGCGGGCTGCACGTCTCGAAGCCGTTCAGGAGCATCCTGAGCGAGGCGCGCCATCTGGCATCACGGGGAGTGAAAGAGCTTATTCTGATCGGTCAGGATACCACCTATTATGGGCTCGACCTCAATGGCGAGAGACAACTCGATCGTCTGTTGCGTGAACTCTCCGCAGTCGACGGCATCGAGTGGATCAGGTTGATGTACGCGTATCCGACGAAGTTCCCAAAGAGCATACTCGACGTCTACCGGGAAAAACCCACGATCTGCCGCTATCTGGATATTCCCGTTCAGCATGCCTCGGATGATGTGTTGAAATCCATGCGCAGGGGGATGACAAACCGCACCCTGCGCGAGCTTCTTTCCGAAATCAAAGCCTCCGTCCCCGGTATTGGGCTGAGAACGACATTGATTGTCGGGTATCCCGGCGAGACTGAAGGGGATTTTGAGCGTCTGTGCGAATTCGTGGAAGAAATGAAGTTTCACAGGCTCGGAGTGTTCACCTACTCTCAGGAAGAGGGGACATCTGCCTATGACCTTGGCGATCCGATATCGAATGACGTGAAGGAAGAACGCCGCGGTCGCATCATGGAACTGCAGCAGCACATCTCTGAAGAACGCAACGAGTCTCTCGTTGGAACCGAGGTGAGGGTTCTCATCGATCGCCCAGAGGGAGACTTCTTTGTTGGTCGGACGGAGTGGGATGCGCCTGAAATTGACCAGGAAGTATATGTTCGCAGTACCGTGGAACTCTCCGTCGGCAGCTTTGTGAATGCGAAAGTCACTCACAGTACGGAATACGATCTCTACGCGGAAAGTGTCAAAAGGAACCAATGATGGAAGGAGCGGGGTAGGCCTATGCTTATGCGTGCAACAAAAGGTGTGTCTTTGGTCGTGAGAGTGCTCGGGCTGATGCTCCTTTTGGGAACCGCCGTGCGCGGCCAAACGGAGATGCGGCGAGGGTTGGCTGAGGCTGGCCCGACATTTTACGCCGATGCCATTGCGTACGCCTCGGACCAGCCTAACAAATCACGCGTCGATGTATATGTTCAGGTCCCTCACGATGAGATTCGTTTCCTGAAAGAGGGAGATCAGTACATCGGTCGGTATGAAGTCAGCCTGACCATGCACACACCGTCGAATCAACTCGCTCACGAACAAGCATGGACTGTTGATGTGCCCGTTGCCGAATTCGCTCAAACCACTCAGGGCAAGCTCAACAGCCTGACCCATCGGACCATGGATGTCGAGCCGGGCAACTATCAACTTACGGTTCAGGTGCGGGATCAAGAATCGCGCAAAACGGGGCAAATCAAGAAGTCCCTTCTGGTAACGGATTTCTCCAAGGATTCTTTGTCGCTGAGCGATGTCATGCTGGTGAATCGCCTCTCAACGGACGGTGAGAAACGGACCATCGTGCCGAACATCTCCGGAAGCATCAATTACCGGGCAGAAGGCTTCTTCATTTTCTTCGAACTGTATGCCGGGCCCACGCTCGATTCAGTGGATCTGGAATGGAAGATACTTGATTCGAAAAAGAATCAGGTGGTCAGCCACGTCCAAAAGGAGGCGGCTACAGGGCACAAGACACAAATGTTTCTGAAAATTGACAGCAGCGGGCTTAGCATGGGGACGTACCTTCTATCGGTCACAGCGACGGGTCAAATTGTGTCGGGTGAAAAGGGGATGATCGTAAAGGGCGCAACTTCGAGAACGTTCAATATCCGTGCGACCGATCTTCCCGTGGCGATCGTTGATCTCGACAAAGCGATCGATCAGTTGATTTACATTGCCCGCGAATCTGAGCTTGAGTACGTCCGCTCGGCGACCACGGAAGATGAGAAGCGGAAGCGATTCCTCGAGTTCTGGTCCAAGCGTGATCCCGACCCTCAGACTCAGCGCAACGAGCTGCTGGAGGAGTACTATGGCCGGGTGCAACATGCAAATCTGACCTTCACGCATTTTCTGGAAGGCTGGCGAACGGATATGGGCATGGTCTTTATCCGCTTCGGTACGCCTGATAACATCGAGCGCCACCCATTTGATGTAAGCAACAAGCCATATGAGATCTGGTACTACTATCAACTCAATCGTCAGTTCATTTTTGTTGACGAGTCTGGATTTGGAGACTATCGGTTGCGTTATCCAACAACCGATTTATGGGGAAGGATGCGATAGCTCAGATGCGAGCTCTCTGGAGAAGAAAAGCCAGTGCGGCATGTGGTTCGCCTGGCTTTTTCCGTTTTGTGATGTGCGGTGGCGCAATCCTCTGCTCCTTCTCTACTGCCACAACGGCCCAGGAGCAGAGGCCCGTTAGTGCAATCACAATGAAGGGAGTCGTCTCGGTTCCTTCGTCGACCGTCCGGAGGTGGATGGAAACGAAGCTGGGAGGTCCCTTTGCCCCCTCAGACGTTGAGCGAATTGTCTCCGGGTATGCTTCAGAGGGATTCCTGTTTGCCCGGATCGACTCGGTCAACTTTGTGTCGTCGTCAGATAGTGCGACTGTTGGTCTTGTTTTGTGGGTGCGGGAGGGGAAGGCGGCCTCCGTATCATCGTTGCGAATGGATGGTATGAAAGCCCTGAAGGAACGAGATGTCGAAGCAGTGATTCTGACGCGGGTGGGGGCGCAGTTCGTTCCTGGATTGCTGGAACAAGATATCGGGGCGTTGCTGGAACTCTACGAGAAATCCGGTTACCCGTTCGCAAAGGTAGAAATTCGTGATGTTAGCTTTGTGGAAGGTAAAGACTCTGTCACAACAACGATTGCGTTGGGGATTGAAGAGGGTGCGCCGGCAAGGATAAGCCGTTTGCGCGTCGAGGGAAACACAACCACAAGAACCGGGGTCATTACCCGGGAAGCACGACTGACCGAAGGAGAGCTCTTTCGCGGAGATCAGCTCACGAAGGTCAAGCAACGGCTCGAGAGAATGCAATTGTTCTCGAATGTGTCTTTGCCGGAACTCATTGTGGACGCGGACGGCAGCGTCGGGATCTTAGTCAAAGTAGCCGAGGGCAACCCGAACCGATTCGATGGAATCATTGGCTATGTCCCCTCGGGCGGGTCAAATGCAGGCGGACATTTCTCAGGGTTGCTGGATGTTCAGTTCCGCAATATACTCGGTACCGGCAGGAAGCTGGCTGCGCGATGGTACCGTGAGACCGAGAGTTCTCAGGAGATCGGACTTCGATACCGCGAACCCTGGGTGGCTTCGCTTCCCCTCAACGCCGAAGCGGGATTTTCTCAACGCAAGCAGGATTCGGCGTACGTACGGAACGGCTACAATGTCGTCGCGGAGCTCATGGCGACGGATGAGCTGGATCTCGGCGTGGTTTTCTCCAGCGAACAAGTTCTGCCAACTGAAGGGTATGGCTTTCGGGTTGCCAGCGAGAGTCGCATGACGAGCATTGGGTTATCAGTCTCCTATGATTCCCGAAATGATCCGACTACACCGACGAGTGGTTTGAAGTATCGGACGGAGTACCATACCGGCGTAAAGGAAATCCAGAGATCATTTCAGAAACTTGCGAGTGAGCGGACCTCGAGTCAAAGACTCGCGTTTGACTTTGAATATGTCTTCTCCCCGTTTCAAGCGCAGGTGGTGGCGGCGAGTCTGTACGCGAGGGATTTCCGAAGCGGGGCGATTGAGCTCAGCGATTTGTTCCGGTTGGGAGGATCCAACACTCTCCGGGGGTATCGCGAGGGGCAGTTTCTCGGATCGCGCCTTGCGTGGTCCAATCTGGAGTATCGCGTGCTGGCCGGGCAACGGTCCTACGCGTTCGGATTCGTCGACTTTGGCTACATACTGTCTCCCGAGAGGCGGGAGGTGGGGCTCTTGAAACAAGAAATCAAAAGGGTCGGGTACGGTGCCGGAATTCGTCTCGATACACCTCTCGGGCTTATGGGAGTAAGCCTGGCTTTTGGAGAAGGAGACACGTTCAGCACGGCCAAACTTCATATTCGGGTGGTAAATGAATTCTAAGACGTTGAATCCGAAAATCGAAATCCTTCGTCCCGTGAACGTCACGATTGTTTTCGTGACGATAGCGGTCGCGGGAGTGCTGGCGAAACCCGCCGGCTGGGATTGGGCCTGGGTTTTCGTTGCTTCCATTGCCGGGGCATTGATCGCAGGCGGCGGAAACGCGATCAACGATATCTTCGACGTGAAGATCGACAAGATCAACCGACCTGACCGGCCCTTGCCGCGAGGTGCACTGTCGCTGGAACAGGCAAGGAAGTTGTGGATCTACACATCAGCGACTGGACTCATCTTGAGCTTGTTCCTCGGTTTCTGGAATATGCTCATAGCGCTCGTATGGGTTGGCGGACTCTATGCCTACAGCCGCTCGCTGAAGGGAACCGTGCTCGTTGGCAACGTGACGGTAGCGTTCTTGACAGCGCTCGCATTTCCTTTCGGAGCAATCCTTGCCGGCCGTGCGGACCTCGGGTTGTATCCTGGCATCTTCGCATTCCTCGCCAATCTTGCGAGGGAGCTCTTGAAGGATGTCGAAGACGTCGACGGCGACGCAACCGCGAATGCCGAGACGCTCCCCGTGAAGCACGGTCCTGAAGCCGGTCTTCAGGCAGCGTCGATCGTGATCGGCCTTCTCATGCTGGCAACTCTTATCCCCTTTGTCGTCGGCATCTATGATCTCCGTTACCTGTTGGTAATGCTCTTTGTCAATCTCGGCCTTGCCTACGTCGTTGTGTCGATGTGGTATGATCCAACGCTCTCGAATTTGAAGCGGCTAAGTCTTATCTTGAAGGCGTGCATGGTGGGCGGGTTATTCGCCATCTTCGCGGGCTCCTGAGAATGGATGAGGTGATTTCAAAACCGATGCGGAGAAAGCAAGTCCCGACGCTGGAACTGGAGGAGACGTACTGGAACCAGGGGCTCGAGCGCATTGCCGGAGTAGATGAAGCTGGCCGGGGACCGCTCGCCGGACCAGTCGTCGCCGGTGCTGTCATCTTACCCAAAGGACTCTTCATCGATGGGGTCAACGACTCGAAGAAGCTCAGCGCGAATCAGCGCGAGAGACTGTTTCACGAGATCTACGAGCGGGCATTGGGCGTTGGAATCGGAATCGTAAGCCACCAGGTGATTGACAGGATCAATATTTATCAGGCTTCCATTCTGGCGATGCGGAAGGCAGTGGAGAATCTCCCCCTCTCGCCGGCAATCGTCCTGGCTGACGGCAATAGTTTCAAACACGAAACGCTGCGCTATCGCAATGTCATAGGTGGAGACGCAACATCGCTGACGATTGCAGCCGCCTCGATCATCGCGAAGGTTACGCGGGACAGCCTGATGAGAGAGTATCACGAACAGTTTCCCATGTATGGATTCGATCGTCACAAAGGGTACGGCACAAAGCTCCACATCAATGCACTCCGGCAGTATGGAATGTGCCCGATTCATCGCCGGAGCTTTCATGTTTCCCTTGGAATTCCTCACGACGCCAGCCCGGTGCCATGAACAAGCGACAGAAGGGTCGGGCCGGGGAAGACCTAGCCGCGACATTCCTGGAACAGAAAGGGTATCAGATCATCGAACGAAACTACCGGTTCGATCGCGGTGAGATCGACCTGATCGCGATGGATGGTAAGGAACTGGTATTCATCGAGGTGAAGACCCGTCATACCGGGGCTTATGGATCCCCGGAAGAATCAATCACTCCGTTCAAGGAGGCCCAGCTCAAGAAAGTAGCAGAGGGGTACCTGTTCCAACATCAGATAGAAGAGCAGGTGTGCAGATTCGATGTCGTCGCGATCACGTTCGAGAACGGGAAACCACAGATTCGAGTACTACAAAATGCCATATTATGACAGGTCCATTCGGTTGCCTGTCGCCATTGTAATCACCTTCTTACAATCCCAATGAACCTCCTGAATAACGGCTCCGGAATCTACACGGACTACTACCAGTTGACGATGGCCCAGGGGTACTTCCTCACCGGACGCACGGATGCCGTCAGCTGCTTCGACTATTTCTTCCGGGAAAATCCTTTCCACGGAGGCTACGTACTCTTCGCAGGTCTCACTGACGTTCTGGAGATGATCGAAGGATTCTCCTTCAGTGACGAGATGATCGAATACTTGAGGCGACAAGGATTCAAAGATGATTTTCTCCGGTATCTCCGGTCATTCAAGTTCCGCGGCACGATCACGTCGGTCCGGGAGGGGGAGGTTGTCTTTCCCCTGGAGCCTCTGCTGCGAATAGAAGGAACGCTCATCGAATCGCAGATCGTGGAAACGTTGCTGTTGAACATTCTGAATTTTGAATCGTTGATTGCGACAAAAGCCTCTCGTGTGAAAGCTGCGGCAGGAGGCCGTCGCGTGGTGGATTTCGGACTCAGGCGGGCGCAGGGGCTGGGAGGAATTCATGCTACGAAAGCCGCCATCATCGGAGGGATTGATGCGACGTCGAATGTGTATGCAGCGTTTCACAACGGCTTTGAGCTCTCCGGAACACAGGCTCATTCTTGGGTCCAGAGTTTCAACGACGAACTGACTTCCTTCCGTAAGTACGCTGAGGTCTACCCTGATCGCTGCATACTCCTCGTGGACACCTACAACACCCTTCGCAGCGGAATACCGAATGCTATCACAGTCGGAAAGGAGCTTGAGAAGCGAGGGCATCATCTGATGGCAATCCGTCTGGATAGCGGTGATCTTGCCTATCTCTCGAAGCACGCCAGGAATATGCTCGACCAGGCAGGACTTCCGTATGTCAAAATAACCGTTTCCAATCAGCTCGACGAATTCGTTATCCGGAGCTTGCTGGAAGACCAGGGAGCTCCAATTGACATATTCGGAGTGGGGACGAGGCTCATAACGGGCCAGCCTGCAGCAGCATTGGACGGAGTCTACAAGTTGAGCATGTGCGATCGCGAACCGCGGCTCAAGTTCTCGGAAAACTACACGAAGCTCACACTCCCCGGTGTGAAGAGTATCTACCGGTTCCTGAACGAAGAAGGACTCTTCTCTGCCGATGGAGTGACGCTCGATGGCGAGCCGCAGCCGGAGAGTATTTTCCACCCATTTTTCCCCGAACAGAGGAGTTCACTGAAACACTGCACGTCCGAGGTGCTAATGCACAAAGTGATGGACGGGGGAAAAACGATCGTGAGAAGCTCTGCGCAGGAAAGCGCTCAGTATGCTCAAGCGAGGCTCTCGCACCTTGCGGGAGAGCACAAGCGTTTTGAATTTCCGCACATCTACCGGGTCGGCATCTCGCAAAAACTTCTGAGCTCGCGGGCGAAACTTGTTGAGGAGCTGCAACAGAAATTCTGATCCCACAGAGGAGAAGAAGATGAAGGGTCTCTTGATTGTCGATGTTCAGAATGATTTCTGCCCGGGAGGCGCCCTCGCCGCGCCGGAAGGTGACAGGGTGGTACCTGTCATCAATCGTTTGCTGAGCCATTTCGACGTGGTGGTCGCATCCAAAGACTGGCATCCCCCGAAGTCAGCCCATTTCGACAAATGGCCGCCGCATTGTGTCCAGAACACGGGCGGGGCAGAATTCCACCCTCAACTTCAAAGCGACAGGATACAACAGGTGTTCATCAAGGGAACACGAGACAAAGATGATGGATACTCGGCCTTCGAGGCGACAAACTTGGATTTATGCGCGTACCTGAAGGACAGAAATGTAACGGACCTTTACATTACAGGTCTGGCTACTGACTACTGTGTCAAAGCCTCTGCTTTAGACGCCACGAAGAGAGGTTTCAACACCTGCGTCGTGACGGACGCCGTGGTGGCAGTTAATGTGAACCCCGACGATGGTAAGAACGCTCTGGACGAAATGCAGGGCGCTGGAATCACTCTTCTCGACTCTTCTCACATCCGCTGATTCACCTTCGTGCTCAGCCGGTTGACATTCTGCATATAATCGGTTATTGTCAAATCAGTTGTGCCATCATTCACTGGAATGGTTTATTTTCGGTAATATCGGACATCGGAAACTCACATGAATGCTCTCTATCCTCTTTTGGTTGCTCTTTGTGTCATGGCCATTGCCTATCGGTACTACAGCGCGTTCATCGCCGCGAAGGTGATAGCTCTGGACGACTCCCGTGTGACTCCGGCGCATGAACTGAACGATGGGCAGAACTTCCACCCCACGAACAAATGGGTGCTTTTTGGCCACCACTTCGCAGCCATTGCCGGTGCGGGGCCGCTCATCGGTCCGGTTCTCGCGGCGCAATTCGGATATCTTCCCGGTTTTCTCTGGCTGGTCACCGGCGTTGTGCTCGCTGGCGCGGTGCACGATTTCGTGATTCTCGCAGCCTCGGTCAGAAGAAAGGGGCGATCGCTCGCAAGCATCGCCAGGTTTGAGATCAGCCCGCTCGCAGGCATCGTCGGGTCGATCGCCATTCTCATTATTGTCATCATCGCACTGGCGGGCTTGGGCTTGGCTGTGGTGAATGCCTTGCGGGAAAGCTCGTGGGGGACCTTCACGATCGCAATGACGATTCCCATTGCACTGTTCGTCGGTCTCTGGATGAACAGGATTCGACCAGGGAAGATCACCGAGGCAAGCATCATTGGTGTTGTCAGCGTGGTGGCTTGCGTCATGCTCGGCAGCTTGATCCCGGGAGCGTTCCTGGAACCGTACTTTTCCCTTTCGCGAGAAGGCATCATAATCGCGATGGCCATTTACGGATTCATAGCTTCGGTCTTGCCGGTCTGGTTGCTCCTCGCGCCGCGTGACTATCTCAGCTCGTACATGAAAATCGGGACGGTCGCCGCTCTCGTGATCGGCGTCTTCGTTGTCGCGCCGGAGCTCAAGATGGAGGCTGTCACGCAGTACATCCATGGCGGTGGGCCGATCATCCCCGGTACGGTGTACCCCTTTATGTTCATTACGATCGCCTGCGGCGCAATTTCGGGATTCCACTCGCTTGTCGCATCCGGCACGACGCCGAAAATGTTGAACAAGGAGACTGACGCGAGGATGATCGGGTACGGGGCGATGTTGATGGAGGGACTGGTCGGAATCATCGCTCTCATCGCGGCTTGTTCGCTGTGGCCCGCAGACTACTTCGCGATCAACCTGACGCCTGAGAAATTCAAGGCACTGGGGATGACTGTAGTCAACCTTGATGAATTGCAGCGGGAAGTCGGGGAAATTGTGGCAGGCAGACCAGGTGGAGCAGTC
>QYQB01000081.1 GCA_007280275.1 bacterium | reverse complement strand
GTCTCTTCCAGGAAGCGGATGTCCTTTAACCACGTCGGCATGATCTTCTTCACAGAATCGACATTGTAAGGAAGAAACCAATACTCGGCCGGTATTTTCGATCCCGTCACGCTGGTGTAATCGACGGGGATCCGCACATAGGGCCCGAGGTAGAACGTCACGTTGTAGTTGTTAATGGTCTGACCGACATACCACTGGTACGATTTTGTACCGTTGCCGTTGTCGTTTGTGCCAAGGAGTTTTCCGTTGGAGACGCAGACGAGATTAGAGGGCACTGTGAAATTGAGATCGACAGAATCCGGCTCGTCCGAAGGATGGTCTTTGCACGGCCACCACACGTCGCCCCCTTCTTCCTCACAGGCACCTCCTACCCAGAGTTCGCCCGTTCTTGCCCGTCTCCAGACGAATCCATCGTCCCACGGAGGGTTTGCAGCCACCTTCGGTGAACCGCGATAGGAGACTTCGACCGAGATTGTGTCGGATCTTTGCATGAGAAACGGCAGCGAAATCCAAATCCTGCCGGAAGGGCGGGTGAACTGCAGGGCACTTCCGTACTGTTGCTGACCTCTCCAGACGACTGATGTCACTGTGAAAGTCGAGCTCAGGTCGAGCACAAATGTGCTCAAAGTGTCCGTTGCCAGTGCCCGGGTCAGCGTGGTGCCGGTGATTGAACGCGTGAGCGTGTCGATCGTAACATTGAGTTTGTAGAACAATACGTCGTACGCCGACTGCTCTCTTATCAATGCCCCGCCGGAATCGAGGAGCTCGGGCAGACGGCCTTCCGAAGGCACTTGTGCTGGCGCGGTGGTTAGAAAGACCAGGAGAAGAATGAATATATAGCTTGTACCGTCTCCAAAAAGAAATACCGTGCTCTTGATTGCAATAGTTTCTAACGCAGAGTCGCAGAGATCGCAGAGGTACGCAGAGATTCTCAAGCTTCTTCCTCTGCGATTCTCTGCGGGCTCAGCGACTCCGCGATGAAAACCACAAGACAATTTGTCTGAAACGGGACTAGTTCCGGTTGTTTGTTTGCTCATATGCTCAAGAATGGTTTAAGAAAATTGTTGATCGGGGTGTCGCTTGTTTCTGCCACAGCCTTAGTGACGTTGCATGCAACGTCACTCCCGCGCCCTTAAAACAACAATACCATACACATGATTCGGCATCATGATGAACTCATCCAGTTTCACATTGTCATGGTACTTCTATGCGATCCTGCTGCAAGCTTACCTCAAAACGCCACCACACTCGCAAATGCCGTCAAAAGAAAGAGCAAGGCCACCGAGACGACATGGAGACCGCCAATAATGATCGTCTTGAATAGCGTCGAAATCCGTGATTGGCCGTACACCGACCTTAGGCAAATGAATAGGTAGATCGCCAGCACAATTGGGGCCAATATGGTAACAGGCGCCAGAAAGGGGACTCGACCCAGCAGCAGCAAGAGCGTCAAGGCCAGGAATGCAAAACTGTGAAAATGAAGAGAAAAGACGAGCGTGCCGATGAAGCGATGGTGCTGTTTCCGATGAAAAAGATACACGAGATATCCGAAGAACGGCATCAGGACAAACACCATGTAAGAGAAGTTCTTGATAATCAATTGGAATTGATACCGTAGAACGTGATGCTGAATCCTCCTGTGGCAGTCCGATCAGCCTCAACCTCGGAACGTTCAACGGTGCGACCAGAAGAGAATGACAAGAGGAGGAAAAACAAGAAGCTGATGAAGATGTAGAGACGGATCGGTGTGACGTACCGGGCGCGCCTTCCGCGGATGAACTCCGACGTCAGAAGTCCCGGCTTTAAAACAAGCGCCTGCAACGTGCGGATCGATTTTGTGTCGAAGTGAAAGACGGTCTCAACAGCCTCCGCCAGCAGATGCCTGAGCGGGATGTTCAGGTCGTGATTCTCCTGCCCGCACGAAGGGCAGAAGCTGGCAAGCTCGGGTTTTGCACTGAACTGAGCGCCGCAATTCGGACACCTTTGACTCTTGAACCGTTTCTTTCCCATCAGATCAGACTATCTTCTTTCCATCCCAGCCTGACGATCTCGATCGCCGCCAGGTTGGCGATGCCAATGCCATGTTTCTCCTCCGCTGCCTTGATATGCCTGACCGGCGGACGCATAGGTGAGTCTTCCTTGAAGAATAATTTCCGTTGCGCCTCAATGATCTTCAGTCCAACAGCATCGACCGCGACCGGATCTGTCCCAACAATGATGCCGTTATAGGCCCACGTGAACTGTTTGTCGAAATGGTGCGGCCCCAGGCAGTGAAACTGCGGCGTCAGCATGAGCAGAACGTTCAGGCGGGTCTTCCCTTCAACGGCCGGAAGTTTCCAGAGCGCTCCGAGGTCAATGCACGAGTCGGGGTGGTAGTCGGGGGGATTTGGAGTGAACATGATGTAGTTCTTCAGACAGCCTCCCACGCCCGACCAATTATGTGCACGCATTGGTCGCACGTTGATCAGCGCGGTGGCCCGGGCGAAGACGGGATTCGACAGAATACCACGGTCGTCGATCGCAATGTCCTTTTCCTGAACACCGACGGCCATGATCCGCGTTTTCATAACCTGCTCAAGTTCCAGCGGTGTACGGAGGTAGCGCCAGACGTTCGTCTTGATCCCAACCACATCACCCGGCTTTACAATCTTCTTCCAGGCATCGCCGGCGTTCTTCGTCCTGAAGAACGTTGCCATCGACTCATCAAACATCTCCTCGAGGATCTTTGGATTGAGTTTCCCCTCGCTGTCGACTACGTGCTGGTGACGAATGAGGACAACGTTTGCCTTCTTCTGTGCGTCTGGCTGAGCCAGCAACGATATTCCTGCGGTTCCCACTACGGCTGCAGCGGCCGTCGTGCGCAGAAAATCTCTGCGGGTCATAGAGGATTCGCTCATGGCAGTATCCTTTGAAGGGTGGCAAGGAGGTTTTGTGCGTCGGCTAGTGTCACAGCGTCGAAAACGGCAAGTACATACTTTTGGTGCACGCTACAACCGGTCCATTTCTTATTCTCTGTCTGGATCCAACCTTCCGCTCGAGCGTCGGGCAGATAGCTTGCCGTGAAATCGGCGTATGCCGCGGCTGCTTCCTTTGAACTCGGGTATTGAATCAGGAGGAGATGACTCTTGTCGCTCTTCAGCCGGACCAGCACGGCGTCTGTCGATTCGTTGAGCCGGAAGATGTTCTTATCGGCGACATAGAAATGAATGTTCAGGATCTCATGTCTGAAGAAATATCTGAGCGTCTGTAGCTCGAAAAGCTCCTGAGGCAGAACGTGAAGAAGCGAAGGAATGGGACCGTCGTCGCCGATGCTCTCCGCAATCCGGCTGCCGAGGTCGAACACCGCTTTCGTCGCCTCCTCGTTCTCGTTGTCGATCATCACGCAGACGAAGAACCTGCCTCTCCAGAAACTGAGGAGACCGCTTTTATATTCTGCTGCCTGGCCGATGGCGACTGCCGGTCCTCTCCCTTGCATGTTCGTGAAGGCGCCAAAGGCATTCCGGGGGAGACCCATATCGAAGATCTCAACGAGGATCTCTTCCTGCTGAGGGCGAGCGTACCGTTGAACCAGGAGACGGCTGAATCCGTACGCGAGATAGACTTCTCCGGCTCCATCCATGTACTGAAAGATCTCTCTTCCCGAATAGAACCGGGCAGGTTCTGAGGCCTGCCATCCCCGGATCGAAGCGGGAACGAGCTTTTGCATGGCCGAATATGTCATTGTGTCGCTGGGAGTCATGGCGAGAGTCAGCAAGAGGAAAATGGATGACATGGGTTCCTTGAACGTGATTGTGCTAATAATAGGATTTTCTAAGCTGAAAAACATCAACCGTTGCGTTTGAAGGCAGACTGCCGTAGCTTTGTGGTGAAGATTGACCCCGCATTGCACCGATCGATTCAAGGCCGCCTTGTCGGCCATTGTACCAACCATCCCAGGGAGGGACCACCTATGAGAAAACTCGCAATCAGCCTGCTGAGCGTATTTGCCGCGCTCATCCTTTCTTCGTTACCGCTTCTGTCGCAAACAAAGGTCAAAGATCTGAAATCGCATTACATGCAAGACTACGCCTGGATGAGGCTTGCACAGATCGTCCCGAAGGTGACCGATCGCGTGATCCTCCCCATAGGCACAGTCGAATCGCACGGCGCCTGCGCTATCGGTACCGACAACTACATACCTCAGAATTTTGCCGAGCTCATCTGGGACAAATGCAATGCGCTCGTCGCTCCGGCCGTCAACCACGGCACTACCGGTGCGAGCGTCGCCAGGTTCCCCGGCTCGATCACGATCCGGCCTGAGATTATGGAGGAATACCTCTATGACGTTATGAAGGATCTGATCCGAAGCGGGTTCAAGAACATACTCATCATCAACGGTCACGGCGGCAACACTGATCCACTCAAGAAAGCTATGACGCGGCTACATCTCGAAACCAGCGCACATCTGTTGACGGTCGATTGGTGGAAAATCGGATTTGATGCCGCGGCACAAGTGTACGGAGGAAAACCCCAGCAATCAGGACACGGCGATCTGGAAGAAGCTGCACTCGTGCTCTCGATGAGGCCGGACCTTGTGGACAAGGAGATGTACGAGAAGCTGGGCAAAGACAATGTCGGCAGAGCTGGCGTGGAGGATGGGTTCTTCATGGTCCCTGCCTGGGCGACATCGAGACTGCCGGAAAAGGGATTCGGCTATATGGACTTCGATGTCAAGAAAGCCAAAGAGTACACGCAGAAGAAAGCCGACACTATTACAAGCGTCTTCCTGGAGGCGGTCCAGCGCTGGGAAATGAATGAGGAGTGGAAGAAGGGGAAGTAGTGAGGTAGAATGTGAAACGTAAGACGTGAGACGGAAGACGTAGGCCGAAATTCATTTTGGGGCTTTGGAAATCGGTCCATCAGGTGATGGGATCGTCGGGTCATCGACCCATTCAACCAATTAACCATCTAACCATTTAACCACTCACCAATTCACCAACTCACCGGGGAAGTCCCATGATCGCTCCTCACCGCACACTCCCGCAGATGTTTGAAGAAAGCGTTGCACGTTATTCCTCGAACGTCATGATGTGGGAAAAAGGAGGGGAGAGCTACACAGGCACAACGTACGCCGAGATGCGGCAGAGCGTCCACGAGTGCGCGGCGGGACTGATCGATCTTGGCATAGAGAAAGGCGATCGTCTTGCACTTGTCTCGGAAGGACGAAACGACTGGGTGATCTCGGAGCTCGGGATACTTTATGCAGGTGCCATCAATGTGCCGCTCTCGGTGAAAATTGAGGAACTCTCCGACCTGCGTTTCCGCCTCGCACACTCCGGCTGCAGAATGGTAATCGTCTCGGGCGCCCACGTGCACAAGATCCGTCAGATCAAACGTGACTTGCCTGAACTGCAAAAGATCATCGTGCTGGATGGTGAAGTCAGGCGGGACGAAGACGAGCTTCTCTTCGCCGAAGTACTGCAACGCGGGAAGCAGTACCTCGGGCAATACCGCGGCGACTTCGAACAACGCTGGAAATCAGTCGCCGAGAACGATGCGGCGAATATCTGCTACACCTCAGGGACCACAGCCGACCCAAAAGGAATCGTGCTTACGCACCGCAACTACACTGCGAATGTGGAGCAGGCATCTGCAATGCTTCCCATTCCTGAGTGGTATACCTCATTGCTTCTCCTTCCGTGGGACCATGCCTTTGCCCATACGGCAGGTATCTACACGTTAATGAAGAACGGCGCGAGCATGGCATCGGTGAAACTCGGCAAAACAATGCTGGAAACGCTGAAGAACGTCCCGGTAAACATACGCGAGACCCGGCCCACCTTCTTGCTCAGCGTCCCCGCCCTGGCCAAGAATTTCCGGAAGAACATCGAGAAGGGGATTCGCGAAAAGGGACCCGGCGTTGAGAAGCTCTTCAAGAAAGCGCTCGATCTCGCTTACGAATACAATGGTATCGGTTGGGACCGCGGCAAGAACGCAACGCTCGCAATGAAGCTGCAATACAAGCTGTTCGACTTCCTCATCTTCCGAAAGATACGCGCGAACTTCGGGGGGCGGCTGCAATTTTTCATTGGTGGCGGGGCTTTGCTCGACGTTGAACTGCAGCGCTTCTTCTACGCTATCGGTACCCCGATGTACCAGGGGTACGGTCTCACAGAGGCGGCGCCGATCATCTCAGCAAACGTGCCCGCGCGACACAAACTCGGCTCCTCCGGCTCGATCATTCCGAACCTGGAAGTGAAGATCTGCGACGACCAGGGGAACGAGCTCCCGATCGGACATCACGGAGAAATTGTGGTGAGAGGTGAGAATGTGATGGTGGGGTACTGGAAGAACGAGAAGGCCACGCGTGAGACCCTGCGGGATGGATGGCTGTATACCGGAGATCTCGGATATCTGGACAGCGACAATTTTCTCTATGTGCTCGGTCGGGCGAAGAGCCTCCTCATCAGCCACGACGGAGAAAAATATAGCCCCGAAGGAATCGAAGAGGCGATCGTCGGCAATTCGCGAACGATTGACCAGATGATGCTCTACAACAACCAGTCACCGTACACCGTCGCTCTTGTTGTGCCGAACAAGGATGTTGTCTTGAATTACCTCAAGGAGCGCAACCTCTCCGCACAGACGGAAGAGGGGCAGGACGCAGCGCTGAAGCTGATCGAATCTGAAATCGGGCAATTCAAAGCGGGGGGAGCGTTTGCGGGGGAATTTCCCGAGCGCTGGCTGCCGGCAGCTGTCGCCGTGCTCGGCGAGGGATTCACGGAACAGAACCAGTTCCTTAATAGTACGCTCAAAATGGTGCGCGGAAAGATTACAGAGTTCTATCGTGATCGAATCGAGTACCTTTTCACCGCTGACGGAAAAGACTTCTGCAATCCTCAGAATCGGATGATCATCAAGAGGATGGGTTAGGAAGGACTTTGCTGCGGCGAACGGACTCGAATCCGTTTGCTTCGCCTTCCCGCCGCTTCAGAATCAATCCTTCTCCGGCTCGAAATCCAGCGGCAGCATGTCACCCACGCGTCTCCACGACCAGTAGCCGTGGACCTTCGTCGGAAATGCCTCGTTGATGTATCCGCGATCGTTGATTCCAACAGAGAAGTAATTCAGAGCAAGCCACGATACCTGTCCGGTCGTGCCGGCTTTCTGAAGAAGGTTGTATCCATTCTCAACCTCGCCCCAGTATTCCACCTCGAGAAAACCACTGAATCGCAATGCCTTCTGCGTTGGTGTTGGGCTCGTTGAGAGGATGTCATCCTCGGTCAGCAGTTTCCGGTTCGAGGATACGCGGCCAAGTTGAAGGAAATCGAGGTGGAAAATTGAATAGCCGGACCGGTTCAAGTCCTTCTTGAAGAGCGCAACCAGGAAATGGCGCATGGAACCGCGGAATGCCCGCATCCGGTTCTTCCTCCACTGTTCCCCCTCCTTCGGCGATGAAGGCTTGAGTTCCGTAAACTTCGGCAACCCTTCAAAAATCATAATATCGTTTTCCATCTTGAACGATTTGAGGAAGAACTCCATATGGTAGCCGAGAGCAGCGTTGTCGATCTGAAGCGGTTGACGTGCAGTTGCTTCAAAAACATTCGCTCCTTCGCTCTTGAAGTCCAGGACTTCGGGATTGGCAATCCTGCACTCTCTCGCGTTCTGTGTTGTCCCGAGAAAGAGCTCGTTGAATTTCTGCAGCTGGATTCTCCACTCCGTCGGATCGGAGGCAGAGACCACCATTTCGTTCATCTGCACATTGATGGGCTTGAGCCGGACCTCGAAGTCCCGTTTCCGGGGTTCCTGGAGACTCGCACGAAACGTGTGAAAGGAGTAGCCTATCCTCGAAGCGACAATGTCATAGATGCCGACAGGTATCGTGCGGATTTCGAAAACGCCATGCTCATCGGTGTTCCCGCCGAGGGTTGTGTTGGCAATGTACACATTGACGTTGGCGAGCGGCGCTGAGGTGGAGTCGTC
>QYQB01000235.1 GCA_007280275.1 bacterium | reverse complement strand
GTGATGTCGCACAACAAGACCCTCGCCGCCCAGCTCTTTGCCGAGTTCAAGGGTTTCTTCCCCAAGAACCGGGTGGAATTCTTCATCAGCTACTACGATTACTACCAGCCGGAAGCCTACGTTCCCTCGACGGACACGTACATCGCCAAGGACTCGTCGATCAACGATGAAATCGATCGGCTGAGATTGCGGGCGACGAGCTCGCTGCTCTGTGGGGATCCAAATGTCATCGTTGTCGCTTCGGTGAGCTGCATCTACGGTATCGGCGCACCTGAGGAGTGGCTCTCGCAGACGCTTTCGCTGCACAAAGGTCAGAAGATCGCCCGCAACGAAGTCCTGAAAAAACTTCTGGACATGCTCTATGCACGCAACGACTACGAATTCACCAGGGGTTCGTTCCGGGTGCGGGGAGACGTCGTGGAAGTCATCCCGGGATTTGAGAATGAAGAAGCGATCCGTATAGAGTTCTTCGGCGATGAAATTGAACGATTATCGTTCATCCAAAAGACCGACGGTAAGATTCTTGCCGAAACAGATTTCGAGGTCGTCTATCCGGCGAAGCAGTTCGTGACGACACGTCCGAGCATCGAACGTGCGCTGAAAACAATCGACGTTGAACTGCGGGAGCGGCTGACGGAGTTGCGCTCGTTGGGCAAATTGCTGGAGGCGCAACGGCTCGAACAGCGTACCCGTTTCGATATGGAGATGATGAGAGAGATCGGGCATTGTTCCGGAATCGAGAACTACTCGCGTCATTTGGCCGCACGGCCGCCGGGATCCCGTCCGTCCTGCCTGATCGACTATTTCCCGGAAGATTTTCTGACGATCATCGACGAGTCGCACGCGACCGTTCCACAGATCCGCGCAATGCATCACGGCGACCGTTCGCGCAAGGAGACGCTCATCCAGTACGGGTTCCGACTGCCATCAGCACTCGACAACCGTCCGCTGACATTCGATGAATGGACCACTATGGTCAAGCAGGTCGTCTTCGTGAGCGCAACGCCGGGAGACTATGAGCTTGAACAGAGCAAGGGAGTCTTCGTAGAGCAGGTTATCCGACCTACCGGATTGATCGATCCCGAAGTCGAGGTGCGGCCAAGCAAGCATCAGATCGACGACCTGATTGGCGAGATACGGACGCGTGCAGCGAGAAAAGAGCGAGTGCTGGTGACAACGCTTACCAAGCGCATGGCGGAAGATCTGACAGAGTATCTGACCAATATCAGCGTCAAAGTACGTTATATCCATTCCGAGGTAGACGCGCTGGAGCGTGTTGAGACCTTGCGTGGCCTTCGCCTCGGTGATTTCGACGTGTTGGTCGGGGTGAACCTGCTGCGCGAGGGGCTCGATCTTCCGGAAGTATCGCTCGTGGCGATCATCGACGCCGACAAGGAAGGATTCCTCCGCTCAGACCGATCATTGATTCAAACAGCCGGGAGAACCGCCCGCAATGTGAACGGAAAAGTGATTCTCTATGCGGATACGCGGACCGGCTCGATGCTCAGGATGATAGAGGAAACGACCCGGCGCCGGGTGAAGCAGGTGGAATACAACAAGGCAAACAACATCACGCCGGTGACGATCTATAAATCAATTGAAGAAGTACTCGCTGCTACGTCAATCGCCGACATCTCTATGCAAAGGACTGCCCGCCGTGAAGGGGCGCGGCCAGCGACCGTGTCGGATAGCGTTGTGAAGTACCTGAACGAAGGCCAGCGCAAGGATGTGCTCGCCGAGCTCAATGAAGAGATGAGAAGAGCCGCGAAGGATCTGGAATTCGAGCGCGCAGCCGAGCTGCGCGATGAAATTGCTCGCATGGAAAAGAAAGGAGAGAAGAAGTAAAATGATGGAGTATGTGAGTAGTTGAGTATGTGAGTACGTGAGTATATGAGTAGTGGAGTAGGATCCCCGCTTTGCCCCGTGTCCGAATCATCCGCTGTGTCTGAGTGACCCGCAATGCTAAAACTATTTCGAAGTTTCATCGATGCTCTTCTGGATTTCGTGTATCCTCCCACGTGCGTTTCCTGTGAGAGATTGCTCCGCCGCGGTCAGGATCACGTTTGTCCTGAATGCTGGGCTTCCATACGGCAAGTGAGCACCGGTCTGCCTCTCTATCTCGAGACCCGGGACAAACTGCTCGTGACGGGCACCGTTGATGAACTCGTTTCCTTGTATGTTTTCGAAAAGGAGGGGCATTTCCAAAAAATCGTTCATTCCCTTAAATATTCGGGTGTTCAGGCAGTGGGTCTTGAAATTGGCAGGCAACTCGGAGCATTGTTGAATGAGAAGGGCGTCTGGGCCGATGCGCTCGTCCCAATTCCTCTTCACAAAAGGAAACTGAGGGAGCGGGGTTACAACCAGTCCGAGTTGATCGCCAGAGGGATATCCGGAGTGACCCATATTCCGCTTGGCTCCGATATGATTCGCCGGAAGAAATTCACGCAGACGCAGACAACGCTTTCCCTGGAGGAACGCAGGAACAACATGGAGGAGGCCTTCTTTTGCGAATCCTCCGAAGTCAGAGAGAAGACAGTTATTCTTGTGGATGACATCATAACAACGGGCTCGACGATTCAATCTTGCGCAGGTGCACTAAAGAAGGCGGGGGCTCTGAGAATCATCGCGGTCTCTGCGGCGTTGGCGGAGTAAAGCGAAGGATTGGTGGACAATGGGAAACGAGAGGAAAAACAGGCAGAGCTATCGCCTCAGAGGACATGACTATTCTCAGGTGGGGGAGTATTTTGTGACACTGTGTACGAAAGACAGGGAACATCTGTTTGGTGAGATCACAAACGGGGTCGTGCAGTTGACTAAAGCAGGGGAGATCGCAATAGCTTGCTGGAAGGAGATTCCGCTGCATTTTACAAACATTGAGCTGGACGAGTTTATCGTGATGCCGAATCATATTCATGGAATTCTTTCAATCACTGAAACTCTTCGTCGGGATGTTCAATTGAACATCCCGACGGATGATTACTTTTCGCGGATTTCTCCGAAACGCGGTTCACTTGCAGTAGTTGTGCGGACATACAAGGCCGCGGTGACAACCATCTGCCGTCAAAATGGTATCGGTGAATTCGCGTGGCAACGCGGCTACTACGACCACATCATCCGCGACAACGATTCATTAGATCGCATCCGAGCCTACATCATCCGCAATCCGCAATGCTGGGAAAGGAACGAATGAAGCCCATTTTGTGCTTTCGACAATGGGCTCGGCCCAATGTGGGAGTTGAGCTGACGGGTGCCACGGTTGACAATTGTCAGTGGATGGTTATGTTACAGGCAGCTGAATTTGTGTGATGGAGCTCCCTTCTGATTGGAGGTCAGCCATGAAACAGCACCTTACTACACTTTCGCTTGCGTTTCTCATCGCGTTCCTGCCGGTTACACTTCTTTCCCAATTACAATCGATCGCAGAAAAGGTGCCGTCAGCTGGGCCGGTAGTCTGACAAGCTCTTGATCCGGTACGGACCGGCAGCATCAACATCAACAATCTCTGGCTCAAGATCCGGAATGACGGAATCATCGGCTATGATTCAATCAAACCGGCCCTTCCTTGACTTTCACTCCATTTCTGGGTAATTTTTTCAGCCTGCGTAGAGATTCCTGCAGGTTGAGACGGTTTTCCACATCAAATTTCAGACGAAACGACTTTTCACTTCTCGGAGGCTCACATGGCAATCAAAGTAGGTATCAATGGATTCGGACGCATCGGGCGCCAAGTGCTCAAGGCAATGCGGGATTCCTACCCGAACACGCTCGAGGTTGTGGCAATCAACGACATCGGCGACCTCAAGACGATGGCTCACCTGCTCAAGTATGACTCGAACTACGGCCGATTCAACGGCAAAGTCGAGGTGGGAGAGGGCGTACTCATCATCGACGGCAAAACCGTGAAGGTTTTCAAAGAAACCGACCCGGCCAACCTTCCATGGCGTGACCTGGGTATCGATATTGTGATCGAGGGAACCGGTTTGTTCACGATCAAGAAGGACGGAGTGAACAAGAAAGGGAAGACTGTCAAAGGCGCCGAGAACCACATCACCAAAGGGGGCGCAAAGAAGGTCATTATTACAGCCCCTGCAGAAGGCGAAGATATTACGATCGTAATGGGCGTGAACGACAAATTGTACGATCCAGCAAACCATCACGTCGTATCGAATGCCTCCTGCACCACGAACTGCCTCGCCCCGGCCGCGAAGGTCGTACACGACAAGTGGAAGATCCTTCGTGCGTTCATGACAACAATCCATGCCTATACAAACGATCAGAAAATTCTTGACCTGCCGCACAGCGACCTCCGTCGCGCCCGTGCCGCCGCCATGAGCATCATCCCGACAACGACCGGGGCTGCGAAGGCTGTGGCGTTGGTCATTCCGGACCTGAAGGGCAAAGTTGACGGCTACGCGATGCGCGTGCCGACTTCGACGGTGTCCGTGGTCGATTTCACGGCACAGCTGGCTACCCCCTGCACGACTGACGAACTGCGTCAGGCGTTCCGTGATGCTGCTGCAGGCCCGATGAAGGGAATCCTGGCCGCAATCGATGAACCATTGGTCAGTATCGACTTCAAGGGCGATCCGCACAGCTCCTCTGTCGATCTGCCATTTACCTCGGTCCTTGGGAAAGAAAAGAACGACTTCGTGAAGGTCGTGACATGGTACGACAATGAGTGGGGATATTCGGTCCGCACCGCCGATCTCGCCAACCTGATGGCGTCCAAACTCTAATTCTTCTCCTGCATACGCGCTCGTCGGGAGCCCGGCTCCCGACGAGCCCTGTTTCTTCGTGAGCTGAGCTCACGAAAAGCCGGAAGACCGGGAGGAGATCACTTTTTTGCTTTATAGGAAGGTTGATTATGAATAAGAAGACAGTCCGCGACATTGACCTGCGGGGCAAGCGCGTACTGATGCGGGTTGATTTCAATGTTCCGCTTAAGAACGGCGTGATTCAAGACGACATCCGTATGCGTGCCGCGTTGCCAACGATTAACTACGTTCTGGATCAAGAACCGAAGTATCTTGTGCTGATGTCGCATCTGGGGGATCCGAAGAAGGATGCCAAGAAGGCGAAAGAAAAAGCCGAGAAAGACGGGAAACCGTTCGACGAGGCGAAGTACATCGAAGGGAAGCACAAGATGAAGCCTGTGGTCGAACACCTGTCGGAGCTTCTTCATCGCCCCGTCAAGCTCGCCCCGGCAGCCATCGGACCTGATGCCAAGTCCGCTGTTGATGGGCTCAAGGAAGGCGAAGTGCTGATGCTGGAGAACACCCGCTTTCACAAGGCGGAGACTTCGAAGGAAGCCGCTGATCGCGAGAGCATGGCGAAAGAACTGGCGTCCTACGGCGACGTCTATGTGAACGACGCATTCGGCACAGCCCATCGTCCCCATGCGTCGACAGAGACGGTGGCTCGCTTTCTGCCCGCCGTCGCCGGGTTTCTGATGGAGAAAGAACTGGACTACCTCGGCAAAGCAATCGAAAATCCGGCGAAGCCATATGTGGCAGTGCTGGGCGGCGCCAAAATCTCCGGAAAAATCGATGTTCTTCAAAATCTTATGGGCAAAGTGGACGCGATCCTGATCGGGGGTGGCATGATGTTCACTTTCTACAAAGCCCAGGGAATGGAAATCGGCAAATCGTTGTTAGAAGAAGATAAGATAGAACTCGCGAAGAAGATCCTGGCGGAAGCATCGGCGAACAACGTCAAATTGCTCTTGCCCGTCGATACGCTGGTTGCCGACAAGTTCGACAACGCTGCGGCTACGAAGATAGTGGCGGTGAACGCAATCCCGTCTGATTGGGCAGGCGTCGATATCGGTCCCGAAACCATCAGGATCTTTGCCGAAGAGATCAAGAAGGCGAAAACGGTCGTGTGGAATGGTCCTATGGGTGTGTTTGAGATGTCGAACTTCGCCAAAGGCACCAATGCCATTGCGCATGCGATGGCAGATGCAACAAAAACCGGTGCTGTGACGATTGTCGGGGGGGGCGATTCGGCATCCGCGATAGCTCAGGCAGGATTGGACAAACAAGTTTCGCATGTCTCGACCGGAGGAGGAGCTTCCCTGGAATTTCTGGAGGGGAAGGTGCTGCCGGGCGTTGCGGCTTTGAACGACAAAGCGTGATCCTTTCTGCTCTACATTGGTTCTTTCACCATGAGTGTGGGGAGAGGGCATGACCCTCTTTCTCACACTCACTTGTTTCGGTATCGCTCGGATTGGCCGAGGATAGTTCAGTCAAAACACTTCAACTGTGAGTTTGCATGCCATCGTACCCTGGTCAAGGGAACTACTACAAACCATCGATGTTCGGGGGCTTTCAATTCTTTCCTCCGGTCATCAAGTGGCTGTTGATCACGAATGCAGCTGTCTTCGTTCTGCTCGGAATGGGCGGCAAGTTGTTCACGTTCGACGGAATGCCGCTGGAAATATTCTTCACCTACTACCTTGGTCTCTTGCCGCTCGGCCACGGATTTTATCTGTGGCAGCTGATCACGTATCAATTCATGCACGCGAACTTTACGCATCTGCTCTACAATATGTTCGGGTTGTGGATGTTCGGGATGGAAGTGGAGCACGTGTGGGGTTCACGCAGGTTCCTCGGATTTTACCTGGTTTGTGGGGTTGCTGCCGGTATTTCGCAGCTCATACTCGCTCCGCTGCTGGAGCCGGCCTCGGTGATCAGCGTATCCGGGGCAGGGATTCCGACAGTGGGGGCCTCGGGTGCTGTGTACGCCGTGCTCGTTGCGTTCGGAATGATGTTTCCCGATCGGTACATCTACCTGTATTTTCTTCTTCCGGTCAAAGCGAAGTACTTCATCTTCGGTCTGATTGCCCTTGGCGTTCTTTCGATCGGCGACCAGGGCACAATCGCAAACCTCGCCCACCTGGGGGGCGCAGCCGCGGGCTATGTGTATGTCCTCTATGTCGCCCGACGGTTTCCCTTCCAGGGCCTGGTCGATCAGCTCGGACGGTGGCTGAACTCGAGGCGGTCCAGACGAAGCGAAGAGCCCTACCGCGAGGTCGTTGACGCAAAGATCTTCGACATCAACGAGCGGCCGAAAACTGAACAGGAGCTGAACCAGATGAAGATCGACGAGATCCTTGATAAGATCAGCCGTGGCGGGTATCAGAGCCTGACGGAGGAAGAGAAGAAGATACTCTTCGAAGCGAGCAAGAAACTGAACTGACGATCAAAAGAGACTTATGGCAATAACTACGCCCGATAGTGAAATAAATCAGCAGCTACCTCATCACCAGACGTACAAAGTCGGCGTGCGCAGGAAGACCCGTGCAGTACTTGTCGGCGGAGTGAAAATCGGCGCGGATGCACCAATTTCCGTCCAGACAATGACGAAAACCAAGACTGACGACGTCGCAGGAACGGTGGCGCAAGTCCGGGCAGCAGCCGAGGCTGGTGTCGATATTGTGCGGGTGACGGTGAACGACAAAGAAGCTGCCGATGCGATGAAGGAAATCGTGCGACAGTCGCCTGTGCCGATCGTTGCGGACATCCATTTCAATCACGTGTTCGCCCTCAAGGCAGTGGAGGCTGGTGTCGCAAAAGTGCGCCTCAACCCCGGCAACATCGGCTCGAAGGATCGGATCCGTCAGGTACTGACAGCCTGCAAGGACAAAGGTATACCTATCCGAATTGGCGTCAACTCCGGCTCGCTTGAAGAAGACATTCTGGAAAAACACGGATACCCAACAGCGGAAGCGCTCTATGAAAGTGCGATGCGCCACGTCGGAATCTGTGACGAGTTTGATTTCAAGGATGTCGTGATTTCGGTGAAGTCGACGGACGTAAAGCTCATGATCGAAGCATACCGCCTCGTCGCACAGCGGACGGATATTCCACTTCATCTGGGCGTGACGGAGGCCGGTACGACCCGTGTCGGGACAATCAAATCCGCCGTGGGCATCGGGACGCTCCTCGCCGAGGGAATCGGAGACACGATTCGTGTTTCGTTGACCGACGATCCAGTGAAGGAAGTTGAAGTGGGAAAGGAGATCCTGCGGTCACTCAGTCTGGCGAGCCGCAGTCTTGAGCTCATCGCGTGCCCCACCTGCGGAAGACTCGAGGTCGATCTTTTTGGAATCATGGCACAGCTGGAGGAGAAACTTGCAGGTGTGAAGAAGCCGGTGAAGATCGCCGTCCTCGGATGCGTTGTGAACGGCCCTGGCGAAGCGAGTGAAGCGGACATCGGTGTCGCAGCAGGGAAAGGTGTCGCAATTCTCTACCGCAAGGGTGAAGTTGTGAGACGCGTGAGGGAGGATGAGATTGTCAGCGCCGTGTTGGAGGAAGTCGAACGCTTCCAGCCTCCGGCGTAGTCATCATTCTGAAACTAACTCCTGAAATTACCTGAACCTATCTCAAAAACGTCTGTGGAAGGCACAAGAATCGCACGCCAGGGCGCAATGTCGCTAAGAATTTGTATTTATCTCTCTGCTTTGCGCGATCGCGTCTTTGTATGATTATTTTTGAGATGGCTTCCAGACACGAAAAGTCGGATACAAATCCGGCTTTTTTTTTGATTCGCACCTATGTTGTTCGTACCTTTGAGCACCTCCTATGACAAATCTGCTATC
>QYQB01000264.1 GCA_007280275.1 bacterium | reverse complement strand
GTATGGCATCACATGGTGCGTCGTAACCGGTAGCCGATCCGCCTTCTGGCGCGTCAGCGCCGCAATGAATCGTTGTTTCGATGTCAAGGTTCTGTTGTCCTGCGTTTGCGTTGCTTCCGTGCCGCGCACCGTTCCAGCGCGTGACACCTGATCTAATTGATTTCTGGTATTCTCTTGATATTTGGGTCCGTGAACACGTCAAGCTCATCTATGCTCGCGGAAGAGAACTCCGAGACGACGGCCCCCTGATCGCCCGCCTGGAACCAGTGAAGCGTATCGGGCTTTAGCGTATACTGTTCGCCAGGCCGAAGCACAATCTCACGCCATACCGATAGATGCTTCCGGTGTTTCTCCAGAACGACAGCGTTGGGGTTTGGTGTCGCTTCCCCCTCGACATAGAGATATACTTCACCCCATCGGCATCGAAATGTTTCCTGTTTCCCGCTATTCCGGTCATCGATCTTCGGATGACGATGCTGGGGACACATCTGCCGGGGGAAGAGGACCAATTCCTTCGCACAGTACTTGTCGTTGTTCTCGTACACGATTATTTCAAGGCCGACATTTCTTACATCATCCAGGCCAAAGTCCGCGACTTCTATCGACTTCCGTTCCAGGTCGGTGACGGTGATATTGGCCCTTCTCAGGAACTCTGCGGCCTCAGCTTTCAGACTCTCGACTTCTTCTCGTCTCATATCCTGCTGATCCTCCATCGAACAAACCAAAGATAGCCAATTTCCATTTTTGTCTCAACCGGCAACGGATGGTAAGCATGATCATCCGCTACGCAAGAGATGCTCGATCTCATCACGTCGAGGCGCTGAAGGTTGTGCGCCAAGCCTCGTAACGGAAATGGCTGCTGCGGCGCTCGCGAAACGGGCTGCGTCGTTCATGCTCGAGTGTTCGCCGAGTGAAACCGCGAGTGCTCCGCTGAAGACATCCCCAGCTGCTGTTGTATCGACCGGCGTTACCTTGAACGCAGGTATGGATTCATTCCTGCCGGCTTCGGCGAGGAATGCACCGCGGGCGCCGAGAGTGATGACGACCGCAGAAACGCCTCGGTCGAGGAGTGACGCGGCAGCATTAGCCATGCTGGCGTCGTCGGAAACATGGATTCCTGTCAGGATTTCAGTTTCGATTTCATTGGGAGTGATGACTGAGATCAGCTTATAGAGCTCCGGGTCAAGGTTTCGGGCAGGAGCCGGATTGAGGATTACGCGGACGCCAGCTCTTGATGCCGTCCGGATTGCAGCTTCCACTGTGGAGAGCGGTATCTCGAACTGCAGGAGGAGAATGTCTGCCGATGCGAGCGTATCGCTTGCTCGCTCGAGGTCGGATGGGGAGAACTCGTCGTTTGCTCCGGAAGCGACCCCGATGAAATTCTCACCGCGCTCGTCAACAAAAATCAGTGCGATGCCGGATGATGTGCCCGGAGAAACTCCAATGGCCTTTACATCAACGCCGTCGATCTTGAACCCCTCGATCGCTTGCCTGCCGAAGTGGTCGTCGCCGACTCTTGCTATGAACGTGACGTTCCCGCCTGCCCTCGCCGCGGCCACAGCCTGGTTAGCACCTTTGCCTCCGGACGCCATCGAGAATGTCCCTCCGATGATCGTTTCACCCGGTTGCGGCAGGCGCGGGAGCTTGACCACCAGATCAGTGTTCGAGCTGCCAACGACAACAATCTTCGGCCTCATGCTTTTTCCTTCGCGGGCTCAGGGTCGTCCCTTCTGCGATAACAATCCTTCAGTTCGCAGATCGAGCATTGGAAAGCGCCGCGCTTAACATCCGGGCCCAGTCCGATGATTCCGCTTAACGACTTGATCGGTACCATGAGCGAGCTTGCTGTGAGCGTGATGCCGCAGAATTGATGTGGGAGGAGGGAAAAGAGTTTCTGTTGTTCGGAGACGGCCCAGTCACAGTACCCCGGACTGTAGCGATTCGTGATCTTCCATCCGCGTGGCGTCACGTGGTCGACAACGCGCTGCTCAAGCCATACGGACGCACGCTCAACAACCTCAGAAGCGAGAGCGTCGACGAGGAATCCCTTCATCATGTCTCCTTCGGCCATCAGTTGAGCCGACCAGCGTTCCATCTGAGGTCCGACGGTCGAAACGAAGAGAGCAAGAGAGGTCGATCGCTTCAGTTGGCTGGCGATGATGGGACCCATTGAAAACGATATGCCATTGGCAGTGACAGAATCGGCTGCGACATCAATTGATCCGGACGGCAGGATTCGAAAGCCGCATCGGATTTCGACGTGCGACGGAAGCTGGGGAAGAAGTTCATCGACGAGCTCCCGAACCATGTCGGGGGTTTCACCGTTTCGATAGCCGAGATCTGCCACCACCAGATCCCGGTCTACACCAAGGGTATCGACAGAAGGGGAGAACGTTACAACATCGGGCGATGAGGACTCGGGCATTCCTAGTTCGTTGTGCACCGGCTGTTTAAGAACTCGACTGCCCCCTGCGGATCAGATGAGTAGCCGTCGGCACCAATCTTGAGAGCGAATTCCTCCGTGACGGGAGCTCCACCGATAATCACCTTGACGTTCGGGTGCTTTGCTTTGACGTGCTTGACAGTCGATTCCATGTTCACCATCGTCGTTGTCAGAAGCGCGCTCAGACCGACGACGCAACCCGGGTGCTCATCGACCGCCTTGAGGAATTTCTCCGGCGAGACGTCTGTTCCGAGGTCGACAACTTCCCAGCCTGCCCCCTCGATCACCATCGACACAAGCTTCTTGCCGATGTCGTGGAGGTCGCCGAGGACGGTGCCGATCACAATTGTGCCTTTGTGCTTCAGTGCATCTGACTGGAAGAACGGTTTCAAATGTGCCATCGCAGCAGCCATGGCTTTGGCCGCCATCAGGACGTCCGGGACAAAGATCTCTTTGTTCCTGAAGCGCTCACCGACACGCTGCATGCCGATGATGAGACCGTTGGAGAGAATCTCCTGCGGGGGAATTCCGGCGTCGAGGGCTTTCCTCGCGAATTCATCCGCTCCATCCTGACCCTTCAGATCTGGCGGGTAAGGGGATTTGATATCGACTTTTCCGCGCTCGACACAGCGCGTCAGGGATTCAAGGAGCTCATTCATCGTTCTTCTCTGAGATGTGGATAATGTCTGGTGGTCTGCCCCCGGCCTCACGGAATGCCGGAACCTGGCACGCCTCAATGATACACGATTGATTGAAGAAACTCAAGCTCTTGCTTAGGATTTTGGAGCCCAAAATAACCTGATTCACATATGAAACCCGCAAAGTCACAGGCCGGTTTCACAGTGCAACCGCAAGAAACTGGTCTCACGGCGAGTCTGCTCGGATCACGGAGTCTCCCGGCCGAAAAAGATATCCGGCTGATATTCGATAAAGAGTTTGACTATTCCTGCGGAACATGCTACTTTCCACGCACTGCGAACGCAATCAAGAAAAACCCCGGACATTGTTACTTCAAATTGAAGCCAGACCACGCCCATATCGTTGTGAATCCGACCTCCTCCGGAGGGAAAACCGCTCACCGGCAGGCGGGGATTGTTGATCAAATCACCCGGCTTCTGGGGGGCAAACCTTCGATACTGGTTACGACAAAACCTCTTGAGGCAACAGAGTCAACGCGATCTGCTATCGAGCGAGGGGCTGAACTCGTAATCGTCGTCGGGGGTGATGGTACGGTACACGAAGTTGTCAACGGCTTCATTGCCCATGGAGCGCTCATCAACCCTTCCTGCCAACTGGGTATTGTTGGCAGTGGCACGGCCCAGGACGTCCTTCGCAGTTTCAACCTGCCTCGACATACGGGCGAGCAAATTGAGGTCGCCTGCGGTGATGGAAAGCGAGTCGTGGATCTCGGCAGAGTGACTGTAGCCGATCCCAGTGGAAATGTTCACGAGCATTTCTTTCTGAATGAGTGCCAGCAAGGAATAGCTGCAGTTGTTGTCCAGCGATTCCAGGCACATCATAAGTGGCTTGGCGGTTTTCTGGGGTTTGGTCTCACGGCTGTGACCACAGCGGCGCGCCACCGTGAACAGGTGATGTCCATCGAAATCGATGGCAAACACGTGGCGACCGCTTCGTTCCTCGGTGTTGTCGTCTCCAATGGAGGCTACGCCGGCGGTGGGATGAACTTCGCCCCCCGCGCCGAGGTGGACGACGGCCTGCTTGACGTCGTTCTTATACACAAACAAAACATACCATCGCGCCTTATAAATTTCCCGCGGATTTACTTCGGAAGTCATATCAATCTGTCCTGGATCTCCTATTTTCGAGGGCGCCACGTCTCAGTGATTTCTGATGAGAAGGTGCCGGTCGAGGCAGATGGGGAGTTCCTGGGTTATCTTCCCTGCGTCATCGATGTCATGCCGCATTCCCTCCAATTGAAATCCCGCAGCTAACGCCGTTTCTGCACGATGGTAATTTGTACAATCTACAGAGCGTGTCGCCGACCCTCTCATTCGGGGGCCGGGCACTGGTTTGTAATCCTGTGTTGAATAATCATTTGTGACCGTATGTGGAGAGTGCGCTTGATCCGCCTATTGGCACTGTTTGTGCAACCATCCATCTGGGGAGAAGCGATATCCTGACCCATCTCGTCTCGAGGGTTGTCGCATTGACATAGAGGAAGGTCCCGACTGTGTGAACGATGAGGTTTGTGGGGGGTGATTACGCAGTCGGGACATCTTTTTTATCCCCATCCAATATCTGTCTTCCGCTTCAAAATCCTTCATCTTGCAGCCAACTCCCGGCATTCGTCTCTCCAAAGAGGGCTCCTCGAATTACCACAGAACTGTGGCCCCTCCAGGGGAGCAATCCCTTCCTGTGGGAATCAATGAGTTCAAAAACCTCGTATTCTCATACTGATGACGGGTCTGAATTTCCACACACGAGGGGTTGTATTCTGTGCGCTCTTCTATTATCTTGGATGGAAGAAGCTTCGAACCCCTGGCATCAAACCGATATATCTTCGAATGACGAAAGTACTTGTTATCGATGACGAGATGGCGATCCGTGAGGTCATCGCCGTCACGCTACGAAAATCCGGATATGATGTTTTCACAGCCACGAACGGAGCTGAAGGGCTCGAGCTTGCTCGCAAGCGATTGCCCGACTTGATTATTTGTGACGTTCGGATGGTGTTGGTCGATGGGTATGAAGTGCTGGCTGCGATTCGCAACAATCCGTCTACTGCATCAATTCCCTTCATCCTTGCGACCTCGATATCGAGTGTAGAGCGCATGAGGCAGGGAATGGAGCTGGGCGCTGACGATTTTCTTCCGAAGCCATTCACCCCCGGTCAACTGCTCGCGGCAGTCAAAGCCCGTCTGGAAAAACACGTTATTCTAATTCGACAGGCCGAGACCAAGCTCGCGCTTCTGCGCGAACATTTGAGCACAGCGCTGCCGCATGAACTCCGGACGCCTCTGAACGGCATCCTGGGATATGCAGACATTCTGAGAAAGCAGTTCACAGATCTCGAGCCGCGCGAAGTGGCCCAGATGGCGGAGCGCATCTATAAGAACGGTAAACGGCTCAATCGGTTGGTCGAGAACTTCCTGATCTATGCGCAGATCGAGATTGTCAAGATGGACTATCAGAAAATTGAGCAGTTGCGCAAGAACAGGGCAGGAAACACAGAGAAAATTGTTGACACAGCGGTTTGTCAGCGTGCGTATGAAGCGGAGAGAACGGGCGATTTGACCCTGCGCCTGAGTCAGGGAGGCGTCGCCATGTCAGCAGAGTACTTTTCGAAGGTGGTTGAGGAGCTCTTTGACAACGCGATTCGGTACTCCAGGAAAGGTTCGCCGCTCGAGGTTGAATCCGAAGTGAAGGGAGACGTATTTGTTCTTCGTATTCGCGATCAGGGGCGCGGGATGTCTGCAGAACAACTTCACAGCATTGGAGCGTACATGCAATTCGACCGCAAAGTCTACGAGCAGCAAGGATCCGGTCTCGGCCTTACGGTCGCAATGAGACTCACAGAAATCCACGGCGGATTTCTCAAGCTCGAAAGCGAATACGAGAAGGGGACAACTGCGACGGTCACGCTTCCCGTATCGCTTGATGAAGGACCTCCCCTGAAGGAGAATTAGCAGGGGAGCGAAAAACCTGGGAGATCCTTTCGGTCCATCAGAAATTGTCATCGGGCATATCAAACGGGGAAGGTTGAGTTTGCGTCTCTCGATCAGTCATCTAAATGGTCGAGGCGATCAGTTTCACGATCTGTATTTACGGAGTTGAAAAGGAACGAGCGTGGCGAACGAGGATCGGCCTTCGGACAGGAACAAGGACCCCGACCAACAGGGTCGCTCGAAAACTGTGCCTTCGCCAGCCTCTGTGAGGCGGATGCAGAACCGACCACAAATCCCGCTGCCGTTCGCGCCCGACGCTGGGCACCAAACTGTCAGTGAACACGAGCAACTGCAAGCAATTCTTGCGTCATTGCCGGTCATCCTGTTCGCGCTCGATCGGCAGGCGACCTTTATCTTGATGCAGGGAAGTGGGTTGGATTCCCTCGCACAACCACACCGCCAGCTGGTTGGCCGGTCCTTCTTCGAACTATATCCTGAGAGCCCCTACACCCGCGAGCGGTTTGCCCAAGCCCTGGAAGGACGGACTGTCAGATGGACAGACCGTCTCGGTGATCGTGTGTTCGAGACGAATCTCTCGCCACTTCGGCAGCGGGGAGAGGTTATCACTGGTGTTCTGGGAATTGGAATTGAAACGTCGGGGCGCGTGACCGTTGAGGGGGGTACGCAGGGAGGGATTACTGGGAGCTCTTCAGAAGTAGTAAGCGCAATCGCCAGCCAGTTCCTGGCTCACGCTAGCCATGAGCTACGTACACCGTTGAATTCCATCGTTGGATTTGCCGGCCTCATTTCGAAGAATCTGGATTCCCCTTCTGGTGAGCAGGATCGCTTCTATGTTAAGAGAATTCTTGGCAATGCTACGCATCTGTTGGGTGTTGTGAGCGAGATGCTGGATTCCTCTGTGCTCGCAACGGGAAAACTCAAGATCGTCGTTTCAGAAACTCACATTGGAGTTCTCGTTGAAGAGACAATCGCCGAGTTGCAGGGTCACGCGCATGCCAGTACTCTCAATCTGCAGGTCGAGATTCCGGGCGATATCCGTCTGATCCGAACGGACAGGCAGAAGCTCAAGCAGGTGTTGATCAACCTCCTGGCCAATGCTCTGAAGTTTACCGAACAGGGGTCCATAACAGTTCGTGTAAACGTTGATGATGATCGATGCCCTGTACGGATCGATGTGAGTGATACCGGAGTTGGGATTCCAGAGGACAGGCTTGAGACGATTTTTGAGGCTTTCGAGCGGGGCGGACAGGAAACGGGCGAGGATGTCGACGGGGTGGGGCTCGGTTTGACGATCTCGCGGTCACTCTGCGATCTGATGGGCTACAGAATACATGCCGAAAGCGAACTGGGCAAAGGCTCGACGTTTACCATCGAACTTTCACGCCCCCCCGTCTCCAGCCCTTCCTGAGCACTCCGTGAATTGACCATCAGACGGATCCATCAGCCCCGCGAGGGTCGTGATGGATCCGCAATGGATGGTCCGTTATTTCACAGCAAGAAGCTCTACTTCGAAGATCAATGTGGCATTGGGTCCGATATCCTGGCCGGCTCCATTCTCTCCGTATGCGAGATCCGAGGGGATGAACAGCTGCCATTTCGATCCAACTTTCATGAGCTGCAGCGCTTCAGTCCAGCCCGCAATGACCCGGTTCAGCGGGAATGACGCAGGTTCATTCCGCTTATATGAACTGTCGAATTCCTTGCCATCAAGCGTCGTGCCGCGGTAATGTGTCGTCACGGTGTCGGTCGATTTCGGCGACTTCCCAGTCCCTTCTTTCATGATCTTGTACTGCATTCCGCTGGGAAGAGCAATGATTCCCGGCTTCTTCTTGTTTTCGGCAAGGAAGACTTCACCTTCTTTTTTGTTCTTCTCGCCTGCTTTTTTCGAATTCTCTGTCATTTTTGCCATCATCTCCTTTTGGAAAGCACCCATACATTCCTGTATCTCGGTGTCCGTCAGTGCCGGTTTCGTGTCGTTCATGCCGTCTTTGATCCCGCGGAGCAGCAAATCGAGATTGAGCTCGATCGACTGGCGCTTCATGTTCTTGCCGAAGTCGAGGCCGATGCTGTAACTCACTTTTTCTTTTTGGGTTTTGAGTGGTTCTTTCCCCTGCGAGCAGAGAAGAGCCGGCACGAGGAGGAAAATACCGATAATCATCACGCGTGATTTCAACGAGGAGTCCTTTCTATAGGTATTGGGTGTGGGGAATTATTGAGTTCAAGTCTATGTTTCATGGTACGGCTTTTTCATCCAAACGGAAACAAGATATTGCCTGGCGGGTGTTCCCGCCGCAAGGACGATAGCGATAAGCGTAGAGTAGAAAGACGAATACTCGTCGCAGGAAGAGCCGTCGACAATATGTTGTCCGTTCGTTCGTCTGCATCTATGAATGGCAGCCATGATGGAAGTACAGACCATACTGATTGACCGCACTGATTCGCTGGAAAAGGCGGTGACTGCGGAGCGAGGACGTCTTTTCGATTTCATCCGGAGGAGGGTGCGGACTGCCGAGGATGCGGAAGATATCCTGCAAGATGTTCTGTACCAGTTTGTCGCGAGCTACAGTGTGACTGAACCGATTGAGAAGCTGACCGCGTGGCTCTTTCGCGTTGCGCGCAACAAGATCATCGACTGGTACAGGAAGAAGAAGCCGGATCCGATGCCTCGTGATGAGAAGAACCCGAATGAACCGATCAACCTCGAAGACATTCTCTTTGACAGTTCGTTGAACCCGGAACGTCTCTACGCCCGCTCCGTTGTATGGAGCGAACTCTCTGATGCTCTTGAAGACCTCCCGGAGGATCAGCGTGAAGTGTTCGTCATGCATGAACTCGAAGGGAAGAGCTTCAAGGAGATAGCGGCAGAGACGGGCGAGCCGGTCAATACATTGCTTTCGCGAAAACGCTACGCAGTTCTTGCCTTGCGTGTGCGACTGCAAGAGCTCTATGATGAATTCGAAACAACCACATAAGGAGTACCGTTATGAAACCATGGTGGATAATGAAAGTCGGAAAAATGCTCGTGCTTATTGTGACTGGGGCGCTGATCCTGGGACTAGCGGTCATGCTTTTATGGAACGCGTTGATTCCCGACCTTTTCAAAGGACCGCCGATCACGTTCTGGCAGGCGGTTGGGCTTTTGGCGCTCTCGCACATCCTGCTGAGGGGATGGGGACGATGGCGCTACGCGAACGGCTGGCGTCACGACCGCTGGCGCCGGAAGTTCGACGAAAAACTCGCGGCAATGGCTCCGGAGGAGCGGGAAAAATTCAGGGAGGAATGGCATCGCCGCTGCGGCCATGGCTGGGCTGAGCAGACTCAAAGACCAACAGAGTCAAAAGCGTAGCGCCAGAGACTCTGCACCGCAGATTGTCGTCCCATCCATGGAACGCACCGTTGAAGCCCCCGCCCCCCGGGGGCTTCGTTGTTTCCGGCCCGAGCCCTACGCGTTCATCTTGCAAATGAAATACATATCAGGTACCTTCGTTCGTAACTATCCTTCCAGAAGAGTTAGAAACTCACTCCACAAGGAGGTACCCCCCATGAATCGCACGATCCGTTTCCTCTGTTTACTTCTAGTTGGAGGCTTTATGGCACAAGAGCTCGACGCACAAGGGACATCGTACAACGGACTCCAGATGGGTTTGGGCAATCTCTCGCGACTTTCGAAAGCGAAGACACGTTCGATTTCGGCGGAGAACTTCACCGGAGAAAAGGGGAAAGCGGGAATGGCTACAACCGGCACCGGCGAAAAGTATGGGCGGGAGCTCGGGAAAGGATGGAAAATATCCCCTTCCATTAAGATCGAAAAGAAAAGCACATTCACACTTGCGGTGATCGATGGTCCGGGCGCAATTCAGCATATATGGATGACTCCTACGGGAACATGGCGATACTCGATCCTCCGCATCTATTGGGACGGTGAGAAAGAACCTTCCGTCGAAGTGCCCGTCGGCGATTTCTTCGGCAATGGCTGGGGGACCTACGCACACATCTCGTCCCTTCCGGTTGCGGTCAATCCCGGCAGCGCGTTCAATTGCTACTGGGAAATGCCGTTCCGAAAATCCTGCAAGATCACCATGGAGAACATCGGCGAGTCCGATATGACACTGTACTACCAGGTAGACTATACTCTCACGGATGTTCCGGCGGACTTTGCCTATTTCCACTCACAGTTTCGCAGGATCAATCCGCTTCCCTATAAGTCGGTCTATTCCATTCTCGATGGAGTGAAGGGGTGGGGACAGTTTGTCGGCACGTACCTCGCCTGGGGAGTGAACAATGGTGGATGGTGGGGGGAAGGGGAAATCAAGTTCTTTCTTGACGGAGATGGTGAATTCCCAACGATCTGCGGGACCGGAACAGAGGACTACTTCTGCGGTTCGTACAATTTTGAAAACCAGGTGACGCATCAGTATCAGGAATTTACCACGCCGTATAGCGGCCTCGCACAAGTCGTTCGGCCTGACGGCTTGTATAATTCGCAGCAACGGTTCGGTCTCTATCGCTGGCACATCATGGATCCGGTCCGGTTTGAGAAAGATCTCAAAATCACGATTCAGGCTCTCGGGTGGAGATCGGAAGGAAGGTATCTCCCGCTGCAGGATGACATTGCGTCGGTTGCCTTCTGGTATCAGACCGAACCCCATGCTCCATTCCCAAAATTGCCGGATCGGGACTACCTCGAAATACGATAGCAGGAATGATCTAGTTGGAGCGGACTTATGGAACTCGTGAAACTATTGCAGGAATCTTCCAGTGAAATCCTGGTCGCCGCAGAAGAAGCGGTTGAACGCGCTCATCTGAAGAATTATGAACATGCCGGAAAAGAACATACTCATCAGCGCCTGAAAGCGTTGTACGTCCTTACGTCGCGGGCTGTCAAAGAGCGCAACCTCGGTCCGATGATCTCGTACGCGGAAACGGTCGGACGGGAGCGGTTTGCCGCAGGATACGATCTCTCCGAAGTGCAGACCGCGTTCAACGTGCTCGAGGAGGCGATCTGGACGCGCATCGTGAAAGGCCTCCCTCCGTCCGAGTACGGGGAAGCGCTCGGCCTGGTTGCTACGGTGCTCGGCGCGGGGAAGGACGCTTTGGCGAGGACATACGTGAGTCTGGCCAGTAAATCGCGGGCCGGGTCGCTGAATCTTCAATCTCTTTTTTCCGGCACCGAAGGCGTTTGATCAGCGAGCAAGATCTTTTTTCGATCAGCAATGTTTGAGTAACAAAGCATGAATTATGTCGGTGAAGTGTGCGCGCTGCTGACGGCGTGTTGTTGGTCTGGCAGCGCGCTTGCGTTTTCTGCCGCCGCCCTTCGGGTCGGCTCGGTGAGGCTCAACGTCACCAGGCTGCTCTTCGCTGCCGTTCTTCTTCTCGCAGTCGTCCTTCTTGCCGGCATCGAGTTTCATCTCTCCACATCGCAGCTCCGGAACCTTGTCATCAGCGGAATCGTTGGACTTGTCATAGGGGACACATTCCTGTTCAAAGCATACGAGAGCATCGGTGCTCGAACCGGGATGCTGATCATGTCCGCAGCCCCGGCGATGAGCGCGTTGCTGGCGTACCTCTTGCTGGGGGAGGTTCTCGGTTCGATGGGATTCATCGGCATGGCCGTGACCTTGCTCGGCATCGCGCTCGTGGTCCTTGAACGTCGCCAAACTTCGTCAGGCCATCCTGAACCATACATCAGAGGAATCATCTACGCCTTCATCGCAGCAGCGGGTCAGGCCGGAGGTCTGGTGTTGGCAAAAATGGCCTTCAACGAAGGGCCCGTCAATGGCTTCGTCGCTACGCTGATTCGCATCGTGTCTGCTATCATTATCATCTTTCCGATCGCGAGGCTGGCCGGCGAATACAACGATGTGCTCGCTCTCTATTTGAGAGACCGGAAGGCGCTCTCGCTAACCTTGCTCGGGGCTTTCCTGGGTCCGTTTCTGGGGATCACACTGAGCCTGATCTCCGTGGCATATACAAGTGTGGGGATATCGGCGACGTTGATGGCGACTGTCCCGATTCTTATGCTCCCCATCGTGCGGTGCGTTTTGAAAGAGCAGGTCTCGTGGCGCGCGATCATCGGAGCGGTTGTTGCTGTTGCTGGAGTGGCTGTCCTCTTTCTCCGTTGAGTTCTTACGGCCCCAGCTTCCGTTTCTCGGGTACTCTCCACCGCTTCTCAGGATCATCTGTGAGTATCAGTCTGATCAGAGTCGTCTGTCCCCCCCCAACGAATCATGTTGGCAGGTGGGTCTTCGAATACCATGAACCTCCGTTGAAAGGGCTCCACATTTCATGAAGAAAAAGACGTTGTTCTATGCGGCGATCCTCGCCATCGCGATGGCAGTCACATGTCCTGATGCCGAAGCTCAAACCAATCCGGCCTTTCCCGAAGATCAGCTCAATCAGGCAGAGTATGCGGCGCACCTCCGCTTCCTCGCTTCCGACGAGATGAGGGGAAGAATGACCGGCACTCCCTGGCTCGAACTGGCCGCGCGGTATGTCGCGGAACAGTACCGGGCTGCCGGACTTGCTCCTGTCCAGGGTGCTGAGGGGTACCTGCAGAACATCCCTCTCGCCCGCCGGACACCGCCGGCAGCGGGGCAGATTGTGCTGGGCAGCGACACGCTTCGGCAGGGAAAGAGCATGATGATTCGCAACGGTGGAGCGCTCGATTGGAGCGGCGGACTTGTTTTCGTTGGCTACGGGATTGTGGATCCCGAGCGCACCATCGACGACTACAAGGGGCTTGATCTGAAAGGAAAGGTCGCGGTCGCGAAATTCGGTTCAGCCGGAGGAAGCGATTTCATGACATCGTTGACTTCTCTTTCTGAGAAAAAACGCCAGCTGGCCGCTGAACATGGGGCTGTCGCCCTTGTTGAGTTGTATCGTGGACCGCGCGAATGGCGCCTCTTTCTCTCGTTCCTCGGCCGGGCAGGTCTCGAAATTCAGTCAGGCAGCAGTGAGTTTGTGCATTTCCTTGTTGAAGACACTGTCGGTACGATTGCCGCCAAAGCAGAGCAGCAGAAGGTCACTGCCGGTTCCATCCAGACGCCCGGCATACATGTGGAGGTCACAAAGACTTCAAACGTGATTGGACTCGTCAAAGGTTCGGATCCAAAGCTTCGCGATGAATATGTGTTGTTGACAGCGCACTACGACCATATCGGCACAAGGGCTCCTCGGGGAGGGGCCTCGGCCGACACGATTTACAATGGCGCGCGTGATAACGCCATGGGAACTGTTGCCCTGATCGCGGCCGCGCATTCGTTCACTGCACATCCTCCGAAACGCTCAGTGATCATTGCCGCACTGACGGGCGAGGAAGTCGGCGGATTCGGGAGCCGCTACCTGGCCGAACATTCCCCCGTGCCGATGGACCACATCGTCTTCGACCTGAACTCTGATGGCGCTGGATTCGATGATACGACCATCGTTACCGTCGTGGGACTCGAGCGAACCACCGCGCAGGATGCCATCATCAAAGGGGCGAAGAGGTACGGTTTGGGAGCGATCAAAGACCCCGTGCCGGAACAGAATCTCTTCAACAGGTCTGATAACACGAAGTTCGCTTCTCTTGGAGTGCCTGCGCCAACATTCAGCGCAGGGTTCCACGCGTTCGGAGACGAAATTAACAAGTATTACCACACGGCAGCAGACGAGGCGGGTGACGACTTCAATTTCTCCTACTTCGTGAAATTCTGTAAAGCGTACGTCCATTCGGCCCGCCTCATAGCAGACATGAAAGAAAAACCGTTCTGGACCCCCGGCGATACCTACGAAAAGGCAGGAAGAAAACTCTACCATATGAAAGAGAGCCCGGCGAGACAATGACCCGGTACTCTCTTCTTCTCTCGATCGTTACCTTCGCGTTCGCGGGTTCCCTCCAGGGACAGAATCGTTCCCTTCAGCCCGGCATCGATGTGATTCATTATGATTTCTCCATCGATCTCCCCGATAGCGGCCGGCTCATCGAGGGGCGAGCCCTCATCACCGTCCGTCGATCGCTGCCTGCCAATCATTTCGTGCTCGACCTCGTCGGCCTCCACGTCGACACTGTCTGGGTGAACCAACACCCGGTCGGCTTCGAACGAACGACCGCACTGTTGGATATTCCGCTCACCCCATCCAGCGACTCCTCACCGGACACATTCCTCGTCGCTGTCCGGTACGAGGGCGAAGTGAAGGACGGGCTCATCATCCATGCAGATGAGAAGGGACGATGGTATGCATTCGGCGATAATTGGCCGACGCGGGCCAGGTGCTGGCTTCCGACCGTCGACCAGCCCGGCGATAAAGCCACCGTGACGTGGAACATTACAGCGCCCAGAAATCGCAAGGTTGTCGCTAACGGAACATTGGTCGAAGAACGATCTCTTCCACCCAAATCCGGAGCCTCGAGCCGAACGCTTACCAGATGGACAACGACACGGCCGATTCCTCCGTATCTCACGGTGATAGCCGCGGGGCCGCTCGTAGAGTACGACCTGGGCCTGACTTCGCAAGGGCTGAGTGAGTTTCCGCCGGGCGTCAGACAGTCGGTCTACGTTGTCCCGGAGCTGGCAGACTATCCACCGGGGCCTTTCAAAAAAGCGGGAGAAATCGTTGAGTATTTCGCGCGGATGGTGGCGCCGTTTCCGTATGAGAAATTGGCTCACGTGCAGAGCTTCACAAGATATGGAGGGATGGAGAACGCAAGCGCAATCTTCTATTCGGACGATCTCTTTCAACGACGGGACGTGAGCACAGGAATCATTGCACATGAAACAGCTCATCAGTGGTTCGGCGATGCAGTGACGCCGCGCAGTTGGGGACACCTCTGGCTTTCGGAAGGATTTGCGTCCTATTTTGAACAGCTGTGGGTGCAAAAGAGCGAAGGGACGGACACATTCAGGAAGGGGATGATGAGACTGCGGAATGAGATCATCAACTCAAGAGTGACGTACAACCGTCCCGTCATCGATACACTGCAGACAGACCTCGTGCGGCTTCTGAATTCAAACAGCTACCAGAAGGGGGCCTGGACCCTGCATATGATGCGTTCGCTGCTTGGGGATAGCCTCTTCTTCGCAGGGATCAGAGCTTACTATGGACACTACCGTCATGGAACGGCGACGAGCGATGATCTCTGTGAATCCTTCGAGCAAGTTTCCAGCTCTAAGCTTCGATGGTTTTTCGATCAATGGCTCCGGCGACCCGGACTCCCCGAGCTGAATGTCGACTGGTTGTACGACGACGCGCTACATCAGGTTACCGTGAGCGTCTCCCAGAGGCAAACCACTCCCGCATACAGGTTCCCTTTGACGATTGAAGTGCATACCGGCGAAGGCAAGGTGCACATCGTGTCTATCGATGTTCCAGCCCTTGAGTCCACAAGGATCAAGCTCCCGCTTGACCTTGGCTCGAAACCAGTCAAACTGGTCTTTGATCCTCAGGTCGCTCTCCTCGCAACTATCAAGTCGAATTAGACCGTAGGGAATCAATCCGGTTCTGGCCATCTTGGGGAGTGGCAAAAGCTAACCTCTTCCTGTGTTAATTCGGCATTTTTGACTTTCCGAATCCTTCGGGGAATTCCCGCATCATACTTTCAGCGTGGTCAGAGCAAGACCAGATCGAAATTGAAATCAAAAAACAATCATAAACCTGTTCGGAGTGAACCATGGCAGAGAACCTCACAAAACAGACATTTGTCGAAAAAGTGTTCGACTTTGAAAACAACCCTGAATGGAAGTATGAAGGCGAACTTCCCTGCGTTATCGACTTTTGGGCGCCGTGGTGCGGACCGTGTCGCGCCGTAGGTCCGGTCATCGACGAGCTGTCGAAGGAATATGCCGGCAAGGTGAATTTCTACAAGATTAACACGGACGAAGAGCAGGAACTTGCCGGGGCTTTCGGCATCCGGAGCATTCCATCGCTTCTGTTTGTCCCGAAAACCGGTCAGCCGAAAATGGCCGTCGGCGCTCTTCCGAAAGAATCAATGAAGGAAGCGATCGATAAAGAGCTGCTCGCCACTATGAACTGATTTCTCAGATGTGAGCTCAGCAAAACGCCCCGCTCGTCGGGGCGTTCTTGTTTCTGGCGTTCACCGTCACTTTGATTTTCCTTTCATCTCGCCAAGTTCCTTCTGTGTTCTCTCCACGAGATCTTCTTGCCGGATTCCAGCTCCAATCTTTGTCCCGGATTACCTGGCCTCAGATTGACCAGGTGCCAGGCTGCACCCGAACACCAATCACAGGATGATGCGCAATACATCCTTTGTCGGTCGCATATCGGACCTCCTTGCTTACTCTATTCACCAAGTTTTTTCCGTAGTCAGGTCTGCAAAGGAAGAATGACGTAAAACCAGCACCTTTTGGCGCACAATTGGGGTGATAATGTTCCAGTTGACGCTGATAGAAACAGTGTGTACTTTGTGGCCGAACTGCTCCCCACCCTCAAGGAAAACACAATGAAAAACCGAAAACTCCTGATGATCCCCGGACCCATCGAGTTTACACCCGATGTCCTGCGCGCGATGGGAATGCCGACAACAAGTCACGTGGCCGCAAACTTCATTGAGGTCTTCGGACAGGCTCTGGAGGATCTCCGGAAAGTGTTTCTGGCTCCCTCCGGTCAGCCCTTCGTCGTGCCCGGATCGGGCACGCTCGCCATGGACATGGCGGCTGCCAACCTTATTGAGAGAGGGGACCAGGCTCTCGTGGTGAACTCAGGCTACTTCAGCGATCGGTTCGCGAAAATTCTTGAGCGATACGGTGCCGTGGTCACACACGTGCATGGCCGGACAGTCGGAGACGCTCCGCCTTTGAGTGAGGTGGAAGCGGCGTTGCAGGCCATCAGGCCGAAGGTCATGACGATTACGCACGTTGACACATCAACCGCGGTTGCGACGAATGTGAGGGAGTTGTCCGCCCTTGGCCGCAAGCATGAAGCCCTCGTTATCGTCGATGGTGTGTGCGCAACAGCCGGAGAAGAGATGCGCCAGGACGAGTGGGGGATAGACCTCGCGTTGACGGCATCGCAGAAAGCGATCGGTGTCCCGCCCGGCCTGGCAATCGTGGTTGCCGGTCTTCGGGCGATGGAGGCCTTCCGCAAGCGCACAACTCCGGTCGGGAGCTTCTACGCCGACTGGACCGAATGGTTGCCGATCATGCAGTCGTACGAAGGACGAAAACCAAGCTACTTCGCTACACCTGCAGTAAACCTCGTCTGGGCGCTCAACGTTAGTTTGAAAGGAATTTTGTCGGAGGGGATGGACGCACGGTTTGCCAGACACCGAAGAATGAGCGGAGCGTTCAAGGCCGGTATCGGCGCTTTAGGATTGAAGCAACTTCCTGTCAGAACAGACCTTCTTGCAACGACACTGAGCGCCGTGTATTATCCTCAGGGAGTCGACAAAGGGATGTTGAAGTACATCGATGAGGCGGGAGTTATCGTTGCCGGTGGATTGCATCCTGCCGTACGGGATCAGTATTTCCGCGTCGGCCATATGGGCGCCGTAACGGGTGCAGATATCCTTGCGACGATTGGTGCGATCGAGAGCGGATTGAAGCGATCTGGTTATAAGTTCGAGGTGGGAACAGGTCTCGCCGCGGCCCAAGCGGCTCTCGAGGGGCTGTCCCAAATGTAGGTCGAGATGCCATCTCGACCAGCTCGAGTCTCGAGAATCATCGACAGAAGATCACTTCTCAAAGTACGTCAATTCATCGATAGTACTTTTGGGACAGCCCATCCCGTGGACCTAGTCGACATTCGACATTCGGCAATCGCGAATCAACATTCGACAGTGTCCCTCAATGTCCAGCAGCGTGCGCGGCCGAATCTCTCCGCATCATGATGATCTGATAGAAGGCTAATCCGACCAGCCACGGGAGTTCAGGCCATTTCAGGGCTGAGCGGTTCATTCTCACGTCGACGAAGTACTTCAAGAATCCCCGCCCCTTCATATGAACGAGTGATTCGCCGGCATCCGTACGCCATTCGAACGTGCCCTTCCAGAAGTTCGTCTGCAGCTCCAGCTTGCGTCCTTCTGAAAGCTCGACCGTCCCTCCGCCTTTCCAGGCCCGCGCAGTGTATGCCGCAATTTCTGCATTCGAGGCCACTAAACGTACGACGGTCTTAGAACTCATGAGCCCGACTCTTTCAATGGCATAGATTCCCTCCTCGCATTGAAACACCGCGGCAGAGCTGAGCATTTTCGGGAGCTTCATGGTTGCGACCAGGTCGTCCCCAAATCGCAGTTCATACTCCGACTTGAAGCCCGGGAGTTGCTGCCAGGTGATTCCGTGGTCAACGAGTGCACTGATTCTTCGCATAGGTATTTGCCTCAAATCGAATGAATCGAACTGCGTGATGGTTTATAGATAGCCAACGATCAGGCACCAGCCGAGCATCAAGATCCACGGGAGTTCACGCAGGTACTTGCCTTCACCCAGTATCTCGACCTCGGCTGATGGCCGGAAGAGCCCATGAAAGCGAAATCGGATCAGAGGCTCACCTGAAGGAGTCTGGAACTCGGCATTGCCTTTCCAGAAATCCGAATTCAGAATGAGCACACGCCCTTCCGACGTGCGCAGGATGCCGGCGTGATCTGACAGACTCATATCGAAGACAGCAACGTCTCGGAACGATTTGTCAGCTCGCACCACGATTTTGCGGGTCCCCCCATCGAGCGGCTCAAAAGCCCAGCATCCGTCTATTCCATCACCCTGACCAGTGGGACGGAAGAACCCCCCGATGGAAAGAGTGGCGACGCATCGGTCTGCGGATCGCAGCTCGTACTGATTTCCGAACACACT
>QYQB01000075.1 GCA_007280275.1 bacterium | reverse complement strand
GTCAACCTTCTCCAACGGAGGGTCGCAGAATTGCTCGGGAAACCGGCTGCGCTGTATGTCCCATCGGGCGTAATGTCGAATCAACTAGCTATCAAGGCTCATACCCAACCCGGTGACGAGGTGATCGTTGAAAAGGACTCGCACATTTTTAACTACGAGACCGCGGCGCCGTCAATCTTGTCAAACGTTCAGCTCCACGTTATCTCAGGACAACACGGGATTCTGCGCGCCGAACAACTCGCACCGGCTATTCGGCCTTCCGAATATTACATGCCGCGTACGGCGCTCGTCTGCCTGGAAAACACCCACAATCGTGCTGGAGGTACGATCTATCCGATCGAGGAGATCAGGAGAATTCGGGATTTTTCCAAAGCGCTTGGAATCCGGCTGCACCTGGACGGAGCGCGGCTTTGGAACGCATCCGTTGCAACAGGCATCCCACCCCGGGAGTATGCGCAGTTTTTCGATTCTGTCTCAGTCTGTTTCTCCAAGGGTTTGGGTGCACCGGTTGGGTCAGCACTTGTCGGATCGGAGGAAATGATTCAGCGCGCCCGCCGCTTCCGCAAGATCCTCGGCGGCGGAATGCGCCAGGCCGGGATTATTGCTGCAGGGGCACTCTATGCACTCGAGCACCACATCGACCGGTTGAAAGAAGACCACGAGAAGGCACGTCTCTTCGCTGAGCGTGTGGCAAACAACCCCGTGCTCGGTATCGATCTCAAGAATGTCCAGACAAATATCGTCGTCATCGACATTGCACGAACAGGAAAGTCGACCGGCGAACTATTGGACCTCTTGCGCGCAAACAATGTGCTTCTCACAGATGCCAACTATACCTCGCTGCGTGCAGTAACACACCTCGATGTGACGGCTGAGCAGGTCGCCCGCGCTGCAGAAATCGTGGCCAACTCGATACGCCCTTGAGGCTGGCACTGGAAACGGTCGAGGAAACAGTTGCCAAATCAACTGGCCCTCTCTTGAGGTGTATGCGTCAATTCCAAATCACGAAATGACGACATTCGAAGAATTCAAACAACTAAGCAACGGCGGAAACGTCATTCCGGTGTACGAGACGCTTCTTGCCGATACTGAGACGCCCGTCTCGGTCTATCTAAAAATTCAAAAGGAGAGTCCGTACTCGTTTCTTCTGGAAAGTGTTGAAGGGGGCGAACAAGTTGGACGCTACTCCTTCATCGGGTTTAACCCGTTCATGAGTTTTTCGATACGGGATAAGCGCTTTTCGCTGAAAGCGTACCATGACGATGTCAGCGTCCTGCCGACTCTTGTTTCAGAGAACGATCATCCGCTCGTCGCACTGAAAAAGATCTTCGCGCACATCAAGACAGTGCGGAGCCCGGGCCTCCCGAGACTCTCCGGCGGTGCCGTGGGGTACTTCGGATATGAGAGCGTTCAGCTTGTCGAGGACGTTCCCATTCTTGAGCGTGATGAGTTTGACATCCCGGATGCCCTGCTTCTATTCTACGATGTCGTCCTTGTCTTCGACAATCTCCGACATCAGATCTTTCTCGTATCGTACGCTTATCTCCCGGAGAGCGGGAGATCCGAACAGATTCTTCAGTCCGAATACCGAAAAGCTTCCGAAGAGATCGCTCGTCTGAAGCGACTCTTGAACGTGACAATTTCGCCGGAGATCGGGCAGGCTGAGCTCAAAGGCCCGCTTCGGCAGATCACTTCGAAAATTGAATTCTGCGAATCTGTCAATCGTTCTCGGGACTATATCGCCGCCGGCGATATCTTTCAGGTCGTTCTCTCCCAACGCCTTGAACAGAAAGCGGCTGTTGCTCCCTTTGATCTTTATCGGACGCTCAGGATCATCAACCCATCACCGTATATGTACTTTCTCCATTGCGGGGATTTCAGCATCATCGGAGCATCACCGGAGATGCTCGTTCGGGTCGAGGGCGCCGTTGTCGAGACAAGGCCAATCGCAGGAACTCGGAGGAGGGGTAAGACGAAGTCGGAAGACGACCAGCTCGAGAAGGAACTGGCCGACGATCCCAAGGAAAAGGCCGAACACCTGATGCTCGTCGACCTTGGAAGGAATGACCTCGGACGCATCAGTGACTATGGAACAGTGGTTGTGCAAGACTACATGTCCATCGAAAAGTATTCGCACGTCATGCATCTCGTGACGAGTGTTCAGGGTCGACTCCGGAAGGATCTCACCCAGATCGACGCTCTGTTTTCTTGCTTCCCGGCGGGCACTCTGACCGGAGCCCCGAAGATACGTGCGATGGAGATCATTGCCCAACTTGAGCGTATGCGCAGAGGCGTCTACGGAGGTGCCATCGCATATATCGACTTTTCCGGCAACCTCGATTCGTGCATTGCGATACGCACCGTCGTGATGCAAAGAGATGTTCTTCGTTTTCAAGCCGGTGCGGGGATTGTCTACGATTCAACGCCCGAGCGGGAATTTGAAGAATCGATGGAGAAGCTCCGGGCGAACTTGAAAGCGCTGGAGATGTTGACGTCGTCGGAACGAAGAGATCCCGGAGCAAAGTCAGGCACGCCAGTATGATACTTGTCATCGACAACTATGACTCCTTCACCTATAATCTCGTCCAGTATGTGGGTGAGCTCGGAGGAGAGCCGAAGGTCGTCCGCAATGACCATATTACGATTCCGGAAATTCGGCTGCTGAATCCCGAGAAGATCATTGTGTCTCCCGGACCATGTACTCCTTCAGAGGCAGGCGTGTCGCTCGAACTGATCCGCGAATTGCACAAGCAGTACCCAATCCTCGGTGTCTGTCTCGGGCATCAGGCGATCGGTGAAGCGCTTGGGGGAAAGGTAGTCAAAGCAGGGGAGATTCTTCATGGAAAGACATCGGCGATACTTCATTCAGGTGCGGGAATTTTTGCTGACATTCCATCGCCCTTCACTGCTACCCGGTACCATTCTCTCATAGTGGACAGGGAGACGCTTCCGCTCTGTCTGGAAGTGACCGCGTGGACGTCAGACGGAGTCATCATGGGGCTGCGACACAGAGAGCACCCGACATTTGGCGTTCAATTCCATCCGGAATCAATCGCGACGGAACACGGAAAACAGATCCTGAATAACTTTCTCTCAATACCATAACCGCGGTTTCTCTCACTTTTCCACACTCTGCACAAGAAGGGGCTTCTATGGATACTCCGTTGGAACGTTCCGCTCATGACATGAAACAGGATGTCCAGTTGCGATCACTCATCAACGCGCAGGACGACGTGTGGCGCATTTTCCGCGTGATGGCGGAGTTCGTCGACGGGTTCACTCTTCTCTCAAAGCAAGAGAGCCTGGTGTCGATCTTCGGCTCTGCTCGAACAGTACCCGGAACGCCGTACTATGAGCTGGCTGAGCGAGTCGCTCAGGAACTCGTCAAGAGAGGATTCAATATCCTCACGGGTGGAGGACCGGGAATCATGGAAGCGGCGAATAAAGGAGGGCAGAAGCAAGGCGGCGCCTCAGTGGGGGCAAACATCGAGCTTCCTCATGAGCAAGGCTCCAATCCCTACATCGACAAAGAACGGATGGTGACATTCCGACATTTCTTCGTTCGCAAAGTAATGTTCGTGAAATATGCGCACGGATTCATCGTTCTCCCTGGAGGGTTCGGCACACTCGACGAGTTTTTCGAGGCCATTACACTCATCCAGACAAGGAAGACGAAGCCTTTTCCTGTTATTCTCATGGGGTCCAGCTATTGGAATGGGCTGATCAGCTGGATCAGGGATGTCGTCGTGCCTTCGGGCAATATCTCACCGGAGGACTTGGCTCTCTTTCGCGTTGAGGACGATCCTTCAAAAGCGGCTGAAATTGTTGATAATTTCTATCGGGAGACCAAGATGGTCACGAATTTCTGAAGCGAAAATTCTTGCTTCTTTAGGGGCGTTTACATATATTATACCACCTCGCAGTAGAAATAGCCCGCCTCACCGGGCTATTTTTTTTGGAATTCGGCTAAATGACTGAAATCAGAGAAAAAGTAGAGATACTGCTTTCAACAATCCTCGAGCAGCACGAAGCTTTCCTGGTCGATGTCTCAATCCAAACCGAGCGAGGAGGGAAACTCCTCCAGGCTTTCGTTGATACGGACAAAGGCATCACGATCGAGTCATGTACACAGATCAGTCGGGAACTCGCCAACGGCCTTGAACGTGACGGCATCATCCGGGGGTCGTACCGCCTGGAAGTGTCCTCACCCGGTATCGACAAGCCATTGCGGATGTTGAGGCAGTATAAGAAGAATGTCGGAAGGCGTTTCAAGGTCATACACCAAGCGCCCGACTCGCAGCTCATGCTTGTTGGAACGCTCGAGGCAGTCGAAGAGGAAAAGTTGACGTTTCAGGCCGACGATGGAGTGACTGTTACGCTTGATTTCTCAAAGATTATCGAATCCAAAGAAGAGCTGCCCTGGTAAGCGGCTCGGTAAAGAGTATATTGTTCGGAGGCTTTCATGAATCACGAGATTGTCGAATCATTTGCCCAAATGGTTCGCGAAAAAGGAATCGACAAGGATATCCTCGTCGGCATTGTAGAAGATATCTTTGGCATGATGGTTCGGAAGAAATACGGCCCGACTGCCAAGTTTGATGTCGTTGTCAACATGGAAAAAGGCGATATAGAAATATACCTTGAGCGCGAAGTCGTCGAAGAAGTGGTTGATCCAGTTATTCAGGTCGACATTAAGGAGGCGCGCAAAAAGTCAGGCGAAGATATCGATGTCGGTGAAGAATTTGTTGAGATCGTGCCGCTCGAAAGCTTTGGACGTAGGCTTGTCGTCAGTGCGAAACAAAACCTCAATCAGCGAATCAAGGAAATCGAGCGAGAAGCAATCTACAATGAGTACTCGACCTCCTTGGGCGAGATTGTGGTTGGCGAGATCTATCAGATCCGAAAGGGAAAGGGGGAAATTCTTGTCATTCACAACAAGAACGAACTGATTCTCCCCCGCAGCGAGCAGATCTACAAAGAACGATACAAGAAGGGAGATACCCTCCGGGCCGTCGTGAAGGAAGTCAGGAAGGGTGCAGGCAACCCTGTGGTGATCATTTCCCGGACTGACCCGCAATTCTTGATGCGACTTTTTGAGATTGAGATACCTGAGATCTACGATGGTATCATCGAAATCAAGGCGATCGCCCGTGAGCCGGGTGATCGCGCAAAGGTTTCGGTTCTTTCACACGACGACCGCGTTGATGCTGTTGGCGCCTGTGTCGGCATGAAAGGAGTCCGAATTCATGCCATCGTCCGTGAGCTCAATAACGAAAATATCGACGTCATCAATTGGAGCGATGATCCGCTCGTATTTATCACGCGATCACTTTCTCCCGCCAAGCTCAAAGAAATTCAGCTCGACAAAGAGAACAAAAGGGCGAACGTCACGGTTGCGGCAGACCAGGTTTCCCTGGCCATCGGCAAGAACGGCCAGAATGTGCGCCTTGCCTCGAAGTTGACGACATATGATATCCAACTGATTAAGGAGGGTGGCGAGGAAGAAGAGTATGACATGGATCTCTCTGAATTCCGTGAAGAACTCGGGGATGTCATATTCCATAAATTCTTCGACGAGGGATACGAAACTGTTCACGATGTCATCGATACGACTGTCGAGGAGCTGGTGAACACGTTTGGTCTTGAGAAAGAGAAGATTGTAGAAATCGTTGGTCTTCTCAAGAAAGGTCTCGAGGACGCAGAGATCGAAGACGCAGAGGATGGAGGCGAAGCTGCTGAACCAACTGCTCAACCTGAGACTCCGGGAACGGAAGCATCAACTGAGACCGCCGAACCCACAAACGACTCGGGTGAGACGGAGAGCACTGAGCCAATCCAACCTGTGAGTGAGTCAGATGAGGCAAAGAGCACTGAGGTGATCGAACCTGTAAGTGAGTCAGATGAGGCAAAGAACACTCAGCCGATCGATCCACCTGGCAACGAGGAAAAGCAACCGCAGTAAGAGCGTCAATTGTACATCAGCACCCAGATCGGACAATAATCTGCATGCCTGAAACTGCAGTCAAGAAAATCAAAATCTACAAGCTCGCGACCGAGCTGAACCTTTCGAGCGAGACGCTCATCGAGTTCTTGCACAAGAAAGGCTTTGAAGTGAAGAGTCACATGTCTTCGGTGGACGACGACATGTTGGCTGCAGTCATGGGACACTTCAAGAAGGAAAGAGATGTCGCCGAGCGGCATCAGCGAAAGCTTCAGGAATTCCGTACCTCCCGCAAGAAGGAACCCGCGGAAAAGCCCGAGAAAAAGCAGGCTGCCGAGGAAGCGCCGGTCGCTCTGCCTCCTGACGAAGAGCAGATTCCCTCGGAACCGGTCATTGCATCGATCGCGAGTACCGAAGAGGCACCGGCCGAACTCGTTGTTGAGGGAGAAGTAGATACGGTTGCGGCGCCACCTGTCGCGGAGGAAGCGCTTCCTCCTGCCGAGGCACCGTCGCCGGCGGAACCTGTCGAAGCGAAAAGGCCGGAGCCACCGCGTCTGCGAAAACCCCTGACGCCGCTGGAACAGGCAATGGCAAGACCTCGTATGGGCCTGACCATCAAGGGCAAGATGGAAATGGCACGCCCGGCACCCGCAGTTCTTCCCGCGGAAGAATCCGAAGACGACAAGAAGAAGAAAAAGAAGAAGAAGAAGAAAGTTCGTGAGGAGGCAAAGAAATCTCCCGGGCGCGTAGCTGGCGTTGAGGACGAGGGCGGAGCAAAAGGCAAGAAGCGCAAGAAATCTCGTCATGCGGAAGTGAATGTGGTGGAAGTCGAGAAGGCTATTCGCGAAACTCTTGCCGAAATGGTCGATGACTCGTTAGGCGGCCGGGCAGCTATCCGAAAGAGGAAGAAGAAGGAACGCGAAGAAGAGGAACTGCGGCTCATCGAGGAGAAGGAACGCGATAAGATGCATATTCGCGTGACTGAGTTCGTAACTGTCGGAGAGCTCGCTGATTTGATGCGCACTTCGGTGGCGGAGGTCATTCAGAAGTGCATGAGCCTCGGCATCATGGTATCCATCAACCAGCGGCTGGAAAAGGACACGATCCAGGTGGTTGCCGACGAATTCGGATTCCAGGTAGTCTTCGAATCAGAGTTTACGTCCGATGTCCTCTATGACGCTGCGGACGATGAGGCCGAGCTGAAACCACGTGCGCCTGTCGTCACGATCATGGGGCATGTTGATCATGGAAAGACATCGCTGCTCGATTACATCCGCAGCTCAAATGTCGTCGCCGGCGAAGCAGGCGGTATCACGCAGCATATCGGTGCGTATGAAGTGACTCTTGGAGAAGGCAAACAGATTACGTTCCTCGACACTCCGGGCCACGAAGCGTTCACAGCGATGCGTGCACGCGGAGCTCAGGTCACCGACATTGTGGTTTTGGTCGTCGCTGCAGATGATAGTGTCATGCCGCAAACAGTTGAAGCGATCAGCCATGCTCAGGCTGCGTCTGTTCCGATTGTCATTGCTATCAACAAAACGGACAAAGCGGATGCCAACCCCGAACGGATTCGCCAACAGCTTTCCGAGAAGGGCGTGCTCGTTGAAGAATGGGGTGGGAAGTACCAGGCGGTTGAACTGTCGGCAAAGACCGGCAAGAATGTCGACCAACTGATGGAGCGGATTCTTCTGGAAGCGGAGGTTCTTGAGCTCAAGGCCAACCCGGACCGACTTGCCCGGGGTGTCGTTATTGAGTCTGAACTCGACAAAGGAAAAGGGATTGTGGCAACCGTCCTTGTTCAAAAGGGTTCATTGAGAATTGGAGACTCCTTCATCTGCGGAATCTGGAGCGGTCGCGCACGGGCGATGTTTGACGAGCGAGGTAAACGAGTGGAAATCGCTCATCCCTCGCAGCCTGTCCAGCTTATTGGCTTTGATGGAATCCCGCAAGCAGGCGATGACCTCGTTGTTCTCGAGAACGAACGGGAAGCGCGAGAGATCAGTAACAAGCGGCAACAGCTCAAGCGGGAGCAGGATTTCCGTCAGCGAAGAATGATCACCCTCGATGATATTTCCAAACAAATCAAGGAAGGCCAGGTCAAGGACCTGCCGATCATCGTCAAGGGTGACGTGGATGGCTCGGTCGAGGCACTTTCGGATTCACTCATGAAGCTGTCAACGGGCGAGGTGAAAGTCCTTGTTATTCATAAGGGTGTCGGCGGAATTTCCGAATCAGATGTTCTGCTCGCGGCTGCATCAAGGGCCGTCATTATCGGATTCCACGTCCGGCCGAACCTGAATGCGCGTCGCCTCGCGGAGTCGGAAGAAGTTGACATCCGTCTCTACAATATCATCTATGATGCTATCAACGAAGTCAAGAGCGCCCTGGAAGGGATGCTGGCACCGTCGCTGACCGAACTGGTGCTCGCAACCGTCGAAGTCAGGGACGTGTTCAAAATTTCCAAGGTGGGAACAATTGCCGGCTGCTACATGCAGGACGGTAAGCTCGTTCGTAACAACAAGGTTAGGCTTGTCAGAGATGGACTTGTGGTTTTTGACGGCACCATTGCCTCGCTCAAGCGTTTCAAAGAGGATGTCCGTGAAGTGGAGCAGGGTTTCGAATGCGGTATCGGGCTTGAAGGATTCAACGACATCAAGTCCGGCGACACCATCGAGGCATACACAATCGTAGAAACAAAACGGAAACTGGCGTAAGGAGGAGCGTAGGCATGTCGGTGCGAACGGAGAGAGTTGCCTCGCTCGTGAAACAACTGATGAGCGAGATTATCCAGCAGAACTTTCGAATGGAAGAGTTCGGGCTCGTGACGGTTACGGAAGTACGGATGAGTCCCGATCTGAAGATCGCCAAGATATTCGTGAGTGTCTTCGGAGACGAGGAGAAAAAGAAGAAGCTCCTGGCGCATCTTGCCGTCGAGAAAGGAGCGATTCGTTCCCAACTCGGCCGTGGCATCAATCTGAAATTTACACCGGCGATATCGTTCTACCTGGATGCATCGCTCGATTACGCAATGAAGATCGAGGATCTGCTCAACAAGATCCATAAGGATCCTCCAGAGAGAAAAGAGTAGACGGTTCATGCCGATCGCATCGCAGGCCACAATGAGCGAGCACGAAGAGGGAGCGATGTACCTCGTTGATAAACCGCTGAATTGGACATCGTTCGATGTGATTCATCGGCTTCGACAATCGCTTGAGATCAAGAAAGTCGGGCATGCCGGGACACTGGATCCCCGGGCAACGGGCCTCCTGATTGTATGCACAGGAAAACAAACGAAGCGCATTGATCAGTTTGCGAATCTTGAAAAAGAATATACTGGGACGTTACAGCTCGGCATTCGAACGCCGAGCTTCGATATGGAAACGGAAGTAGTCGAGCGGACAGACTACTCCGCGGTGGGGCGTGAGGAACTCGCGTCTGCAGTGTTGTCTTTCGTCGGGCGGCAACTCCAGACACCTCCAATGTACTCTGCGGTGAAACACCTTGGGAAACCCCTCTACAAGTATGCACGAAAGGGGAGAACGCTCGACCGCAAGGCGAAAGAAATTGATGTCCGGGAGTTTTCGATGTTGTCGTTCGTTCCACCGGAGGTCGGATTCCGGGTGGTGTGCTCAAAAGGGACGTATATCCGATCTCTCGTGAGCGACCTTGGTGACAGACTGGGTTGCGGTGCCGCCTTGACCTCTCTCAGGCGCACCCGCATCGGGACGTACAGAGTCGAGGATGCGTTGACGATTGAACAGCTGGACAGAGTGAAAAGCGAGAGAGCGAGTTTGCAAAGCGAGAGCGATGGACATCGTATTCCAGCCTAATGAGATTGAGTACGTCAAGAACTCGGTTGTGAGCGTGGGTACGTTTGACGGGGTTCACCTTGCCCATCAACAACTGTTGAAGGAAGTTGCCGAACGAGCCCGGGCACGAACGGGGCGTAGTGTGGTCCTGACTTTCGACCCTCATCCGAAGGAGGTCCTGACAAGCAAGACGATGCACCTTCTGACGACCATTGAGGAACGCCAGCAGATCTGCGAACAGTTAGGAATTGATGTCTTCTACCGGATAGGCTTCACGTATGAGTTTTCACGCTTGACATCACGCGAATTCTACCTCCGCTATGTCATTCAGGGATGCGGCGTGAGTGAAGTAGTAGAAGGGTACGATCATCATTTCGGCAGAGACCGTGAAGGCAGTGTGGAAGAACTGTTGAAACTCGGCCGGGAGTTCGAATTCTCCGTTGCAGCATTGAAACCTGTGTATGTCGATGAAGAAATAGTCAGCAGCAGTCAGATCAGACAGCATCTTCTGCAGGGGAGAGTAGACCGTGCACATCGATTGCTCGGCAGGCCGTACGCCGTAAGCGGCATCGTCATCCGCGGTGATGGAAGGGGTCGCCAGCTGGGATATCCTACAGCGAACCTGAATCTCACGCACGGCAAGATCATCCCTCAGGACGGGATCTATTTCGCGCAGGTTGACATCGGCACCAATACGGTCTATGGCATGGTGAGCATCGGCATCAGGCCGACCTTCTTCGCACAAGGGCAACGGACTGTCGAGGCAAATCTTCTGGATTTCGATGGAGATCTCTATGGGAAGACTCTTACGCTCCGGTTCTTGAAGCGTCTCAGAGAAGAGCGCAAGTTCGAAAGTGCTCAGCAGCTGGTTGAGCAGATGCACATCGATGAGCAACAGAGCCGCACATTGGAAGAGGAATACAGATCTCAGGTACGGAAATCGGGCGGCACAAATCGAAAATAAACACACAGTATCATTAGTCATTCTAAGGAGTCGCGATGCCAATCACTAAAGAGCAAAAGACGGAGATTATCACCAAGCACGGGAAGAGCGCCACTGACACGGGCAGTCCGGAAGTCCAGATCGCAATTCTCACCGCGCACATCAATATGCTGTCACCCCACCTCGTGAGTCACAAAAAAGACAATCACAGTCGGGCTGGCTTGTTGAAACTCGTTGGAAAGCGCAGACGCCTCCTCGAGTACCTCGTGAAGAAAGACATTAGTCGATATCGAAAAATCATTCAAGAGCTTGACATCCGCAAATAGTTTGCGCATTGTCCTGCTCCCATCCCGAGCTGCAAGTGCAGCTCTCATTGAAAGAAAGAGTCAAGCACATGGTCGTAACCAAGACAGTTGAAGTTGGCGGTAAAACGTTCTCATTTGAGACCGGCCGCTTTGCAAAACAAGCCGACGGCGCCGTGATGGTCCGGTACGCCGATACGATGGTGTTGGCCACAGTCGTCAGCGCCAAAGAAACAAAGGAGGGGCAAGACTATTTCCCTCTCCAGGTGGAATATCGGGAGAAAACCTCCGCCGCGGGAAAAATTCCAGGAGGGTTCTTCAAGCGCGAAGGCCGTCCGACGGAGAAAGAAATTCTCTCCTCGCGGCTTATTGACCGCCCCATCCGGCCGATGTTCCCTGAGGCCTACTTCAACGAAACCCAAGTCCTCGTCACTGTCTACTCGTCCGACTCGCAACACGACTCGGATGTCCTTGGAGCGTGTGCCGCATCGGCTGCGTTGATGGTGTCCGATGCCCCATTTGATGGCCCGATTGCGGAGGTTCGCATCGGCCGGATCGACGGACAGTTTGTCATCAATCCAACCCACGATGAACTTGAGCATAGCGATCTGGATGCCATCGTCGCGGGGACTGAGACCTCCATCGTCATGGTAGAAGGGGAGTCGAAGGAGATTTCCGAAGCCGATATGATCCAGGCGCTGAAGGTTGCCCACGAGGCGATCAAGGGGCTCTGCCGTGTTCAAGTAGAACTTGCGCGCGAAGTCGCTAAGTCCAAGCGCCCAGTGGTGACAAAGCAGTTTCCTGAAGAGTTAACTGCAGATGTAAAACGCCTTGGTGCGACGAAGATCAAGGAACTCAGCTTGACTGTCCTGGCTAAGGAGGAACGCTCAGAAGCCACTGCAAAAGTGTACGAGGAAGTAAACCAAGCTCTTGCGGAAAAGTACCCAGAGCAATCTGAGACCATCAACACTATTCTCCACGACCTCGAGTATCACGCGATGCGCTCGACCATCCTGGAGCAAGGGAAACGACTTGATGGTCGCGGACTCACGGATATCCGCAAGATCACATGTGAGGTGGGCTTGTTACCTCGCACGCACGGCTCGGCTCTCTTCACGCGTGGGGAGACCCAAAGTCTTACGACTGCAACACTCGGGACGAAGCGGGATGAGCAGACCCTGGAAGGCTTGATGGAAGAGACCACGAAGCGGTTTATGCTGCACTACAACTTCCCGCCTTTCAGCGTTGGCGAAATTGGCCGCGTGAGCGGTCCGGGAAGGAGAGAAATCGGTCACGGTAATCTTGCCGAACGGGCTCTCAAGAACCTTATTCCTTCCGAAGCGGAATTCCCATACACGATCCGCATCGTATCCGACATTCTGGAGTCGAATGGCTCATCATCGATGGCCACTGTGTGCGCAGGATCCCTCGCTCTCTTCGATGCCGGCGTGCCAAACAAACGATCGATAGCAGGCATCGCGATGGGTCTGGTGAAAGAAGGGGACAAGGTAGCTATCCTCAGCGATATCCTCGGAAATGAAGACCACCTGGGCGATATGGACTTCAAGGTTGCCGGCACAACTGAAGGCATAACGGCGTTCCAGATGGACATTAAAATCCAGGGTATCACGCTCGAGATCATGGAGAAAGCCCTCGCGCAGGCGAAAGTAGGGCGTTTCCATATTCTTGACGTGATGAGTCAGTCACTCGCGAATCCGCGACCGGAGCTTTCAGAGTATGCACCGCGGCTGCAAACCATCAAAATCCCAGTCGATATGATCGGTTCGCTCATCGGTCCCGGAGGCAAGAACATACGGCAGCTCGTCAAGGACAGCGGAGCCGAAGTCAACGTCGAGGATGATGGCACAGTCACCGTCGCAGCCGTCCTGAAAGAATCCGCTGACAAGGCTATGGACTATATCCGCAAATTGACTGAATTGCCCGAGGTTGGCAAGGTTTATCCGGCCACAGTGAAGAAGATCATGGAGTTCGGAGCGTTCGTCGAGATTCTCCCTGGCAAAGAGGGCTTGGTTCACATCTCACAGCTCGATACCAACCGTGTCGAGAAAGTCGAAGACCTCTTCAAGGTCGGTGACGCCCTTGAAGTCAAACTGATGGCGATCGACTCTGAGGGCCGGCTCAGCCTCAGCCGCAAAGCTTTGCTTCCAGGCGGAGAGAATGCTCACGAGGAAATGAAGAAGGCACGTGAACGCCGCTCTTCATCCCCACGCGACGGGCATCGTCCAGATAGCAGGAGACGCTAGAACGAACCGTATCTCGTAGAATCTACAATCCTCACGCGGACGAGATGCCTCACAAGGCTGATCTAAGTGTGAGGATTTCTTTTTTGAATCCTCATGGACACGCGAATCTCGACATCAAGAGGGCTCCAGGGAGCAGTCATTGTCCCCGGTGACAAATCCATATCCCATCGCGCCCTCATGATCAGTGCGCTGGCGGACGGAACCTCGGAAATACACGGGCTTCTCGATGCCGCTGACCCCGGCAGCACGCTTCACTGCCTCCGAAAGCTCGGTGTCGATGTAGAGAAGGTTGACACCGCTCTTCGAGTGAAAGGACGTGGACTCCACGGCCTTCGTGCCCCGATGAACGTACTTGATGCCGGCAATTCTGGCACTACCATCAGGTTGCTGACCGGCATCCTGGCCGGTCAGCCATTTCCATCCACGATCACCGGTGACGAATCTCTCCGACAACGCCCGATGAAGCGCATCATTGAGCCCTTGTCCCTGATGGGCGCCAGAATCGAAGGAACTGCGAGTCAGACGGCCCCATTGAAGGTCAACGGCACGTTTCCATTGAGGGCCATCAACCACCGGATGCACATATCCAGCGCTCAGGTGAAATCGGCCATCCTGTTCGCCGGATTGTTCGCAGATGGCACGACACGCGTTTCCGAGCTCGTCCCGACGCGGGATCACACTGAACGGATGCTCGGACTTACACGTGTCAAGTCCGCCGACTCGTACGCTGTTGAAGTCATTGGAGGCACAGGGATCCAGCCCCAGCAATTCCAGGTTCCCGGCGATATCTCATCTGCCGCCTTTCTCATCGCAGCGGCTCTTCTCGTTCCGCAGTCCGAACTCCGCATTCTCAACGTTGGACTCAACCCAACACGAACTCGCATACTTGACTTCTTCCGTTCCGTGGGCGGGTCTGTGGAGATCATTCGAGAAACGACAGTAGCAGGCGAGCCTATCGGTGATCTTCTCGTGAAGAGCTCGCTGTTGCAGGGGGGCATAGAGCTCCAGGGGAAACAAGTTGCAGAGCTCATAGATGAGATTCCTGTGCTCGCAGTAACTCTGGCGCTCTCTGGTTGCAGCCTGACTGTGCATGGGGCCTCGGATCTGCGAAACAAGGAATCGGATCGCATTCGCTCGCTGGTGCTCAATCTTCGTAAGCTCGGACTCGATGTGGAGGAGTACGCCGACGGATTTGCTTTTCAGGGCAAAAACACATTACTTCCTGCGGAATGTGACAGTTTTGAGGATCATCGTATCGCCATGGCATTTGGCGTCGCAGGACTCGTGCTGAAGGGCGAAACGGTCATAAAGCAATCGGAATGTGTTGATATTTCGTTTCCATCATTCTGGCATTTGCTCAGCAGTATTGAGCGTCGATAGCATCCGGAGGAGTTCGCATTGGCAAACGTTCGTCTTGAGAACATAAAGAAGGTCTATGAAGGCAACGTCGTTGCCGTACACGAAATGGACCTTGAAGTGAAAGACAAGGAATTTGTGGTTCTTGTAGGCCCGTCCGGCTGCGGGAAATCAACCACCCTCCGCATGATTGCGGGATTGGAGGAAATATCTGGCGGCGACATTTACATCGACGGACAACGAGTCAATGATGTTCCGCCGAAAGATAGAGACATCGCAATGGTGTTTCAGAATTATGCCCTCTATCCGCATATGTCTGTTTATGAGAACATGGCGTTCGGGCTGAAGCTGCGCAAATTGCCCAAGGAGGAAATTGACGAAAGAGTTCGCGCAGCTGCCGCGATCTTAGGAATTGGAGATTACCTCGACCGTAAGCCGAAGGCTCTCTCCGGCGGCCAACGTCAGCGCGTGGCGGTTGGAAGGGCGATAGTACGCAAACCGAAGGTGTTCCTTTTTGACGAGCCGCTGAGCAATCTGGACGCCAAGCTGCGTGTCCAAATGAGAACGGAAATTTCCAAGCTCCATCAGCGCCTCGGCGCGACGATGATCTACGTGACTCACGATCAGACCGAAGCGATGACCATGGGTGACAAGATCGTGCTGATGAAGGATGGCGTCGTTCAACAGATTGATACGCCGTTAGAGATCTATGCCAAACCGCTCAACAAGTTCGTTGCTGGATTCATCGGCAGTCCGGCCATGAATTTCTTCGAAGGCCTGATCGAGAAGGGGAAGACGATGACGTTCACGGAACACGAGGGAGGACTCCGACTGCCTATCCCGAAAAAGGATCAGAGACGACTGAAGAGCTACATCGGAAAGGAATTGACAGTCGGCCTTCGCCCGGAGCAAATCTCCATCGCAGGCACGAGTGTGACAGGCGCCTCTCGAGCGAAGGCAAAGGTGACAGTGGAGGTCGTTGAGCCGATGGGGAATGAAACCTATATTTATTTCTCAACCCGGAAAGAGAGTCCGCAGTTCGTTGCGCGCGTCAATTCAACCAAGAAGCCGGCCACGGGCAGACCATTGGACCTTGTATTCGATATGGGCTACGCCCATTACTTCGATCGACAAACTGAAAAGACAATCTAGAAGACCCATCTCACGAACGGACCATGACACCCGCTACAACCGGATGACCTGATGTTTGAAGAGGTCTATCTTGAGTTCGCCGTACAGCCAGCGCAGGAATTCCAACCCATATTTGTTCAGGAAATAGACGACATTCAGTTCTCGCTCCTGAAAGTTTGACTGCGGGAAGACCAGATTCGCGACTTTTTCGATCTGTCGCAGCGAAACTTCGTGTTGACGCTTCTGGGCTGCCACAGCTCGCTCTTTCAATCCTTCGACATTCACCGTGGTCTTCTTGCTTACATTTTCCAGAGCTCCGAGCAGCGTCGGGTCGATCGTCTGAAGAACGGGGGCTATTACCTCGAGGGCTTCTTGTATCGAGAGGAGCGTCCCACCGAATACCTCATCCAGATTCAATTCGGCGACTTCGCCTGCTACCTTCTGCTTCACAATCTCGACATCCCTGAAGAGATCAACCAGCGAGATCGAGAAGCGCTCGAGCACCTTTCCCGCCTTTTCCTCAAGGATGGTAGCGCTCGCCCTTGGATATATGATGGGCACAGGGATGTTCACAGCGTCGTAAAGCGGTTTAAGCTGAGCAAAGTATGCCACTTCGGCCGGACCGGCGACATATGCAACCGTCGGTAACAGCCAATCCTGGCAAATCGGTCTCAACACAACGTTTGAACTGAAAAGCTCCGGGGTAGTCTTTACAGCTTCTTCGACAAATTCCTTCGTGAGATGCTGCCGCGTCCCCTTTAGCGAATACCCATCCGGTCGTGGCTCGAGCAGGTACCTTCCACCGTGGTGGAAGAAGAATAGGTTGAGCGACTTTGGCTTTACCTGTGCGTGGTACTGCCGCTCAAGCTCGGCGCTCTGGTCTATGACCAATTTACAGAACTTAGGTGTCTCGGCGAGTTCCATCGCAAAGAGTGGAGCAAGCAGTTGTTTGACTTCCTTGTCATTTGGGTCCAGAAAGACGAGCCCTGAATTCTCAAGCAAGACGTTCATGAGATGTGCGAAGGCTCGATTAAATGTCATTCCCTTCTGATATGCAGTTCGAAACAACTCGAGCACTTTAGGCTTAAACTCAGTTTGTATCAGAGAGTCATCGAGGTTGCCAAATAACGATTCTATGGTGTCGTCGAATTCAATTTTGCCAACTGCCCCCAGGTTCTGCTCATCCGAGGAGCGCTTCAGCTCATACCGGAACTCCTGAACATCGTTCAATGCTGAGAGTGTTTTGATTGAATTTACTTCCTCAAAATCGTGATCTTCCCCCTCGAGCCAGAATACCGGGACAAAATTGTAGTCAGGATATCGCTGTGTCAGAGTTTCAACCAGCTTGAGCGTTGTCAACGTCTTGAGAATAGTGTAAAGGGGGCCGGTGAACAGCCCCACTTGCTGCCCGGTCACGATCGCTACGGTATTATCATTGAGAAGCAGATCAATATTGGCCAGGGTTTGCACTCCGCAATGGAAATTGCGATTTTGGTTTCCAAGAATCTGCACGATGGCTGACCGGTCGAGAGATCGCTGCGAAACCCTCTTCAGGAGCGATTTCCAATGGGATTCATCGCGAAAATTTCCCCCGTAGAATTGCTGCACATTACCGAATTCGCCAATGTAGTCGACGAAGAGGGAAGAAAACGTACCGCTGACCGAGCGCAGGTCTCTGTAGTCAATGCCGCTGGATTGTTCGTAGCTCATAGTGTTTGCTTGGTATCAGTCCTTGATTCGTAGAATCGTTTCTTCCAAGAGTGCCGCAAAAATCTCCTTCACGCGACCAGCTGTTACCGCAACCTCCTCATGCGATAACCGTCCCTCCGACAATCCAGCTGCCATGTTTGAGATGAGTGAAATTGCCCCTGATCGCATACCGAGTTCCGTAGCGAGAACGATCTCCGGTACCGTCGACATCCCGACAGCGTCGGCGCCCAGTCTACGTAGCATCTCAATCTCCGCTTTCGTTTCATATGACGGACCTTTCAGCCAGCAATATGTTCCACGGCGGAGTGTGATCCCAAGGACTCCGGACGCATCTGCGATGTAGCCAGAAATCTGTTTATCAAAGTAGTTGGGGTCGCTTGTGTGGAAAAGAGTTGTGGCTGAGGATTGATTCTCTTGATGAGGATTCAGGAAGGACAGATCTATGAAATCCTCAATCAGCATCAGGTCTCCTTCGGAGAAGGAGGGATTGATGCCCCCCGCAGCATTCGTTGCCAAGAGGTAACGAGCGCCAAGAGCTTTGGCCACAGAGATAGGAAAGGTCGTAGCGCTCAGGTCATCGGTTTCGTAGAAATGCACGCGTCCTTTGAAAATCAGCAGAGGAAGAGATTCCTTGGTACCACTCTTCAACTTCCCGAAGATCAGTTTGCCTTCGTGCCCTACCACACTTGAAATCGGATAGGAGGGGATGGAGCTGGCCTTGATCTCAATCGGGTCCACTACGCGATCAGCGAAATCACCAAGTCCGGAACCCAGAACGACAGCCACAGCGGGTCTTTGAGTGATACGCGAAGTTATGTACGCTATCGCCTTCTCCAGCCTGGAATTATCTGTCAATCCCCAGTGCCCCCTTCGTGGATCTTGTGATCTGTTCAATCGGGTTGCGCGCGACATTCGAGGACTGCTTTGCAAAAGAACCACTTATGTCCGCTGCTGGCATTGCGGCCTCTAGACAACGGCTTCGGGGCAGGAGAGAACGTTCAATTACTCCGAAGGAGGCTCAAAGCAGTGCCGACAACGGGCTTCGTAGATGTCTTTTGCACCTACAACTACCCGATCGGCATGGTGCGTCTTGCGCTGTGTCCGATCCGCAGGATTTCCGCACACGACACAGATGGCCAATGTCTTTGTGATGTACTCAGCCACCGCCAAAAGTTGCGGCATCGGCTCAAATGGCTTGCCTCTGTAATCCTGATCCAATCCAGCTATGATTACGCGCTTGCCCTTGTTCGCGAGCAATTCACACACGTCTACGAGATTGGCCTTGAAGAACTGACCTTCATCGATACCGACAACCTGTGCATCCTTGCTGAGTTCGATTATCTCTGAAGCATCGTCTACCACCTGGGAGGTTAACGACTGCTCACTATGTGATACGATATGCTGGGCGCTGTACCTATTGTCAATTCGTGGTTTGAATATCCCCACCTTCTGCTTCGCAATTTCGGCCCTACGTAGACGTCGTATCAATTCTTCTGTCTTGCCGCTGAACATGCAGCCGCAAACGACTTCGATCCATCCCGTATTGCGCGGAACACTGTGGAGTTCTGACGTATCCATTCTCTACCTGCTTTTTTTCCTGGTTCGTTCGAGATTCTTCTGGCCAAACGCGTGCGGGAGAAGTTCTCGCATCTTGAGCACTTTGACCTTCCCTTTTCCATTGACCATCAGAAAGTCAATATTGCCGGCGAGATCCATCAGCACCTGGCGGCAAGCGCCGCAAGGGGGAGTATATCCGGGATCGTCTGAGACCACCGCGATCGCCTTGAAGTGATGGTCACCTTCCGAGATTGCTTTGAAAATCGCGGTGCGTTCAGCACATATCGTCAGCGCGTACGTGCTGATTTCCACGTTGCAGCCTTTGTAGATCTTGCCGCTTGATGCCAGCAGCGCTGCCCCTACCCGGAACCGGGAATAGGGTGCATACGCCCGCTTCTTCGCGGCCAAGGCATCCTTGACGAGTATCTCGTATTTAGATCGCACTTCTGACTTTCGCCTCGTTGATGACGAATCTGAATCCTGGATTCCCCAGCACTCAGAAAACCGTGAAAATATAGGCAAGATTGGACTGAAATGCAATTGAGCCCTCCGATGGACCGGAGAAGGTGGAGGCCTCGGAATTCGAAATTCTCAAACCGACTCCGTGCTGAGTACCCGTTGGATCGACTGGTCAGGCAGACGGGACATGCCGCAATTCGATGAGAGAGAGTGTCTCGAAGAAGAGTCTTTTCGTCTTGATGATCCGAAAAGTGAACTGATTTTCCTTGAATGGCAGCAAGCACGTTTGGATGTCGATATCAGATGATAGCACCACTACAACCGTTGCCCCGGGAAGGAGAAACTTGGGGAGATCCAGCGCCAATCTCACCATGAACCTATTCGCATGACCACCCTTGAATGCCTTCTCTGCCATCGTCTTCGCTTCTCCGCCGTAGTAAGGCGGATTGCTGAAAACACAATCAAATGTTTGCACCGCAGGATCCAATCGATCCAGAACATCGCTTTCGACAGCACAGATCCTATCAGCGAGATCGTTTTGCCGGGCATTTTCCGAAGTAGCAGCAATAGCCGCTGGATTAATGTCGATGCCTGTTACCCTTCCCCCAGCGCGCGCCGCAGCAAGAGAAAGAATACCCGAGCCGCACCCAATGTCGAGAATGCGCTTCCCGTGCAGAGGCGTCGCTTGAATGAACTCAGCGAAGAATTTACTCGTGAAATAGAATTTCGGGTGGAAGACGGTTGGAGGTACAACAATTGAGAACCCGAGCAGGTCAGTCGAAACAGTCCTCGACGTGGTCGGCTTCACCCATCCGTAATATGCGATGAGAAACAAAATGCGTCGGGCGGTTTTCAAAATGGACGTGTGCACGGTAATGAAGGATCAAACGAACTGATCATCGGAAACAGGTCAAAATCCATCTATCTCGGGCTGCCGATATCTGAACAGGCGTTGCATCACTGCAAGTTCGTACGGAGCAGTATAGATCTTCATCTTGTAGCGCCAAGACCCGAACAAATGCAGGAGTTGTCGGCGGAAACGCGTGAGCTTTAGGTCAGATTTCGTCGGGGAGTATGCATTTAAAACCCGCTCGAAATTCTTGATCAACGCGACATCGTTGCGCTTGAGCCACGGTGTCACCGGATTCTTACGCAAATCGTGGAGCTGCCACTGTGGTAGGAGCCAATCGTCCAATTGTTGAGGAAACTCAAATCCGTGACTCTGCGAGACGTGAAACAGATCAGACTCCTGAAAATGCACGGGAGAGTAAGTATACATGACGATCTCACTCTCAGGATTTATTTCTTTGATCTTCCGAATGTAACGAATATCCCGATCAAGATCCTCTTGAACGGAGTCTGTTGGGTTACCGAGAACGAAGGACAACTCTGGCACAATCTTGTAGGACTTCATTTTTTCGACGAG